>CAZSMN010000348.1:0-3935 GCA_964607615.1 uncultured Chthoniobacterales bacterium | reverse complement strand
GCGACATTCTCATCACCGATATTTTCCTGCAACCGACCGATGGCTTCACGCTGCGGGAGACCGTGCAGCCGCACGTCCCGAAGATGAAGACGATCTTCCTCTCCGCTTACGACGTCTCGACCTACGGCGAGCGGATCGGCGGCCGCGATGTGGTCATGAAACCCGCCACCCCGGAGTCTCTCGAAGCCGCGATACGGAAATTTGTCCCCCGCGTCGCTGCCCAGCCAAAGGTGGCGACTCCGCGGGTCGCCACGGCTGCACAGCCGGGAGGAGGCACCCCGGCCGGCCAATGGGCCCAACCGCTTGCCAGCGCCAGCACCCCGACCGCCAAAGCCAAAGCCCCGGTCGTTGCCGCACGTCCGAAAGCGGCCGCAGCTGCGACCGGCTCGAAAACCGCAACCGGCCGGCTCTCGATCGGTGGAGAAATCGAGCTGCCGCCGGATGATCTCGTCGGCCGTGTTATCGGAAACTACGAGATCGAAGCCAAGATCGGCAACGCCTCGATGGGACCGATCTATCGTGCCCGCCAGACCACGGTTGAGCGCCTTGTCCGCTTGTATGTTCTCGATCCGGCACGATCCACCGATCCGGCCGCTCTCGAGCGCTTCATCGCCAATGCCAGCGTCAAAGCTCAGGCCAATCACCCGCTCATCATCGCAGTTTACGAGGCGGGAGAGAGCGAAGGTATCTACTTTTACTCCTGCGAATACATCCCCTCGCGCTCCGTCGCACAGCTCAAAGAGAGCGGCGGAAAGCTCGATGAGACGACCGCCCTGCAGATTCTCCGCACGGCTGCCGAAGTTCTCTCGTTCTTCGGCCGTGAGAAGATCCAGCACGAGCTCATCAGCGAAAACTCGATCCTGATCGGCCCGCAGAACCGTCCCCGCATCGCAAATATCAGCTCGCACCAAGCGGCACAGCAATACGATCTCCCCATGGAGATGGCGACGCTGGGACGTATCGTTCTCGGTGCCCTGCCTCCTGCGCCTGCCACTCCGATCTCCCGCGAGTTGGCTCTTTCGCTGGTGAACCCCGAGACCGCTCCGCCCTCGTGGGCGGCCTTTCTGCAGACGATCGCCGCCAAGGAACCAAAAGCCGCGCCGACCGATGCTTACAAGCTCGATGCCCAGGAACGCGCCGCCATCCGCATGGTCGAGCAGGCCAAGAAACGCCAGAAACGCATGGTGCTCATTAACATGTGCATCTCGCTCGCACTTCTCGCCGCAGCCCTTTTCGCGGTCTATCTCATCCTCTTCCGGCCGAAAGGCAACGCGGCGCGTGAGCTTGATGACATGGTCCGCATCCCGGCCGGCGAATTCATTTACCAGAATGGCGAGAAAGTAACGCTGCCGGAGTTCTACATTTCCGAGCACGAGGTCACGATCGCTCAATACGCCGAGTTCCTCGACTTCCTGGAAAAGAACCCTGACAAGGCGCAATCGTTCGATCATCCCAAACAGCCGAAAGGAAAAACCCACGTTCCCGATGGCTGGGCGGATATGACCGAACTCCGTCCGCCAATGCCGGGATATTTTAACCGCGCCAAGCGCTGGGGCCGTTACAAAGAGGCCGAACTGGATGTGAACTCCCCGGTTTTCGGTGTGGACTGGTTTGATGCCTATGCCTACGCCAACTGGAGAGGCCAGCGCCTTCCGACCGAGCAGGAATGGGAAAAAGCAGCCCGCGGCAATGAGGGCCGCGCGTTCCCCTGGGGTGACAACGAAGCCCCCGAACGCGCAAACACCAACATCGATCTCGACCCCAATCCCAAAAAGGGCGGCGACAAAGACGGCTTCAAACGCTGGAACCCCGTCGACGCGAAGAAGGGCGACAAGAGTCCGTTCGGTGTCATCGGCATGGCCGGAAACGTCTCCGAGTGGACCGCCACCTATGTGGAGAGCCCGGATCTCGGCGGAGATAAGGTACCCGTCATCCGCGGAGGGAACTGGAAGACGCAGGACCACACGGTCACCCGTCGTGTCGTGAAGCTGATGGACCTCCAATTCGACGACGCCCTTGGCTTCCGGACCGCCTCCGATACGCCTCCCGCGAAGAAATGATCCGGCCATTCCGCAACGCCGGTCTTCTTTGCGCCGCGCTCGTTTGCCTGGTGCTCTTCGGCGGCCTCGCCTCCTCGCAGGCGCAGGTGCAGGTCGATATCGCGATGAAGCGGAGCCTCTTCATCGTCTACGAGCCCATTCTGGTCACCGTCACGATCACCAACCTCAGCGGCAAGGAACTCCTGCTGGTCGACAACCCCCAGCACACGTGGTTCGGCTTCCAGGTCGAGACGCTGGATGGCCGCCCGCTGCCTCCGGTCGGTGGGACCTACCTGAACGAGCCGATCGCTCTCGGGTCCGGCCAAAAGATCTCCCGCACCGTGAACCTGACGCCGCTCTTCCCCATCGGAGAATTCGGCTCTTACCGGATCAAAGCCAACGTCTTCGTGGCGGAGTCCAACCGCTACTTCAGCTCGCCGTCGCTCAATATCGAGATCACCGACGGGAAGGTTCTCTGGAACAAAACAGTGGGCGTTCCGGAGGGTGAGCCCGGCGCCGGCTCAACCCGCACGATCTCCCTGCTCGCCCACCGGTTGCCGCAGAGCAACTACCTCTACCTCCGCATCGAGGACAAGCCGAACGGCGTGATCTATTGCACCCATCAGCTCGGGCGCTTCCTGAGCTTCGGCGAGCCGGACATCCTGCTCGATCAGGCGAACCAGATCCACATCCTGCAGAATTCCGCTCCGAAGACGTTCATCTATACCAAGGTGGGCCTCAACGGAAAAGTCCTCGGTCAGAAGACCTACAACGAGTTCTCCACACGGCCGGGGCTCCGGCGTGTTGTGGATGGCAGCGTGGCGATCGTGGGCGGCCAGGTCTATGACCCGGTCGCCGCCGAAGCCGAGCGGCAAAAAATCTCCTCGATCGGAGACCGGCCGGTTCCCCTGCCGGGAGCCTCACCGACACCGAAAGAAAAACGGCCGGATAACCTTCTGTCCGAGTAGCCGCGCTAGGTTTTGTCGAGCTCGGCGATTACCCGTTCGACGGGCAAGCCGATCACATTCGTGACCAGCCCTTCGATCGACGCGATGATCATTTTTCCCTCCTCGCCCTGCGCGGCGTAGCCGCCCGCTTTGTCGAGCGGGTTGATGGATTCGAGATACTGCCGGATCCCGTCCGGCCCGAGGCTCCGGAACGTCACCAGGCTCGACTCTGCAAAGGAAAGCATCCCGGCCGAAGGATGGTGAATGACAACGCCGGTGACCACCTCGTGCGTGCGCCCTTCGAGCTCTCCGATCATCCGAACGGCATCGTCGAAGTCGACCGGTTTCCCGTAGAAGCGTCCATCCCGCCAGACAACCGTATCGGCAGCCAGGACGATTTCGCAGGGATGAAGATGCGCTACGAGAGCTGCTTTGCGTCCGGCATTTTCGAGCGCCAGCGCAGCTGGAGAAAACTCGTCGGACTCGATTTCCTCGGCACCCGAAACCACGCAAGAAACCTCAAAACCCGCCTGTTCCAGCAGGTCTTTACGACGCGGCGAAGCCGATGCCAGAATGAGACGCCGCATGGCGCGCCGGACTAAAAAGTGCTCTCGTCATCCGCCAGACCGGAGTCCGAGCGGATACTTTCAAGGCGGCGGTTCATCAGCCGGCGGGAGCCGGGCCGATGCGAGATATTTGTCACAACGCCAGCCACCACCGGGATCAACGCCGCCACGCCGGCGCTCACGAGCGCGATGGCCAATCCACGGCGGACCGGGCGACCGATCCGGTCGGCCACCAGAAGACCCGCTCCGAGGCCGACGGCGACCTGGGAAAACGCCACCACGCCCGAAACGGGCAGATTCTCGCCGAACTTCTCCAAAGAAAGCTGTGACATGGTGATTGAAGCTAGGGAGCCACTATGGGATTTTCAACCGCAAATGAAGCG
>CAZSMN010000347.1:1515-3988 GCA_964607615.1 uncultured Chthoniobacterales bacterium | reverse complement strand
CCGAGTTCGGTCAGGCGAGGCATGAGCGGAATCCGGCAACGAGGCTCTGGCGGTCGAGGTGACGGCCGATGAAAACGAGCGCATTCTTGCGCTGGCGGTCTCCCCACGGGCCGCCGTTTGCCGCGTCGATGAGCATGTGAACGCCCTGGAAGATGACGCGGTCCGGATTTCCCTTGAGCGAAAAAACGCCCTTCATCCGGTAGATGTCGGCACCTTTTTCGCGGACGAGCGTCGAGAGCCACTCGTTGAGCTTCTTGCCATCGCAATCGCCGAGGTGCTCTATACCGACGCTCGTGACGTGATCGTCATGATGGTGGTCGGGGTGGAACTCATGGGCTTCCGCCGGCTCGAGCGGAACGCCCTTTGCCGAGAGGACCATGCCGAGCTCGTCGGGGTGGTGCGCAGTGAAGATACCGATGCGCGTGACGTTTCCGGTTTTCAGCGTCCAGCTCTGGAGGCCGGGCTTGAGCTCGAGTTCGTAGAGGGCTCCATCGGCCGCGAGTGTGCCGCCGGGCGGGCGCACCTGTGGCTCGCTGGAAAACGCGCGGTTCGCCTTGCCGGCAATGTCGTCGAAGGTGGCTCCTTCCGGAACGGGCAAAACCGTCACTGCCATTGTCGGGTCAGGAGCGGACTTGGTGACGAGGGAAAGTCCGGAGGCCGGCACGTCGTAGATAGCCGCCCATTCATACGGATGCCCGCTGTCGAGGAAGTGGGGGTTCAGCTCCATCGCCCGGTCGAGCCGGAACCCGCCGATGTCGAGAACCTGCGCGATCGGGAGGGCGGCATTTGTTGTGCGGATGATCTTCGTCAGCGCGTTCATCGAGCGGATGCGCTTTTCGAGGGCGTCGAGGTCCTCGGGAGATACGAGGTCGCATTTGTTCAGGAGAAGGATGTCCGCAAACGCGATCTGCTCTCGCGCCTCGTCGCTGTCATCGAGGTGGGCGAGGATGTGCTTCGCATCGACCAGCGTGACGACGCCGTTGACCGACAGCTTCTCGCGCAGGTCTTCATCGACGAAGAACGTCTGCACGACCGGCCCGGGGTCCGCGAGGCCGGTTGTCTCGATGAGGATGTGGTCAAATTTATCCCGCCGGCGCATGAGATTTCCCAGAATGCGGATCAGATCCCCTCGGACGGTGCAGCAGATGCAGCCGTTGTTCATCTCGAAGAGCTCCTCGTCGGCATTGATGACGAGCTCGTGATCAATGCCGATTTCGCCGAATTCGTTCTCGATGACCGCGATCCGCAGGCCGTGCTCCTCCGTGAGAATGCGGTTGAGGAGCGTGGTCTTCCCAGCGCCGAGGAAGCCGGTCAGAATCGTTACGGGCGTTTTATCCATCCCGCAAAAAGACGGCAGGGCAAGTGTTATTGCAAGTCTCATTCAAATTCCCGCCGCTCGAACGGGCCGAAAAGATTTTTCAAAAATTCCCTTGCACTCCTACGCGGCTGAGCGATGCTGAACGCGTTCTGGGGGGAACAGTAGGCCGTCGTAACATTCGTTGCGGCGGCCTACATCTTTTCCGGCCCGTGCTGCTTTTGAAGAACCCTCTAGAAGTCACCCGCCAGCGTGAGGAGAAAAAGCGTTTCCTCCGGCCGGCTGCGTGCCTGGTCGTTTTCCACATCCGCGGTGCGCTGGATTTGCAGGGCGCCGCGCAGGCGGTTGCTGAGCGTGAGGAGCGATTCGACGCCCGCCGTGAGCCGGCCGTTGTAGTTCTCCCCGGTGTCGAAGGCTAGATTCTCAAGACCGAGCATCCATCGCACCGAGAGATCCTTGCTGAGCCGCTGTTCCAGACGCGAAAAAACATAGTCGCGGAACATCGTCGACTCGCTGCCCATCCAGCGGACGGTGGACTGGTTCCATCCGGTCGTCAGCGTGAGGTCTGAGGTTACCGACCAGGCGACAGACGATTCGACTTCCTGCCGGAGCACCAAGGATGCGCCGGGCCATTGGGGAAGCTCCTGCACGACGCCGGGGCTGAGACGCGCGGTAAGCGGCAGGGGTCCGAGCTTCTGCTCGAGGTGAAGGCGGAGGTAACGCTCGCTGCGCGTGTTGCGCCAAAAGTCCTCATAGGACGACAGGCCGCCGGCCAACCGGAGGCGGCTGCTCTGGTGCGGGCTCAGCTGCAGCGATAGCTCGATGCGGTCGGAGCGGTCCGAAGTCGAGTCGGGACGCACGCGCGACCGGGATTCCAACGAGCCCTCGAAGGCCAGCGTCTGCCATGGCTCGAAGCGGAGCGATGTCCGCTGGTTCAGGCCGCCTAGGCGTTCCCAGCCGAGGGATTGCGGGCGGAACTCGTCGCGCCAGACCATTTCGAGGTCATAGCGCCACTTGGCCGGCACGTCCGGCAGTGGTGTGGTCTCAAGGGAAAAGGGTTGAGCCAACTCCCGCGAGCGGAGCTTGGGATCCTGCGAGACGCGTGCCTCGGCCATCTTCATCCGGACCTCGCCGGCGACAAGGGCGGGGGGAGGGGGC
>CAZSMN010000347.1:0-1505 GCA_964607615.1 uncultured Chthoniobacterales bacterium | reverse complement strand
CCCCCCCCCCCCCCCCCCCCCCCCCCCCCCCCCCCCCCGCCCGCTCCGGAGCAAGGTCGATGTAGCGCAGCGGTTGCTCGGCGGCGAATTCCGTCTCCTGCGCGGCGGCGGATTGCAGGAGAAGGACGAGCAGACCGCCCCCAGCGATTAAGGCGGCGGGCAGTCTCACGGTGCTTCGAATGGAAAAGTTCCGTCCCAATTCGCGCGCAAGCTAGCACGCCTGCGCACGATGTCACATCAGGAAATCGCCGTCTTTCGGCTTTCCGCCCTCCTCGACCGGCGCTATTTCTCGGTCTGGAAAGCCGATTTTTTTCCTGATGCACAGAACCCGAGCGCAAAACAGTGGAACCCCCCGGAAAGGATGCCGGGGATGACCCTGCTCACCTATCTGGCGGTGATGGCCGGAGGCGCCCTCGGGGTCGCGGCACGGATGTTTCTGTCAAACGTCGTTGCCGATCACTTCGGCCAGGCCTTTCCGTGGGGCACGTTCCTGGTCAATGTGACCGGCTGTTTTGTCATCGGCCTTTTCGCCGGCCTGACCGGGCCCGAGAGCTCCTATCTCACGTCGCCCCTGTTCCGGCAGGTCGTGATGATCGGCGTGCTGGGAGGCTTTACGACATTCTCCTCCTTCAGCCTACAAACGATCCATCTGCTGGCTGATGGCGAATACCTCTACGCCGGCGGGAATGTTCTCGGCAGCGTCGTCCTCTGCCTCGTGGCCACATGGCTCGGCCTCCTCGCCGCCGGGGCCCTTCAACCTCACTGACCACCCATGAACCTTCCCGAAAAGGCCCTGCAACTCCGGATCTATGTTGGAGAAAGCGACCGCTGGAACCATCACCCGCTCTACGAGGCCATCGTGCTTGAAGCGCGCACGCAACGTCTCGCTGGCGCCACGGTGCTGAAGTGTCCGATGGGCTTCGGCGCAAGCAGCCACGTCCACACCGCAAAAATTCTCCAGCTTTCCGGAGACCTTCCGATGCTCATTGAAATCATTGACGCACAGGAAAAAATCGAAGCTTTCCTGCCGGTGCTTAAAGAAATGATCGGCGGCGGACTCATCACGCTTCAGGAAGTGAAGGTCGTTCATTACGGCCCCGGCAAAGAGGCATCGCATTCCAGCGACGAGGGGTGAAATCGCGCGAACTCCGCTGTGAAGGAGTGCGGGGTGAGTGACGGGATTGCCTGCCTGCGGCAGACTTCACGAAAGTGGGTGCCTCCGGCTTTTTTGTAGCGCTATCGCGCGGGTGATCGAACCATGGTTCTCGCCCCGTCGGAGATTTGGTGGGGTGACCGACGGGATTGCCTGCCTGCGGAAGGCTTCACGAAAGTGGGCGCCTCCGGCTTTTTTGTAGCGCTATCGCGCGGGTGATCGAACCATGGTTCTCGTCCCGTCGGAGATTTGGTGGGGTGACCGACGGGATTGCCTGCCTGCAGCAGGCTTCACGAGAGTGGGTGCCTCCGGCTTTTTTGTAGCGCTATCGCGCGGGTGATCGAACCATGGT
>CAZSMN010000346.1:0-4001 GCA_964607615.1 uncultured Chthoniobacterales bacterium | reverse complement strand
CAGAAGGAGTGTGAAAAGCGTGTTTTTCATTCGGCCGGAATGTGGCAGTGTTCCCGCCATGGCGCAACCCATCGTAAATATCGGAGTCGTTCAGCACGCCTGCGGGGCGGATCTCGAGGCCAACATGGCGGCAGCCGAACGCGGGCTTCGCGAAGCCGCCGCGCGCGGCGCAAACATCGTCTGCCTTCAGGAGCTCTTCCGCTCGGTCTATTTCTGCCAGATCGAAGACCATAAATACTTCGATCTCGCCGAGCCCATCCCCGGCCCGACCACGGAAAATATGCAGGTGCTCGCGAAAGAACTCGGCGTCGTCATTATCGCTTCGCTTTTCGAACGCCGTGCGCCGGGCCTCTATCACAATACCGCCGCGATCATCGATGCGGACGGCGCGTTTTTGGGCAAATACCGGAAAATGCACATCCCGGACGATCCGCTTTTCTACGAAAAGTTCTACTTTACCCCGGGCGATCTGGGGTTCCGTGCATGGGACACAAAATTCGGCCGTATCGGCGTCTGCGTTTGCTGGGACCAGTGGTATCCCGAAGCGGCCCGCCTCACCGCCCTGCAAGGCGCGCAGATCCTTTTCTACCCGACGGCCATCGGATGGCATCCCAAGGAAAAAGAGCGCTACGGCGCACGGCAACATTCGTCGTGGGAGACCGTCCAGCGCGGCCATGCCGTCGCCAATGGCTGCTACGTCGTCGCCCCGAACCGCATCGGCCATGAAGCGCCGGACGGAGGCGACGGCATCGAGTTCTGGGGCCAGAGCTTTGTTTGCGATCCGGCGGGCCAGATTCTTGCAAAGGCCTCCGTGGATCAGGAAGAAGTGCTCGTCGTTCCGGTCGATCTCGCTTCGGTCGATACCCAGCGCACGCACTGGCCGTTTCTTCGCGACCGTCGCATCGATGCCTACCAGGACATCACGCGACGGTTCATCGATCAGGTCTGACGCCGTGGCTCAGCGGGCCTCACGCTTTTCCGCGACCACCGGCTGGCCCTCGACAAGTAGCGCATTCGGGCTCACCACAAGCTGATCGCCGGGCGCCACGCCGGAGAGGAGCTCGACCTTGCCGCCGAAATTTCTCCCAGCCTTCACCGGCGTGAAGGAGATCCTGCCGTCGACCACCTTGGCGACGTGAGGCTTGCCATCGCGGACAAAAACCGTGTTGGTCGGAACAAGCAGCGCCGCTTCGCCGGCGGCGAGCTCGATAAAAGCCGTGCCGGTAAGCCCCGAGGGAATCGCCAGGTCGGCATTCGCCATGGTGAGTTCGACGCGCATCGTGCCCGAGGCCGTGTCGATCACGCCCGAGGAGCGAGAAACCACCGCTTCGAATTTCTGCCCCGCCTTCTCGCCGAATTCCACCCGCGCCTTCTGGCCGGGCTTCAACTTCAGCGCCACCGAGGGCGGCGCATCGAGTTCGACGCGGAGTTCGTTGAGGCGGACGAGGCGGAACATCCCCTGCCGGCTCTGGCTTTGGTCGCCCTGGATATGATCGCCGCGATCGATCCTCCGCGCGGCGACCGTCGCATCAAAAGGTGCCCGGATCGTCTGGAAGCCGGCCAGTTCCTCCACTTCGGCAAGATCCGCACGTGCGGCAACCAAGTCGGCTTCGGCGGTCTTCGCTGCCGATTCCCTCTCGTCGAGAACCTCTTCGGAGATCACGCGGTTCTTCGACATCGACTGCGCACGGACGAGTGCCGTTCGGGCGAGTTCGGCCCGAGCGGTGGCCTGTGCCACACCGGCCTTCGCCCGGTCGACGCGGCGGAGTACCTCGGGCGCCTCGATCACCGCGAGCACATCGCCCGCCTTCACCCGGTCTCCGATATCGACACGGCGTTCACTGACAATTCCCGTCGCGCGGGAAAAAATCTCCGCCTCCTCCGCCGCCACCGTGCGTGCCGGCAGCCGGAGCAGCGATGTCTCCGTGCCCGCTTCGGGACTGACCACCTGTACTTTGGCCGGTTCCTGTGCGCCGAGCGTGAAAAGGCCGGCGAGGCAGAGGACAGAGAGCGACAGCAGTATTTTCATAGAACCGGTTCGGCGGGTTGGGCGTTCTTTTTCAGAAGGGCAAAAACAAAAGGCACGACCAGCAGCGAGGCAAGCGTCCCGATCGACAAGCCTCCGATGACAGCGCGTCCGAGAGGCGCATTCTGCTCCCCTCCCTCCCCCCACCCGAGGGCCATCGGCAACACGCCGAGTATCATCGTAAGCGCCGTCATGCAGACCGGCCGCAACCGCGTGGTGGCCGCCTCGACCGCTGCCTTTGCCCCGGGCGTACCCTCCGCCAGAAGATCTCTCGCAAAGCTCGTCACCAGCACACTGTTTGCTGTCGAAACGCCCACCACCATGATGAGACCCATCAGGGCCGGAACGCTCAGCGGGGTCCCTGTCAGCCACAGGCCCGCGAACGCCCCCGACACCGCCAGGGGCAGCCCGCTGATCGCGACAAACGGAAGTGACCAGGATTGAAAGTTAATCACCATCACCAGAAAAACGAGCACCGCTGCCAGGGCGAGGCCGCCGAACAGCTCGCTGTAGGCCGATCCCATGAGGGCCGCCTGACCTTCCAGTTCGATGCGATTGCCGGGCTTCTGCTTGGCACGCAGTTCCTCCAGCACTGGCTCGATCTGCCGGAGCGCCGAACCAATGTCGGTATTCTGAAGATTCGCAAGCACCGTCAGAGTCGGCAGCAGGGTCGTCCGCGAGACCGAGGCCGGCGTGCGGCGCTCGGAGAGCGAGGCGATAGCGCCGAGCACAACCGCCTCTCCGCCGCCCGACGGACGCACCGGAAGATCCAGGAGCCGCTCTTTCTGCGGAAGATTCCACGGGAGCACGCCCACCGACACCTCGTAGGACGCTCCCACCTTCGGGTCTGCCCAGAACGTTGGAGCCACCGATCCTCCCGATCCCAGCGCCGTGAGGACGGCGCCGACCGCATCCTGCTGCGTGATCCCGAGTCGCGCCGCGCGGACGCGGTCGATCTCCAAAAAATATTCCGGGAGGTCAAGAACCTCGCGGATCGTGACATCGACCACGCCGGGCATCGCTTCCATCCGGCTCTGCAGCTCGCGGGCCAGGGCGATATTCCCCGGCACATCCCGCCCGATCATCCGGATCTCAAACGTCGTCGGCGAACTGCCCGACAGGGTCTGGCTCGTGGCGTCCGCGGGCCGGAAAAATGCCTGCACGTCGGGAAATTTCTCCTTCAGCATCCCGCGCAAGCCCGCCATGTGACCGGCGCTGGGCGAGTGGCCCGGTGAGAGCTGGATCAGCACCTCGGCATCATAGGATCCGACGGCCGCGCTCGGAACCCAGGCCTGGTTGACCGCCGCAGGGACGCCCACATTCTCCACTACAAACAGCAGCTCCTCCGGCGGAATCATCTTGCGGATCTCGCGGTGAATCTCCGCGATCGTGCGCGAGGTCTCCTCGACCCGGATCCCACTCGGCACCCGCACGAAAAGGCGGATCAGCCCGGCATCCGTCACCGGAAAAAACTCGCGCCCCAGAGATTTCCAAGCGAGAAACCCGAGACCGCAAACTGCTGCAAAAAGAAGCGGGACGATCCAACGCGCGGCGACAAAGCGGTTCAGAAGCCGGCCTTGAACCTTCGCGCCGCTGTCGATCAGGTGCTCGATTCCCAGATGGAGGCGGAAGAGGAGCGACGGCTTGCGACCCGCCTCGCGGGCGGCCGCCTTGACTTCGCCGGGAAGGAGCATCGAGGCCAGCGTCGGCACCAGCGTTCGCGAGAGGAGATAGCTCGCGATCATCGCGTAGATGACCGCCAGCGCGAGCGGCTTGAAGACAAACGCCGCCGTGCCGCTTAGAAAGAAGACCGGCAGAAAAACGATGCAGATGCCGGTCGTCGAAACAAACTCCGGAAACGCCACCTGCTTCGCGCCATCCAATATCGCCTGCCGCACTTCCTTTCCCTGCGAGATCTGACGTTTGATGTTTTCGATCTCCACCAGCGCATTGTCGACCAGGATGCCGATCGCCA
>CAZSMN010000345.1:0-4013 GCA_964607615.1 uncultured Chthoniobacterales bacterium | reverse complement strand
GCTTGCGCAGGGCGGCAGCATCGGCTTCGGCGAGGATGTATTTGGCCTCGATGAGCACGGCGGGATTTTCGGTGACGGCCGCCAGTTCGACGGCCTCGGCGACGGCTTCTTTGGCGCGGCCGGTGGCGACCATGGCGCGCAGGCGCCCCTGGCGGGCCAGCATGCGATCTGTCTCATCCCATGCCTCAGCTTCGATGAGGGTAAAGAGCTCCAGGGCCTTGGCGGCCTGCGCCGGGTCATCGGTGCGGAGAAGCCCGTCTCCGAGAACATTGCCGGCGCGGCCGGCCGGAGAGCGCGGCATGGAAAGCCAAGGGAGGAGCTTCGGCCAGCGGGCTTCGAGGTCGGGAACCTTCGCGACGGGCAGATCTTTGAGAAGGGCCTCAAGAACCGGATCGGCTGCGAATTCGATCCGGGCAACATCGGCCTTCGGAAGGCTCACCGAGGCAAACATCGGTGCGGCGGAGGCAACGGCGCCGGGAGCAGTGGGCAGAGGAACCTCCAAACGGAGGAGCGTGCCATCGGTGCCGACGACACGGCCGGGGCGTTTCTCTCCGGAGGTCATGAAGACGACATCCTGAGCGAATACGGAAGACGCGGCAGTGAGCAGAAGGAGAAGGGTGGTTTTCATCCTTGAGCGGGTGTGGCGGCGGGTTCCGGGAGCGGGCCGCCGAGCGCCTTGAGGCGTTCCCTGGCCTTTGCGGACTCGGGTTTTTCTCCGAGCTCCTCCTTGGCGGCGAATTCCTGATAGGTCCGGCGGGCGCTGTCGGTATCGTTGAGCTTTTCAAAGGCGAGCCCACTGGCGAGGTAGGCTTTGGCGACCCAGTCCTGCCAGCGGCCGTGCATGACGTAGATGCGCTGAAAGTACGGGATGGCCAGCGACGGCTTGCCGGCCGTGAGGTGGACATCACCGATGCGGTAGAGGGCTTCGGCTTTCTCCTGGCCGGTGGCATATTCGCTGGCGAGGAGGTCGTTGAGGGCAGCGAGGGCGGCGTCTTTTTGGCCGCGGTCGGTAAGGAGCTGTGCCTTGGCGAGGAGGACGCGGCCGGTCTCGCGCGAACCGGTGGTCTCGCGGGCGAAGCGGTCGAACCATCCGAGAGCGGCCTTCTCGTTGCCCTTGGCCAGTTCGGCAAATCCCAGAGCGGCGAGCGCGCGGTCCTTCTGCGGGGCGCGGGGGTTCCATTTCACGAGATCGCGGTAGAGGGCAATCGACTCGTCCTTCTTGCCGGCCGCATCGAGCGCGGCGGCGAAATCGGCGAGCAGGAGCGGGTTGGTGGTGCTGACATCGGCCAGCGCGGCGGCTTGGAGGAGGAGGTCTTGCGCACGGGCGGGATTCGTCTTCCGGATGGCGAGGGCCTCGGCCCAGAGAGTCCGCATTTGCAGGGTTTTCTTGCCGGCGGGAACCGCTTCCTCGCGGAGGTCGCGCAGGCGGGCCTCGTATTCGGAAGCCGCATCGCCGCGGTAGAGCCTGGCCAGCGCCGGAAAAAGGTCGTCGACGGAACGGATGGCGGGGTCATCCCCATGGGCTGTGATGGCGGCCCAGTAGAGCTCGCGGGCTTTCTCCGGCTGCTCGCGCTGGCGGTAAACCCAGCCGGCCTGATAGACGGCCTCAGCCACGCGCGAGCTGCGCGGATTTTGCGCCTGAAATTCCTCCATGAGGGCGAGGAGACGATCGTGTTCCTCCATGAGCTTGAGGGCCTTGGCCGTTTTGAAGACTCCTTCCTCGTAGAAGCGGGTCTCCTCGCGGGGGATGCCCTTGAAGGCCGCCATGCCTTCCTCCATTTCGCCTTCGTTCATCAAGGCATCGCCGAGCAGAACGCGCGCCTCGGCAATTTCCTCGTGGCCGGGGTATTTCCTCAGGTAGCCGCGAAGCTCGCGGATGCTGGTCGTGTAATCCTCCATCTGCTGGGCGCAGTAGGCTTTGCGGAAGACCGCGCTGCCTGCGAAGGCTCCCTCGGGATAACGCCGGAGGTATTCGTCCATCGCATCGCGGGCTTTCTCAAATTGCTTGTCGAGCGAGTAGCCCATGCCACGCCAGTAGAGGGCCGCCTCGGCGAGATCGTGAGAGGGATATTTCGCGGGGAACTCCTCGAAGGTCGCGATGGCGTCCGTATTTTTCTCGGCCAGAAGCTGGGTGAAGCCCCGCATGAACAGCGCGCGGCCCGCGAATTCGGACGCGGGGTGCTTTTTGAGGATCGTATCAAAAACAGCGACCGCCTCGTCGTAGCGGTTCAGCTTTTGCAACGAAAGCCCCTCGAGGTAGAGGACGAGCGGGAGGCTTTTCGAGGCGGGGAATTTCGCGGCGAATCCCTGCGCGGCCTCGATGGCATTCTGCCAGCGCTCGATCTCGAACCACGACTGGACGAGGCTCACCGACGCCTGCTCGACCACGGGGTCGGCCGGGAGCGTGGCGAGCATTTCCTCCATGATGAGGGCGGCCTCGCGGTAGCGCTTCATCGCCTGGTAGGCTGTCGCAAGGCGGAGGCGGAGCGCGGCATCGAAGCTCGGGATTTTTTCGAAATTCTCAAGCTCCCTCTTCACCTTCTGGATGGTCTGGCTGAGCGAGAGCTTGGCGTAGGGATCGCCCTTCGGATTGGCCTCGACAGCCTGGAGGCGGCTCTCGAGGTCCTTGAGCCGCTCGGTCTGATGGCGGAGGAGGCGCTCGGAGGTCCAGACGCGCTGGAGGCAGGAGATCGCCTTGCGGTATTCGCCTTTCTCCAGGAAGCGGTTTCCCAGTTCGAGGGTGAGCGTCTGAAAAGTCACCAGTTGGGCGATATCGGCCATGCGGGCAAACTCGGCCGCGATGAGCTCCATGGCGGCATCGTCATCATTATCCTGGAGGAGCGCATAGAGGCGGAGAACGGTCGCCCGCCCGCGGTCATCGGGAATCGTGCCGGGCTTCAGAGCCGCGTAGTAGTCGGCCGCCTCACGGAATTTTTCTTCAAGAAGCCAAGCGGTGCCGATCAGGATACGCGCCTCGGGAATCCGGACGGCCGCCGGGCTCTGGGCAGTAACCGCGGGATTCCTCTCCGCGCCGGGCGGGAAGAGGGAGAGGAATTTCTCCAGCGTCGCGCGGGCGCTTTCGAACTCCTCTTCCTGAAGCTGCGCCGCGCCAAGCCAGAAAGTGAGTTCCTCGATCTCGGACTTCTGCAAAGGCGGGTTGGCCGCAAGCGCCGTTTCGATTGCCAAGATAGCCTCCTCGAATTTCTTGAGGTGAATAAAGCTCATCGCCAACCGGTAGTAGGTATTCCTCAGCAGAGGTGCCGCTTCGGTGGACTTACCGAACTGGGTTTCGAACTCCTGGTAGAGCTTGATCGTCTCCTCGTATTTTCCGCTCAGAAAAGCCTGCGCACCCTTGTCGAGGTATTCCTGTGCGGTCAGGCCGGAATCCTGAATTGATTGAGCGCGCAGCGTGGCGGGCAGCAGGATGGCCGACGCGAGAGACAGAAGCAACGGGAGCAGAGATGTCCGGGCGGATTTCAACTGGGAAGGCTTTCGTCTTTTCTTCGGAAATTTTCCACGTCGGGTTTGTTACATTTGTGCCACAAACCCCTCATGGCAATGGACCTCTCAAGCAATATCCATGCCGCGCAGGTTGGCTCGCCGTCGGCGCAACACCTCGGCACACGGAGACCGCATTGAGTTGATTTCGCGCGCGGGGCCTGCTACATGGGCAGCCTGCGATGGCCAAAGACGATTGCATCACAAGCGAGGGCGTGGTGGTGGATGTACTGCCGGGAACGATGTTCCGGGTAAAACTCCCCAACGGTCATGTCGTGCTCTCGCATATCTCAGGCAAGATGCGGAAGAACTTCATCCGCATCGTGCCGGGCGACCATGTCACGGTCGAATTGTCGCCCTACGACCTGACGAAAGCGCGCATCACGTTCCGCGAAGCGGGAAATCTCCCTCCGAGACCACAGCAGAAGCGCTAAGAATCGTGCACGGGCTCAGGGCCGGTCGAGCCCGAGATCCGTCCTGAGTAGTCCGTTCCGTGGCTCGAAGAAATAGAGCAC
>CAZSMN010000344.1:0-4045 GCA_964607615.1 uncultured Chthoniobacterales bacterium | reverse complement strand
CCTGCTGTCCGGTGGCGCGGAATCTGGTCGGCGTGGTCGAGGCGTTCAGCCATGTGCTTTCGCATGAAGAATCCGATGTCGAGGTGACGACGCCCGCGCGAACCTATTCATCCGGCGTGAAAATTACGAATGCGGTCGGATCCTTGATCGGCATTTACATGGTGACAAGCGGATGCCCGATCCTGGACCGACTCCGTCCGATGGTGCTCACGCATCTACCCTTCGCGACCACCGAGGAGAGTGTCTACCGGTCGCTCTCGATGTATCTTCTTGCCCAGTATTTCCGGCACCGGAACGGGCTGGAGCCGGACTGGAATCTCGAGCGGTTCGCTTCCTTCTACGAAGAGGTGAATACGGTCAACCGGGCGTTTGTTAAGCGTCTGACCGTCGCCGTCGAAAGCGACGCATCGCTGAATGCGCTCGTGCTGCTCAACTGCTTCGCGGTCGCGACGCGGAAGACGGCCTTGCAGGAGAAATTTCCTGAGATCGAGGAAATGTTCGCCGCTTATCTCGGGGGCGGACCGGGTCTTACTTGAGCGGTCCCGCTCAACCTGCCGCCAGACACTCGCTCATCGTCTTGTAGCTCTTCTCAAGCGACACGAAGGGATCTCCCGGGCAGGTATCCTGCTCGACGACGAACCATTGTGTTCCCGCGGCATTGGCGGCATCAATGATTTCCGGAAAGTCGAGGTTGCCGTAGCCGATCTCCGCGAAGTGCGCCTGATTGTCGGTGCCGAAAAGGAAATCCTTGCAGTGAAGCACGGGCAGCCGGCCGCCGAATTTGCGGCACCAGGCAGCGGGATTGCCTCCGCCGAATTGGACCCAGTAGGTATCGAGCTCGAATTGCAGGTTCTCCGGTTCCGTCGCGCGGGCGATGTAATCCATGAAGACCTCGTTGCCGATACGCACGAACTCAATGGCGTGATTGTGGTAGCTGAGCACGCAGCCGTTTTCGCGGAGGATGGCTCCTGCCGCGTCAAGGTCGGCGACCATTGCTTTGACGGCAGCGACATCGTTGAAATCGAGCCCGGCGGGATACGGGTAGGCCGTATGCGTAACGCCCATGGTCTTCAGGCGGTCGACCACTTCGTGCGGCCGCTGGCGGATGAGATCCGCCGACTCGTGGGTTGCGCAGATGGTGACTCCTGCGTCGTCGGCGATCTGCTTCACCTCACGCGGGCTGATGTCGCCCGAGACGCCGCTGACCTGGACGGCGCGGTAGCCGATCGAGGTGAGCTTACCGAGCGTTTCAGCAAGGTCTTTCGGCGTCTGACAAAAGTCGCGGACGGTGTAGAGCTGGGCGGCGATCTGGGAAATTTTCACAGGGCTAACCATCCAAGGCGTCGTGCGATTGGTCAAAACGATTCAGCCAGCGGAGCGCGAGAAGAATGACTCCGGTCACGGCATATGCCGCCGCGAATCCCGGCGCCGCCATCCAGCCGAATTGGGGGCTGAGGCCGCCCGGGCCGAGTGCGTACGAGTGGATGAGACCGACCGCGGAAAAGACGGCACAAAGAAAACACACGACGGCCGCTGCGGTGAATCGACGGTCGATGGAAAAAGCGACGATCGCAGCAAACGCCATGCTCGTCAGGAGAAAACCCTGGTTCAGCGCGATCACGCCGCCAATAAAGAGATCGCTGCCGAACTTCGGGATTGCTGTTTCAAGCGGCATACCGGCAATGCGGAGCGTCGTTTCGATCAGGAGGAGCGCCCATGCGGCGAGTGACGGAATGAGGCCGGCAGCGACCGCGATCGCATGCGCCTTCGGCGTCTCCTGAAAAGCCTGCGCGACCATCACGAGGCCGATCCAGATGAGGATGCCGAGCGTGGTTTCGATGGGAATAATATGGAGCACGGCACCGACCGCTCCGGTGAAGCAGAGCACGCAGACGACGATTCCGTTCAAGCCCGAGTAGCCGATGCGCGCGCCCATCGCCTTCCATCCCGGATGGCCGATGTAAATGGTTGTGGGAAACGCGCTGCCGAAGAAGGCGGCGGCGATCGAGCCGAGGCCGTTGACCATCAGCGATGACTTGGTCTCGTAGTGGTCCCCGGCGGCCTCCGCACTGTCGAGCGTCTGCAGCGAACCGAGAACGTTGAAGAGGGCCATCGGAACGATCACCGTGAGATAGCCCCAGTAGCCCGCGAACAGCGTGCCCCACCCGGCGAGGTCCGGCTTCGGAAGATGAAGTCCGAACGAAAGCTCACCCGCCGGCGGCGTGAAAACGGAAAACCCCGCCCAGCGCAGGCCCCACGCAATCGCCACGCCGAGGCAGATCGCCACAAACCCGGCCGGCAGCCCGAGCGGGAGCCGGATTTTTGCCGCATAGGCAATCACGATCAGGAACATCGGCACCACGGCGATCGCCGGAGCGGAGAAAATCTGAAAGGCAAACCCCATCGCGATAAAGGTCACGGCAATTCCCGCCAGCGACGAGAGCAGCGCGGCGCGGGGTGCGGAACGCCGGAGTCCGTCGGCGCAGAACGCCGCGGCAAACTCCAGCAAGCCGCTGACGAGGCACGCAAAAACGCCCGCCTGCCAGACCTTCACTGGATCGCCGGTCTCGCGCCAGACCGGTCCCATGATGAAAAACAGAAACGCGATCAGGCTCACCGTGTTGATGCCATACGGGAGCGCTGTGACGTCGTTTCTCCCGGTTGCCTTTGCCAGGCGCCAGGCCTGCCAGGAGTAGAAGAGATTGCCGATGACAATTGAGACCGCGGCTCCCGGAAGGATGGTGCCGACGACGACCGATGTTGGAAGCCCGGCGACGAGCGGGCACAGCGTCGCAATGAGCAGGAGTTGAAGGAGGTTGTCGACGAAGAGGCCGACAAACCCATCCATGTCGCCCTTCACAAACAAGCGCGGTTTCATATCGCCGGCGATCATGCGCGGGAGGTAGCAGGAATCAAGCCGCTGGAGCAGGAGCGCCGTTTTCGCACCGCACCGACAGGGCTTTCTTTACGTAAAAGATCGGGGTTTAATGGTTCTCCCGCCCATGTCGCAGCTTCTTCCCCACAACCCGATCGCCCGCTGGCTTCTTATCCTTTTGCTCGCGGCGGGAGTTTACTTTTTCAACGGCTTTCTGATTCCCGTGCTGGCGGCTCTCGTCATTGGTTTCGCCAGCTGGCCGATGTATGGGCGGCTGGTGAAATTCTGCCGCGGGAGCACGACGCTCGCGGCGGCGGTCGCTCTGGTCATTATCCTTCTCGTCCTCGTGATTCCGTCCGCATTTATGCTCTCGTTTACCATCAACGAGATCCGGAGTTGGGCGGCGTGGTTGATCGAGGCGAACAAAGTGGGAATCCCCGCGCCACCATGGCTTGCAACGCTGCCCTTTGCCGGACAGCGGCTGGCGGAGCACTGGCAGGAAGCGCTGGGCCAGCCCAAGGCGCTGGGCGAACTCGTTCAGGTGCTGAGCGGCGACCACATCGGAAACATCTCCCGCTGGGTGCTGGCGGCGGGAGGCGGCGCCTTCAGCCTGCTGCTCAATGTCCTCTTCATCATGATCACGCTTTTCTTCGTCTACAAAGACGGCACGAAGATCGTGGAGCAACTCGACCGCATCGGTGAGCGCGTTCTCCCGCACCGCTGGCACCGGTTTTCCCGCGTGGTTCCGGCGACGGTGAGCTCGACCGTGACGGGCATGACCCTCATCGCCGTTGGCGAGGGTATCGTGCTTGGTATCGCCTACTCGATCGCTGGCGTGCCTTCGGCGTTTCTTCTCGGCGTGCTCACAGGCTTCATGGCGCTCATCCCCGGAGGTGCGCCGCTGGCCTTCACCTCGGTGTCACTCTTCCTGGTGCTGAGCGGACGTCCGGTCGCGGGCATCGCGCTTTTTATCTGGGGATCGGTCGAACTTTTCATTGTCGACAAAACGCTCCGCCCCAAGCTGGTGGGCGGGCCGATCCGGCTGCCTTTTCTCCCGACCTTTTTCGGGTTGATCGGCGGTGTGAAGACGATGGGACTCGTTGGTCTCTTCGTCGGTCCGGTGCTGATGGCCCTGCTGGTCGCGATCTGGCGCGAGTGGCTGCAGAGCGT
>CAZSMN010000343.1:0-4049 GCA_964607615.1 uncultured Chthoniobacterales bacterium | reverse complement strand
GGCCGCAATGTTGGTTGGCAGCATCTTGATGAACGGCTCCTCGACTGCATACTCCCACCAGCGTCCGTGCCTGCCCTTTTCTGCGGCGGCAGCTTCGAAACCGGACCGGCCGATGCCGCAATAACGGAGCTTCTTGGCGCGCAGGATCAATGACTCATCATCCGAGGTAATGCCTCCGCCTTCGCCGGTCGTGAGGTTCTTCACAGCGTCAAAGCTGAAGATCCCGAGACGCCCCCTGCTCCCGCAAGGCCTGCCTCGGGACCGGCCGTCAACCGCATGGGCGGCGTCCTCGATGACAGGAAACCCGAGATCAAGAATCGGATCCATCTCCACTGGAAGCCCGGCATAGTGAACCACCATCACCGCACCGGTCCGCGCCGTGATCCGGCGTTCGATCTCCTCCCGGCGGACATTCATTGTGGCGAGGTCCACATCGCAGAACACCGGCTGGAGTCCCGCCATCACAACCGCCTGCGCGCAGGACACCCAGGTGAACGACGGAAGGATCACCTCGGCACCTGTTGGCAGATCCAGAAGCCGTGCCGCCAGAAACAGCGCGTTGGATCCGCTGTCGACCATCGCGAAGCAAGACAGTCCCAAATTTTCGGAGAATGCCTTTTCGAACGTTTCCACCCTGCTTCCGAAACCCACCCACTGGGTTCTCATGCACTCCGCGACGGCGGCGATTTCGTCCTCTCCCAGGTCCGAACCGAAAACGGAAATCATGACAGGCTTCCTTGCGGCAGCTTCCGGCCGCCATGGGAGATGAGAAAAACGGCCTGATCGTTTCTGGCGACGATGGAAAAACCGTTCTTCTGATACCAGTGCAATGCTGGGTTATCGCACAGGACCTCCGCCCGTATGGGCAGATTATTGATCCGGCCTGCGAATTCCCGGATCAGGTCGAGCGCCTGCGACATGCAGCCCGCGGAGGATGCGGAGGCACGGCCGCGTATGACGTTGTACAATTCCCATGCATCCTTCCGCAGCCGGATACCCAGACAACCGATGGCATCGATTCCGTCAATCACCAGAAAAAGGTAGTCCTGCGGGCGGAGGAGATAATTTTCAAACCACTTCTGCTGTCCGCCGCCGCTCACCGGCATCGTGTCGTAGAAGCGGGACAGATTTGCATTACGCCAGTTGCGGAGCAATTCCAGATCCTCCGGTCTGATGGTTCGAATCCACGGCCCCGCGTTCCCTCTGATGGCGTGATCCTTCATGCCCTTCACGGGATTACCCCGGGTTCATCCTCGAAAAACGCCTGCCGGTGCCGCGCGTCGTAGCGGTCGTAGTCATAGATGTTCAGCAAGCTGAGGTGACGGTGCCTGACCCTTGGAGTCACTGCGGTTGAGTAGCCGGCCTGCCTGAGAAACCCGGCCAGCCTCCAATCCAGATGCAGACCCACCCTCTGCATCACGTCGGTTCTCAGCATCATCAAACGCCCGGGAGGGTTCAGGATTGGAAACGGAGCCTCCGTGAGAAAACAGTCCTCGTCGGCTTCCGCCCATCGCGTCTGTTCCAGAAATGCCCGCTCCGGGCTTGCCAGCTTGGCCAGGAACTCGGCCGCCTCCGCGTCTCCGTTCATCAGATTCCGCGCCTTTTCTTCCGGCACAAAGTCCTCCGGCCGGATCAGGCTTCCGAGCATTGCCAGATGCGGCGAGTCCGCCATGATTCGGCGCATGGTGTTCAGCCAGCACGGGCCGTTGGTTTCCACCACGCAATCGCTCTCGATGAATACGTGGAGGGACCCCACCCCTTCGAGTCGGTCGCGATAGGCCGAACGGATATTCTCCCACGAGTTGGTGGAAAATCTCACGACTTCGGAAAACATGCCGCGGCGTTCAAATCCACGGATCACTTCGCTGACCGCCGGGTCCGGGTGGGCGTTGTCGAGGAGCACGAAATCCGCCTTCGACCTCGTGAGCCGGAAAAGAGCGTCCAGACAGCTCCAGAGATAAAGAGGCCGACCCCACGAAGTGATAAAGACGGTGATGGGACCGGAGGCATCGCCCGGAGGGATTATTTCTGACGGGCCTTCCTCTCCGATTTTCATGCCGCCGCCTTTCCTGTTCCCGCTCCGCGATGGATCAAGGCGGGATCGAGAGCGTTTGATCTCGGAATGGTGATCGCCGGATCATGAACCACGCCGGCAAACTCGCACAGGCTGGGAAAAACGGCGGGATCATCGAGAAGCCCGTAAAACAAGCGCCCCGGCTGAGTTGCGAAGTAGTCGCGCACGTCCCGGCCATGATTCCGATAGATGTCCTGATAATGGTCACGGTGCTCCCGGATGGAAAGCAGTTCCCAGGCATTCTTCCGAAGTCCCGGTGTCGCGCTGACGATTTGTTCCAACTCCTCTTCGCGCCGGTAAATCCGCGCGTGCACATCGGTCCAACCGGGGTTCCTCCCTCCGCTGTGGCGGCACATCGAGTCGAACCAGACCTCCGCATCCCGCTCCAGCAGAACGAAGCGGGCATCGGGAAAGCGTTCGGCCACGAGGCGGAAAAATCCCGGACACCACCACGGATCATCCTCAAAAATCTCCGCTTCACAGAACTCGGGGCACTCAAAAATCCTGTCGTAGGCGCCCTCCAGCCAAAGCCGCGTCCAGCCCAGGCGCGCGGAGGTCGGGCTGCCTGCTCTCCGCAAACCATGTGCCTCGAACCAGTCACCCACCGAGGTGGTGCCGCTGCGTTGCATTGACACACAGAAAATCTTGCCGCCCGACCGCGAGTGGCGCCGCGGAGCCCGGGCCCGATTTTCCAATTCCGCCACCTTGGAGGATGTCAGACGGATTGTTGGAGTCCCCCCGGTCTCCGCAGCCGCTGAAAGCCAATCGCCGGGGTGGCCGCCGAAGACCCCGGCCAGAAGCTCGATTTCCGAGCGGTAAGTCGCCTCGACGCGCGCCCGCAGACCCGCCGGCATGGGGTCACGCATTTCAGATTGATTCACAGGTTTGAACAATTGCTCCTCGGCTATCGGAATGCTGGGAAGCCCGAGGAACTCCCAAATGCTCCGCATGACGTCGGCCGGTTGTTTCTTTATGGAATCGAAGAACACGAGCATCATCCGATCCGGCGCGAAGAACCTGCAGAAGCGCAGGATGGCTTCCGAGTAGATTCCGCGCGGGCGGCCGTTGGAAGTGTCGAGCAGGCGCATCGCCGCTGGTTCGCCGGCTTCGAGCGTGCCGAGTGCGTACCTCATGCGGCACTGTGACCAGAACCTTTCCACCGGATGGCGGAGCAGAAACAGGATTTTGGCATCCGGGGCGACAGCATGCATATGCCTCACTCCCTCGCTTCCGCAGAGCATATAGCGGGGTGTGATATCGCCTGTGAGGCATCCTTCCGGCGCGAACCCGAAAAGGGACCGGTACCAAAGATCTCCGTGATCCAGAAAATCGTGAGCTGCCCACCACGCGGCCGTAGCGAGGTCGCCGGCGCTGGCGAGCCGCTGCTGCCGGGAAATGACTTCATCCCACCACCGGCGGTCTGTCACGCGTTCAGACGCACGCCGGGCGGGACGCCTAACATCCCCAAGCGGCTCGTCAAAATAATGCAGTTCCGCCAACGGAGGCATCCACACCTGGGGATGAGCGCCCAGGTTCTCCCGAAGCCAATTGGTCCCCGCCTTCTGGGCTCCGATGCAGAAGAAGTCCGGGCTGCGGGGCTTCATGGCAAACCAGAGAACTTCAAAACACGGTCGCAACCCGGCAGTAACGCGGCTGGTGGGAGTTTGAAGGAGGCTGTGGAAACAAACACATACCGGACCATCATTGGCAGGCTAACAGCCCCATCTCCGTTGCCAAGGGTTCAATCGACGGCGGGTGAAAGCCCAATAAGGTTGCCAGCGCCGGGTTGTATCGCCCTTTTGAGAAATGCGGGACCAAGGTAACCAACACACCGGCGCGGGTCCTTCTTTCTACCGGGAGCCGCCGAGTCTGTCATAGCCCAGCGCCTCTCTTGCATTCTCCCGCGCGCCCGCTATTCTAACCAACCCGCGAAACTACCGACATGATCAAGAGCATATTGGACCCGTCCCGGATT
>CAZSMN010000342.1:0-4089 GCA_964607615.1 uncultured Chthoniobacterales bacterium | reverse complement strand
ATTCACATCCCCCTCGCTGCCGAAGGGGGCGAAGAGCACACGCAACGGACGGCTCACAGCCGCTGCAGGGCCGGGAGCGCATACTGCTCCTGGAGGGCCTTGCTGTTCCGCTCAACCGAACCCGCATCGAGGAAAATCAGATACGGATCCTCCTCAAACTCAATGCGGTGGAACCCATCGACCGGCGTCTTTACCGCCTCGGCGAGGTCATCGAGGCTGCGGATATCGCGGCCGTTGACGCGCTTGACCACAATGTTCTCCAATTGCTCGTAACCGATGGTGTCCGGCGAAGGCAGGACCTGCGAGAGAAAGACGATCTTGCCGCGCTCGCGGGGAATCTCATTTTGGAACGTATCGTAATAGACCAGCCGCTGCGGAGCCTCCTTCGGCCAGCTGCCACCCCACTCCTGCAAATAGGGCCGCGAGAGTTCGAGAAAGATGAGGCCGCCGAGGTTGATGTAGCGCGGGGCGCGGTCCATGACGAACGGCTCGCTGAGCATCTTGCTCCGGTCGCGCACCTCAAGCTTTACCGGAAGATCGAGCGTCTTGCCCTCGCGGAGCACACGGAAAATCACCGTGTCGCCCGGGTGCGCCACCGTATTCGTGAGGTGACTGAACGGGATGCGCCCGAACTCGGGATCGTCATAGTTGCCGTCCTGATCGATCGGCTTTCCATCCACGGAGAGGATCACATCACCTTTCTTGAGTCCGGATTTCTCCGCGGAGCTGTCGCTGAGGATGTCGGTCACATAAACGCCACCGGGTTCCTGCAAACCGAGATAGCGCCGCAGTTGGGGATCCCGCGTCGAGGCAAATCCAAGGCCCGCCCGCGCGAAGCCGCCGTAGACCGGTTTGGCGTGTTCCTTCAGGAAGTGGCGGATCACCGGAGGCGGGATGATTTCCGCCACCTGGCTCCGGGCATCGTACCGCATCAGCAGACCGAGCAGGCGGCCGTCGCGCATGGCCGGCAGCGTGAAGCTGCCATCCCGCTGCTGGAGAGGCGCGCTGAGCCGGAAGATGAGCAACCCCATGCCGTCGCCCGGATACGCTCCGATCGTGATCGATGTGAGGGTGCCTGGAGTCTCGGCGATGTCGCCGTTCGATTCGACCTGAAGCACGCTGGCGCGGTCGCCGACTTTCGCTCCACTGTCGAGTTCGAGAGGCACGAGTTCCTTGAGAAACGCAGGATCGACCGGCTTGAGCACGGCAAGGTTGCACTCGTAGTCCACCCGCTCCACAACGGCCGGGGCCTTCTCTGCCGAACGGGCTTTCTCGAGTTCGACATAGCTGTGGTTGCCCACCAGCTCAGCCGTCACCAGCACGCGGCCGCCTTCGATCACCGCGCCGAGTCCCCGGCGGGTGAATGGACTTTTCTTCATCCACGGACGGAAGAAATCATACGCTTGGTTGGTGGAATTGACCCGCACGACCGAATTCTCACCTGTCCGTGGCTGGGGCGACGCCGCCGGCTTCGATGCGGCGGCCGATGCGAGGAGCGGCAGAAAGAAGAGGGCGAGAGAAAAGCGGCGCACGTTCATTTGGTAAGATTTTGCTCCCGGCGGACACCGTAGCGGGTCAGGATGCGCTCCCTTGCCTCCTCAACCGCCTTGCGCTCCAGCACAATCGGCCGGCCGCTTCCGAGCATGCGGATCACGTAGTAGTCGGCGGGCTGGGCAAAGGCTTCGGCCACATCGTCGAGACGGCGGATCTTTTTGCCATTGATCTCATCCACAATGGAGAACCGGAATTCCGACGCGTACGCGTTGATCGGATCGGCCAGAACGGAACTCAGAACGACGATCTCCGGACGGTCAATGTAGAGCCGGTCCTCGACGAAGAAGTCGAAGACATAGCGCAGCCGCATGTCGTCGGGCTGGAAGGCGGAGAAAAAGTTCTCGTCCACCGGCTGGAAGACCAGGCCGCCGAACACAACGAACCGCGGCTTCTCGTCGTAGGCGTTCGCATGGAGCGTGAACGGCCAGGGCTGGTCGAGCGTGATCTCGAGGTCCATCGGCTTGCGGTCGCGGAGGATTTTCAGCTTCACCGTGTCGCCTTTGAATTTGCGCTCCACGACCTCGGCCAGCGCGACTGATTTGCCATCCATCTCGATCGTTCCGTCGCTGGCCACCGGCAGTCCATCGATCGCCAACAGCACATCGCCTGTAAGGACCTTCCCCTCCGACGAACCTCCGCCAAAAACGCTACCGACCAGCACGCCGGTATCGTCATCCGGAAGCCCGAGCGCGGCCCTCGCCGCCGGATTCACGAGCGAATCGTAGCTGATCGCAAGGTCGACGTAGCGGTCGTAGGTGCCGTCCTCCACGTCTTTCAGAAAGCGGAGGACAACCGGCGTCGGGATCATATAGCCGACATTCTGCGCGACATCGCCGCTGTAGCCCTGAAACGCCACGCCCACCACCTTGCCGTCCTGAAGAACCGGACCTCCACTGTTGCCGGGGTTGATCGCCGCATCGATCTGGATCGTCAGGTGCGAATCCATCCCCGAATGCGAATAGGGTTGAAAATCGATCCGGGAGACGATGCCGCGCGTCACCGAAAGCCGTGAGCCGCCGATCGGGTATCCGTAAACAGAAACCGTCGACTCGATCTCGGGGATCCCGCCGAACTCCAGAGCCTGTGTACCCTTGAAAAAACCGGGATCCTCCACCGTGAGCAGCGCGAGATCGCAGTCATGGGCAATGTGCAGAACCCGCGCCGGATACGGCTTGGGATCGTTCTCCTTAGAGACGGTCAGGAACCGCGCGTTGCTGACCACGTGGGCGTTTGTGAGGATGCGGTTACCGCTGATCACAAAGCCGGCACCAACCCCGCCGCCGACCTCTCCGGGATTCCATGGCGTGCGGTAGTTGGGTTCCTGGGAAGTGGCCTCAATGCGAACGAGGCTGCGGGCCACGGGGGCGGCTTCGACAATCGACCACGCGGCCAAAGTCAAACCGCAGAGCAAGACACGGAACATCCGATCAAATTAGGTGCGGGCAGACCTTTGACAACCCCGATTTTGCAGGCGTTTTGAACCACCACCCGGAGTCCCTGTCCGGCAGTATCCGGCGTCAGGACAGGATCTTGATGTAAGCCTTCTGACGGAGGGTATCGAGCCAGCGTTCCTGGGCTTTCATCTTCTCCTGCTGGATCAGATTTTTTTCGATCTCGTCGCGGACTTCAGCGATCGGCTTCACCGAGGCATTTTTCTTCGCCTCGACCAGCATGATGTAATAGGAATCACCGATCTTGACGGTCGGACTCACCTGGCCCGGCTTCAACGAAAAGGCGACCGAACTGAGCTGCTCGTTGAGCGTTCCACGCTCGATCCAGCCCCAATCCCCACCCGTGTCCCGCGTGTTCTCATCATCGGAATACATCTGCGCCATGCGGTCGAATTCCGCGCCGCTGACGAGCTTCTGGCGGATCTCATCGGCGATCTGCGACTTGCTGCCGGCCCCGGGGACCACGGCATCCGGGTCTTCGCGGAGGACGATCATGCGGAGCTTGATCTGCTCGGGAAGGGCGTAGGAGGTCTTGTTTTTGTTGTAAAACGCCTGGATCTGAGTCGGCGAGATGACGAAGTCGTCATTGACCTTCGACTGGCGCATGGCCTGCACGATGATTTTCTCGCGCTCGACCTCTTTGAAACGGGTCACCGTGTAGCCCTGCGCCTGAAGCGTGCGGACAAACGCGGACCGGTCACCGCCGAATTCCTCGCGGATAATCGTCTGCACCCGGTCGTCGATCACATGCTCGGGAATGCTGGCGCCTTTTTCCTGAAGCTTGCGGAACTCCTGAATAACCAACTGGCGGTCGATGAGATCCTTCAGCGCAGCGAGGCGCATCTCCTTGATCTTTTCGGAGAGGTCGCTGCCGGAGTAGACGTCGCGGAGCGAGCGCTCGCGAGCGCCGATGAGCTCGCGGACCTGAGAGATCGTAATGACGTCGTTGTTGACGATCGCCGCGATGCCGTCAACGACCTCGGCCTGCTGGGCGCGGGCGGGCACAATGGCAACGGCGGCGAGCAATACGCCGGCAAGGACTGACAAAAAGGAACATCTCATCTAACGGGCATTTTTTCCAACA
>CAZSMN010000341.1:0-4125 GCA_964607615.1 uncultured Chthoniobacterales bacterium | reverse complement strand
GTTGAGAAATAAACCCCGCATCAGAACCCCACACCCCACCAACCTTTTATGAATCCGATCAAACTCCTTCTCGCCGGCCTCCTGCTGGCGCTGCCGACCGGTCTCTTCGCCCAGACCCCCGACGAGGCGCTCACCGGCGCTGAAGCGGAATGCATCCCGGCGGAGTACCTCGCCCTCCACCCGGACGTCGCCGCCAATTCCTACTGGGCCACCCGGCCGCTAGAACACTGGAACGCCTACGGCAAAAGCCAGGGCCGCGCTCCGAACTTCGAGGTCGCCGGCTTCCAGCCCGGCGCCTACCTTGAGCGCTACCCGGACCTCAAAGCCGCCTTCGATGAAAACGAAATCGCGGCCTTCAACCACTACGTCACCTACGGCATCAGCGAAGGCCGGAAAGGCTGCGGAAACTTCACGCCGGAGGAATACCTCGAACTCAACCCGGACCTGAAAGCCACTTATGGAACCGACTACGTCGGCGCCTTCCGCCACTGGGTCCGGAGTGGCCACCAGTCGGGCATGATCGCGGCATTCACGCAGGCCGGCTTCGATGCCGAAGAATACGCCACCCTCAACCCCGACCTCGGGCTGGTCAAAAACGGCTGGGGTGAGCTCAGCGGCGCCGGACGCGTGCAGGCATGGCAACACTACTGGAATCATGGCGTGCGCGAAGGGCGCAAGTTCGACGCGGAGTTCCAACCCGCCGACTACGTCGCCCTCTACCCCGACCTCGAAGCCGCCCACGGGTGGAACCCCACCGCGCTCAGCAAGCACTGGATGGATTACGGCCGGCACGAGGGCCGGATCGGCATCCTGCCGGCCTCCGGCCTCTACTTCCTCCGTTCTATGTCAAGCGACCTGATCTTCACGGTCCACAATTGGCAGACAACGGCCGGCACGCCCCTTATCCAATACTATGAGGGCAGCGATGCCGTCCAGCAGTGGAAATTTGAGCGCCTCGGCGGGAATACGTACAAAATCACAGCCACCTACAACAACCTGAAGCTCAGTGTCCCCAAAGGCGTGAGCGGATCGGTTGGCGTCACGCTGGAGGCCGATCGCGGGGATTACGATCCCTCCCAGGTCTGGATGCTCTGGCCGAATGATGATGGCTCCTTCCTCCTCGAGAATCTGGACAGCGGACTCGTGATCGACCTTCCCGGCGCTAATCCCAACCCCGTATCCCTCATCACCTGGTGGAAAAGCGGCGCCGACAACCAGCGCTGGGCCCTCGAGGCCGTCTCCGAGGAGTCCCTCGAAGATCAGGATCCCCGGAAGATGGCACCCACAGCAATCGGACCGGTGAAGATCGCCTCCGATCCCGTCCGCACGCTGGGCTTCACGGTCAACAACTGGTCCTCCTCACCCGGCACCGCGTTGATCCAATACCCGATCAGCAACGCGTCGATCCAATACTGGACCCTCGAGCGTTGGGGTCCGTTCTTCAAGATCCGCTCGACCCACGGGCTCAAGGCCGGCGTCAGCAACGCGTCGACCAGCGGCTCCGGCATCACGCTCCAGAGCGAGGCAGGCTGGTGGGTGAGCTCCCAGAAATGGCTCGTCTGGCCGACCGGCGACG
Organism: uncultured Chthoniobacterales bacterium; assembly: GCA_964607615.1. Lineage (GTDB taxonomy): Bacteria > Verrucomicrobiota > Verrucomicrobiia > Chthoniobacterales > Terrimicrobiaceae > CAZSMN01. The sequence goes on along the minus strand of CAZSMN010000341.1, from coordinate 2,549 downwards.
GTTCGGTCGTTCTCCAGAACGCCGCGACCGGCCGCTTCCTCGAAGCCAGCGGTTGGACGTCCAACTACCTGCAACTCCGCGACACATCCGGTGGCGGCAATCAGCTCTGGTGGATGAGTAAGTAACCGGGTCAGCTTCTCAAAGCCGGCTGCCACTTCACCGGGGCAGCCGGCTTTTTCGCTTTCGGACACCCGAGGAAAGGGCTGGAAAATTCCGGCGGGGTTCCGTTCAATGCGGGGTTCCTGTGAAAATCTCTCTCAACTGGCTTCGCGACTTTATTGACTGCCAACTTTCCGCCTCCGAGCTGGAGGCGCTTCTGCGCCGTGCGGGTCTCGAGGTGGCCGGTGTGGAAGAGCGGGGCGCAGCGATCGACAAGGTCGTCGTCGCTCAGGTTCTGTCCTCGGAGCAGCATCCGAATGCCGACCGGCTGAGCGTCTGTAAGGTGGATGACGGGTCCGGCACGCCGCGCCAGATCGTCTGCGGCGCGAAGAACTACAAAGTCGGCGACAAGGTTCCGCTCGCCCTGCCCGGCGCGGTGATGCCGGGGGATTTCAAAATCAAAACCGGAAAGCTCCGCGGCGTGGAAAGCGAGGGCATGATGTGCAGCGCGAAAGAGCTGCGTCTGGCGGAGGACAGCGACGGCCTGCTGATCCTCCCGGCCGATGCCACCGTTGGAGCACCGCTTTCCTCCCTTTTCCCGCCGGACCTCCTGCTGGAGCTCGAGATCACGCCGAACCGTCCGGATTGGCTGAGCCACTACGGCGTGGCACGCGAGATCGGGGTCTTCACCGGCCTGCCGGTCAAGACGCCGGAGTTTCCTTGTCCCGAAATGCGCCGCGCGGGCGACGAGGTCCGCATCGAAGCGGCCGAATGTTCGTATTATACCCTGCGGAAGATCTCCGGCGTGAAAGTCGGCCCGAGTCCGCAGTGGCTTCGCGACCGGCTTGCGGCCATCGGCGTGCGTTCGATCAACAACGTGGTCGATGTGACAAATTACGTCCTCTTCGAACTCGGCCAGCCGCTGCACGCCTTCGATGCCGCCAAGGTCTCCGGCGGCCTGCGGGTCCGCCACGCGCAGGAGGGCGAAAACTTCCACGCGCTCGACGGAAAAAACTACACCTTGAAATCCGGTTACCTCGTCATTGCCGACGACCGCGGGCCTCTCGCATTGGCAGGCGTGATGGGCGGGGAGGACTCGGGCGTTACGGAGTCCACGACAGAGATTCTGCTGGAGAGCGCGGTGTTCGATCCCGCCACGGTTCGCCGGACCTCGCGCACCCTCGGGCTGCTCAGCGACTCGAGTTACCGGTTCGAGCGCGGCGTCGATCCCGAGATGGTCGCCTCGGCATCCGCCCGGGCCGTCGAATTGATCCTCCAGCTTGCCGGCGGCGAAGCCGATGCCGCCTGCCTGGAGACCGGACTCCACTGGGCCCGGCCGGAGGTCGCCCTGCGCCACGCACGGGTTCGCTCGCTTCTCGGTGCGGATCTGTCCGACGCCGATATCGAGAACGCGCTCCAGCGTGTGGGCCTGGAAAGGTTGCATGGCGGCACGGATTCGCTGTGGGCGGTTCCCGGCTTCCGGCGCGAGCTTTCCCGCGAGGTCGACCTGATTGAGGAGGTTGTGCGCGTCGCCGGCATCGACGCTATTCCCTCACGCGCCGAGGGTCTCTTCTCCCCGGCGTCGCAGCCTGATCACGCCTACGATTTTGCCATGTCACTCCGCCACAGGCTGGCCGGAGCGGGATTCCACGAAGCCCGGACGAGCACGCTCGTCTCCGCTGCGGATGCCGCATGGTTCGGGCCGGCGGTCGAGCTGCGCAATCCCTTCGGCGACGACCAGTCGCGCCTGCGGACGAGCCTCCTCCCCGGCTTGCTTGCCGCACTCCGGCGCAATTTGGACGCCGGTGCCGCTTCGGTCTGCCTCTTTGAATACGGCCGGGTTTTCCATCCGGCGGGAGAATCCCCGCGACTCGCCATGGTGGCCTGCGGACCAAGGACTGCAGCCGACTGGAGGGGGGAGAAGGCCCGGGCATGGGACGTCTTTGATCTCAAAGCCATTGTCCGCGACCTCGTCCGGATCCCGGATGCGGCGCTCGTTCCCGTTTCGAATCCCGAGTCACCGCTTGGCGCTGCTTTGGAGGTTCAGCTCAACGGCACGGTCATCGGTTGGGTCGGCCAGCTCCACCCGGCGGTTGCCCGTCAGCTCGGGGCCACCGGCGCGGTCGTGGCCGCGGAGCTGAAAACGGCCCCCTGGCAGGCGGCTTCGGCCAACAACGTCTCCACCACACCTCTGCCGAAGTTCCCTGCCTCAACACGTGATATCGCAATGACCGCCACGAGGGATCTTCCCTTCGCCAAAGTGCGCGAGACCGTCGAGGCTGCCAACGAGCCGCTTCTCGCCTCGATCGAGCTTTTCGATCTCTTCACCGATCCAACGGGTGAAAAGCTCCCCGCCGACCGCAAATCGCTGGCGATCTCCTTGACATTCCGGTCACCCGAGCGCACCCTGACAACAGAAGAAATCAACGCCGCCACGGACCGCTTGAAGA
>CAZSMN010000340.1:0-4153 GCA_964607615.1 uncultured Chthoniobacterales bacterium | reverse complement strand
GCAGATTCCGCAGCACTTCGAGAAGGCGCGTGGTATCGCGCGGATGCAGGCCGACACTCGGTTCATCGAGAACGAACAACGTGTTGACCAGCGAAGCCCCGAGGCAGGTCGTGAGATTCACGCGCTGGATCTCGCCGCCCGAGAGCGAACGCGTCGGCCGCTCCAGAGAGAGGTAGCCGACCCCGACTTCGCCGAGATAGCGTAGCCGTGTGAGCACCTGCTGGCGGACGAGTTCGGTGCTGGTGTCGTCCTTTGCGACCGGAAGAGATTCGATAATGCCGGCCAGCGTGGTGACGGGCTTCGAGGCGAGATCGGCGATGGTGAGGTTGTCCCCGATGCGGAAATTCAACGTCTCCGGCTGGAAGCGCCCTCCGTTACAGGCCGGGCAGGGCTGATAGCTCCGGTAGCGGCTCAAGAGCACGCGGACGTGCATTTTGTAGGTCTTCGATTCCAGCCAGTCGAAGTAGCCTTTCACGCCATACCAGCGGCCGTTTTCCCATGCCTCGCGCGTGTCGCCTTCACCTTCGATCACGCGCTTCTGGTCGGCCTCGGGCAAGTCTTCAAACGGCTTCCGGATGTCGATATCGTTCACCGCGCAGTAGCGCAGGAGGTCGTCCTGACACTCGCGCGACTGGCCGCTCTGGAACGGCCTCACCACGCCGTCCTTGATCGAGATCGAACGGTCGGGAAGGACACGGTTCCAATCAATCCCGATAATCCTCCCGAAGCCGCGGCATTCAGGGCAGGCCCCGAGCGGGTTGTTGAAGCTGAAGAGACCCGGCGAGGGCGGGCGGATCTTTTCGTCGCAATGGGCGCAATGCCAGCCGGAGGAATACGGGTGCAGAGCGCCATTCTCGGGATCAATGATCGTGAGCCGGTCGTTACCGAGCCGGAGAGCCGTCTCGATTGCTTCGGAGAACCGGACTTTGTTCCTGGCCTCCGCGGCGATGCGGTCCTGGACGACCTGGACGATGGCCGGAAGGCGTCCGCTGCCCGGCGGCTCGTCGGTCCGCACGATGGCCCCGCCATGCCAGACGCGCAGGTAGCCCTGCTGCTGGAGGAACGAGAAAAAATCCGCCGCCTTGGTGCCGGGCGGCACGGCGACGCCGAACGCGACGAGAACCGTGCGGCCGGCAAACGTCTTCAGCACATCCCGGAGAATCGAAGCGGGCGTCTCCGGTTTGACCTCGCGTTCACACGACGGGCAGAAACCTTTTGCGACGCGTGGGAAAAGGAGCTTCAGGTAGTCGTTGATCTCCGTGATTGTTCCGACGGTCGAGCGGGTCGTCCGGACATTGTTCGCCTGCTCGATGGCGATGGCAGGCGGGATGCCCTCGATGGCGTCGACGAGCGGCTTGTCCATCCGGTCGAGAAACTGACGCGTGTAAGGGCTGAAGGTCTCGACGTAACGCCGCTGGCCCTCGGCATAGATCGTATCGAAGGCGAGGCTCGACTTGCCACTGCCACTGGGGCCGGTCACGACGATGAGCTGCCCGAGGGGCAGTTCCAAATCGATGCCCTGCAGGTTGTTCTGCCGGGCGCCTCGGAGAGAAAGCGATTCCACTCGGGAATCTACGACGGATTTCAGAGAAATGTCTGCGGAATTATTTGGCTTCCTGGCGCAGCTCGTCGGTTCGCAAGAGCACACGCTGCCGCATGATTTTTCCCGATTTGAATTTCACCGTGGCGCGGGCCGGAATGACGACGTCTTTTTCGGGCTTGTGCGGATTCCGGCCGATCCGGGATTTGGTGAGCCGGACCTCAAAAACGCCAAAATTCCTCAGCTCGACATCCCGCCCGTTGGCGAGGGCGTCGGTAATGAGGTCGAGGGTCTGCTGAATCACCGCAAAAACTTCCTGCTGTGTGATGCCCGTGTCTTTGCTGATCTGCATAACCAGATCCCGTTTTGTCAGATTCGCCATGGTGGTTTTTTATGATTTCGGTCACTTCCCCGACCGGGGGACCTTCTATAAGCAGGAATCGTTCCTGAGACAACCCCCTTTGGGATAAGAATCGGGCTTTGGCGGATTTCAGCTCCGGTATTTTGAGCGGATCCGTGCCAGATAAAAGATGCCGCCGGGCAATCCCCAGACGAGATAGACGAACATTCCGGTGATGGATATGAGCAGGCCGATCCCGCCCGGCACCCCGCAGAGCTCACGCAGAAGCTGTTCGAAGAGGGCCTCGCGCACGCCGATGCCGTTCAGGCTGATGGGCAGTGAGGAAATGGCGGTGATCAGGGGCATGATCGACGTCATGTCCAAAAAGCTCACCTGTGCCTTGAACGCCCGGGCGACAAAATAGAAGGCCGCGAAGTAGGAAAGAAGCATCGGGATCGTGTAAAACGCGCCCCAGAGGGCCTCGCGGCGGTTCTCGATGCACAGCTGCCAAAGCGTCGAAAGCTTCACAATCTGCGCGCGGAGGGGAAATCGCTCCGGCAGGCGGCCGATGAGATGGCGGCTCGTGAGAAAAAACGAAGCGATCAGGCCGACCCCCATTGCAAAGAGGATGATGGCGAAGATTTTCATTGTGTTGCCGACCGCGAAGCTCTGAGCGAACCACGCGCTCCGCGACCAGGCAAAGCCAAGCCCCATCGCGACAAGGACCAGAACGGCGAGCAGCCGATCGATGGCCACGCTCAGGAACCCCGCTGTGCGGTGTTCCGGATGGTCTTTCATGAGGCACAGCATCCGCACCACGTCGCCGCCGGTCGTGCCCGGGAGGAACTGGTTGAAAAACGCACCGATGAAGAAAAGTTTCGTCAGGTGCCAATAGCCCGCCTGCACGTGAAGCATGCGGAGGAAAAGCTGCCAGCGCAGAATGCCGATGAATTCGCAGACGCCGGCCGATGCCATTGCCGCGATGAGCCAGAGCCAGTCCGCCTCGCCGAGGGCCATCGCCATTTTGCTCCGCCGCTCGGGGTCATGAAAAAGCCACCAGAGGAGGCCGACCGTGACGACAACCTGCAGTGCGGTGAGCGCATGGTGCCAGGGGCCCGGCTTGGCCGCCGTGGGGTCTCCGGATTTCGGGGTTGGCTCGCTGCTCATGGCGGACGCTTAGAGCTAACCACCGGACCCCCGGCGCGCAACTCCGAAGAGGTCGGCGCGCCGGGGATCCTGTGTGGAGGAGAAAACCGCTGGAAGCTAGACCGGGATGCCGATCGCTTCCTTGGCCGCCGCAAAGTTGTAGTCGCGGTTCATCTTGGCGATGAACGCGGCCGGAATGCCCGCCGGGCACACCGCCTCGCAGGCATAGTAGTTCGAGCAGTTGCCGAAGCCTTCCTTGTCCATCTGGCGGACCATGTTGAGGACACGGCGGTCCTTCTCGGGCTTGCCTTGCGGAAGGAGGCCGAGGTGGGCGGCTTTGGCGCTCACAAAGAGCATGGCCGAACCGTTCGGGCAGGCCGCGGCGCAGGCTCCGCAGCCGATGCAGGCGGCGGCGTCCATCGCCTCGTCGGCGATGACTTTCGGAATCGGCACCGCATTGGCGTCAGGGGCCGAGCCGGAACGCTCGCTGATAAACCCGCCCGCCTGGATGATGCGGTCGTAGGCTTCGCGGTTCACGACGAGGTCGCGCTCCACCGGGAAGGAATCCGCACGGAACGGCTCGATGGTGATGATCTGGCCGTCGCGGAACTTCCGCATGTAGAGCTGGCAGGTCGTCCCGCGGCCCGGGCCGTGGGGGACGCCGTTGATGGTCAGCGAGCAGTTGCCGCAGATGCCTTCGCGGCAGTCGGAATCGAACTGGATGGGCTCGATACCCTTCTTGGTGAGGTCTTCGTTGACGATGTCGAGCATCTCGAGGAACGAGGCCTCGGCCGGGATGTCATTCGCTTCGTAGTGCTCAAGCTTGCCCGCGTTGTCGGGGCCCTTCTGGCGCCATACTTCCAAGTAAAATCTCATGGTCGTGGGATGGTTATTTGTAGCTGCGGGTGGAAAGTTTCACCTCTTCGTAGACGAGCGGTTCTTTGACGAGCGTCGGCGGTTTGTCGTCGCCCTCGTATTTCCATGCGGAGACATACGAATATTCTTCATCGTTACGCAGGGCTTCGCCGTCCGGAGTCTGGTATTCCGTGCGGAAGTGACCGCCGCAGGATTCGTTACGATCCAAGGCATCCAGGCACATAAGCTCGCCGAACTCGAGGAAGTCCGCC
>CAZSMN010000339.1:0-4182 GCA_964607615.1 uncultured Chthoniobacterales bacterium | reverse complement strand
TGTTGGAATCCGGCGTGACGGAGCAGCAGAGGGAATACCTCGAAACCGTCCGCAAATGCGGGGATTCCCTGCTTTCACTCATCAATGATGTCCTGGATTTCTCCAAGATGGAGTCCGACAAGCTCACGCTGGAGACCCGACCATTCTCTCTGCGCGACTGCGTCGGTGAGGTGATCGATCTCTACAGCATCATGGCGGCGGAAAAATCCATCGAGTTGCTCGCCCATTTCGAGGACTCGGGCCTCGACGGCATCATCGGCGACGAGGTCCGCGTCCGGCAGATTCTGGTCAATCTGATCGGGAACGCGATCAAGTTCACGCAGGACGGCGAAGTGATGGTCACGCTCGGCACACGATCGTGGCTCCCGGAAGGCCGCGCCGTGATGATCTCGGTGAAAGATACCGGCATCGGTATCAGCAAGGAGCAACAGCAGAATATCTTCCAACCCTTCAGCCAGGCGGATTCCTCCACGACGCGGAAATTCGGTGGCACCGGCCTCGGCCTGGCCATCTGCGGGCGCCTCGCCTCGCTCATGGGCGGTGCCATCACCGTGCACAGCGAACCGGGACGGGGCTCGGAGTTTATGGTGCTTTTTCCCCTCACGCCCGCGGATTCGCTCAAGCCCTCGCCCGGCCTGCCGTTCGAAGGGAACCTCCAGTGCCTGTTTATCTGCCGTCAAGGCGGACTCCGGCAGGTGGTGCGCTCGGAGCTTGCCACCTCCGGCATCGGTCTGCGGTTTGCGGAGGAGCCGGATCCCGGCCTGCTGCAGACCGAGCCGCCCTTCGATTTTGTTTTTGTCGAGGATACGGCTCCGGACGGGTCCCTCTCGGCCCTTGCCAACGAGGCCGCCCGGCACCCTGCGACGAAAGTCATCCTCTTAAGAAGCCCATCACTTCCCGGTGTGCCCGCGCGGAACGACTCCCGCTTTGACTTGGAAATCGCCAAACCTCTTCGGCCAGGGGCCCTCCTGCGCCTGATTGGAGGTCTTCTCAACCCCGGTGGCCCTGATGTGCCTGTCGTCCCACCGGTCACCCGGGACGTCCTTGCCCTCCGGCATCCTTTGCGGATTCTGATCGCCGAGGACAACGCAACGAACCGGAAAGTCGTGAGCCACATGCTCAACCGCCTCGGGTACCAGCCGGCCATGGTCGAAAACGGCCGCCTCTGTGTCGAACGGCTCGCCAAGGAGGAGTTCGATATGATCCTGATGGACGTGCAAATGCCCGAAATGGACGGCTACGAGGCAACGTCGATCATCCGGAATCAGGGCCGGAAAATCTGGATCACCGCCCTCACGGCCGATGCCATGCCAGAGGATCCCCTCCGCTGCCAGATCGCCGGCATGAACGACTACCTGAGCAAGCCGGTCCGGCCTGCGGAACTCGAGAATGCCATCCTCCGCTGTGCCATCTCGCTAAAAAAATAATCAGACCTTCTCCTGCCTGTGAAAGCATCCGGCGGAGGTGTTCCTCAACCAGGACTGAAAAACGGAAAACCGGCACCTTCTGTGCCCGGCATCACCCAAAGGTGGATCGCCTACTCGCTGGGAGCGACCGGGTTCGTGTTCTGACTGAAGGCCAGCGGCAGGGTGACCTGCGGCGCGTCTTTCAGCGTCAGGACGAGAAGCACCCCGAGATCGGGATCGCCGCCCTCATTATCCCGCACCTCCGCACCGACCGAGGCGATCCAGCTCGAGAGGTCGCGGTGGACGAGATAGCGCTGATATTGGAGAACCTCGGAGACGAACTCATACTGCTCGTAGAGGCTGACAGCCCAGTGGTCGTTGATCTTCCAGTAGGCCATGAAGTCGAGCTGGCTGTTGTCCGAGAAAAACGAGTTCCCATCGATGTAGCGATGACCGACGGTAAAGGAAAGGTTCCGCGCCGGCATGAAATTCGCGCTGGTATTGACTTCCGTGAACCCCTGATCGGTCATCGGCAACTGTGAGGCGACCGAAAGTCCCACCCAGGGAACCGGACGGAATCTCACCACATTGAAGGCGTTCGAAACCGCCGCGTCCGAATACGGATTGTCGAAGTTGATGTCGACGAACGAGTCCATCGAGAACCACTGGTAGGTCATATTGTCGCGCCGCGTCTCCAAGCGCTGGCGACTGCCGAGGCGGACGATATTCCAGGTGTCGATGGAATCGACGGCCACAAACTGCGGGAAGTCGATAGGCAGGAGCTGGGTCGACGGGACGACGCGGTCGAACTGGAGGATATCCTCCGGGCTGTCGCCAAAATTATAGACGCCCGAGTAGTTGACGTAGGGCTGGACGACATGTCGGATGCCGTCGATGCCGAGGACACGGCTCTGGATTTTTTCGAAGCTGCGTGAGATCTTGGCCGAGACTTCGATGCCGTAGTTGCCCACGACGCGGAACGTTCCGCCACCGCCGTTGAGGGTGGGCGAAGGATTGTTGAGCGAGTTGGTCCCGTCTGTGGCGGTGATGACAGTCGGTTGCCCGGTGATCGGGTCGATGGCCGTATCGCCGCCCGCGGGCGTCACGAAGGATCCGGTCTCACTGTAGTAGGTCCCGCGGATACCGGCACGGGGGGTCACGGAGAGCCAGCCGAAGAGAAGGTTCGGGAGCGAGAACTGGTGGAACGTGTCGAAGCGGACGGTGTCGTAGTCCGGAAACTCGGTCTGGTCGAAGGACGGGTTGTTAGAGAAGGCGCGCTTGAGGCTCGCGATGCCCGTTTCGCCGTCATAGTTAACCGGCGTGCCGAAGAGCTGTGTCTGCTTGAAGTCGGCCACAAACTCGGGGAGCCTCTCGGTGACGTCCTGGAAGTCATTGACCTGCCAACGGCCGATCAGGTTGAGGGTGTAGAATTCATTCCACTTCGTCGCGGCCACGATGTTGTCGGGCTGCGGATCGACACGGAATTCGCCAGGATAGAAATCCTCGAGGAAGTCGACGTCGCTCAGGACGTTGATATCGGCGGTGACGTAGATGTCGTCGGTAAGGAATAGGCGCTGCTGGAAGGACACGCGATAGCGGTTCGTGGTGCGCGTTTCGGCAGGTTCGCCGGGGGCCTCGACCGTCGTGACGTCGCGCGTCTCGAAGACGTAATCCGTCCGCAACTGGCCAAAGCTGCGGTCGTTCTTGCCGTATTTCATTTCCGCATCGAAGCCGACGGACGGCCCGAACTCGGAACGGAAATCAAATTTCGCCTTACCGGTGACGCCGGTCGTGATCGGGAAGCTATAGGCCGTGAGGAGGTAGGCCCCCCAGCGCGAGTCGTAGCCGGGCAGGAATTCGATGCCCGTATTGTCGAGGTTTGCAAAGATATACGGGAACCAGAAAATCGGCGTCTTGCCGACGAAGACCGTCGAGTTCGAGAAGACCACCCGGCTGTCCGTGTAGATCCGGACCGAGCGCGAGCGGACGTGGAAATCGGGCTGCGAGGAATCGTCGGTCGTGAAGATGCCATTTTTCACGCGGAACTCCCGCTGCGAAAGCGCGCGGAAGTTGAAAGCATGGAAGAGCATCGGGAAATTCGTTCCCGAGATCTCCAGAGCCCGCATTTGCTTGGTCTCGAGGTTGAACATCGCCCGCTGACCCGTGAGCACCTGCTCGGGGGTGTAAACGCGGATATTGCCGATCAGAAGAACGTCGCGGGTCTCCGGGTTATACTCCGCATAGTCGGTGTAGATGCTGTACTCGCCGTAGTGGATCTGGACATTGTCCTCGGCGATGGCCACGCCCTGCTCGAAGCGCGTATTGCCGTCGGCCGTGATTTCAACCGGCACATCGCCGAAGCCTCCGAACTGCGCCTGAAGGCTCGATAGGGACGCGACAAAAACTAGGCTGAGCAGGAACTTCCTCATGCAAAAACCGGAGGCTAGGGACGGGCAGCGGGCTTTCAAGGAGAAAAACTCAGTCTCCGTAGCCCTCGGGGTGCTTCGTGTGCCATGCCCAGGCACTCTCGACGATGGGAAGGATGTTTTCGAAGCGCGGCTTCCAGCCCAGCTCGGTGCGGATTTTGTCCGATCCCGCAATGAGAAGCGGCGGATCGCCCGCGCGGCGGGGCTTCTCGACCGCTTTGATATCGCGACCCGTAACCTTGCGGCAGGTCTCGATGACCTCGCGGACGGAGGTGCCCCCACCGGTGCCGAGGTTGAAAAAGCCGCTCTTGTCCGACTTCACTGCCAGCATGTGCGCCTGGGCGAGATCG
>CAZSMN010000338.1:0-4190 GCA_964607615.1 uncultured Chthoniobacterales bacterium | reverse complement strand
GGCGGCGATGACGGCGGCGATGATGGCGGCGATGATGGCGGCGATGACGGCGGCGGCGATGACGGCGGAGGAGGAGACGAGGAGTAATCCAACCGTCTATTCCATCATCCGTTCACACTGCTTGGCCCGCCACGCGGTGGCAGAGCATCCGTGCCATCTCAGGAACGCGCGCTGAAAGGTCCGCAGGTTCGCAAAACCGCACACCTCCGCGATGGTGCTGATCTTTTCCTCACCGAGGCGGAGAAGCGGGCGGGCCGACCGCAAGCGCAATCCCAGCAGTTCCGCCATCGGACTGCTGGAGAGATCGGTCTCAAACACCTTGTAGAGCAGGCGTACGGAGACGCCGCATGCCCGGGCGACCTGCGCGGCGCTCAGGTCAGGCTCTCTCTGCTGTTCGGTCATCCATGCGAGCGCGCGCCGGACCACCGGATGCCGCGACGCCACCGCATTCGTGCTTTCCCTGGGAATCACACCGATCGGAGCAACCGGCGCCAGCGGCCGGCGGGGTAGCTTGCGACCGCGGAGAAGATCCTCCAAAAGACATGCCGCACGATAAGCCTCCTCTTCAAACGGCACAGCGACACTCGTAATGGGCACCTCGCTCTGTTCACAGACCAAAGGCAGATTGCCCGTGCCAATGACGGCCAAATCCCCCGGAACCCTCCATCCCGCGACACCGGCCGCCTCGATCGCGCGCATTGCGAGCATGTCGTCCTCCGTATAGAGCCCAAGCGGACGCGGCAGGCGCTTTAACCGCTCTCGAAGCCACCCTCCGGCACCCTGACCGTCACGAGAGAGTTTTTCCAGGGAGATGCATTCGCATCCCGCCTCCGCCAACCGCCCGGCGAACCCGCTGGCCCGACTGAGCGCGTGCCGGTTCCGCGAATAGCGAAAGCTCGCAAAATGACGGTGCCCGAGCTCCAGAAGATGTTCGGCGGCAAGACGTCCGATCGTGCGTTCATCACTCTCCAGATGCACCACCGGTACCCCCAGATCATTCGATCCATACAGGACGGTCGGGAGCCTCCGGGCCGTCCCGCGAACAAACCTCCTCAAGTCGGGTCGGAAGACATTCGTCGTCAGCATTCCATCCGCCCGCCAGTCACCCGGCACTGTGCCGTGCAGGACCGAAAAGATATTCAGGATCCATCCCGCCTCGCGCGACTTCCGCGCAAAGCCCTTGAGGATATCCGGATGCATAAACCCCAGAATGATGAGAACACGTTTCCGCCCGGGCATAATGCAGCCGCGATCATGCAGAAAATGTCGCATCAAATGCAAGAGGCGTCATCGCGTTCCATCATCCGCGACGGTAGAGTGGAAACTCTTGCGTGCTATGAAACCTGTCCTGTCTCTGCCCGTCGAAGGTGGCCAATTGTTTTTGACCCCGATCCACGAGCATGCCGTCCGCGTGCAGTATCATCCGGAGGGGGCAGGCAGCCCGGTGCCAACGGTCACGCTGGTCTCTCCGCGGCGGACGCCTTGTGTGAAGTCGGACTCGCGCGGGATTGTCACGCTCTCAACAGCCGGCATGCAGGCCCTGTTTCACAAAGCCGACGGCTCTCTCGAGTTTCGGGATGCGACGGGGCGCACCGTTCTCCGCGAGGTCCCCGGCCGCCGCTTGGTCACACCCGGCGACGTGCGCGGAACCCCATGCTTCTCCGTCGAGCAGGCCTTCGTCTCTCCCCCGGGCGAACGCCTTCACGGCCTCGGACAATTTCAGGACGGCCACTCAGATCTCCGCGATGTGACCCGCCGGCTCATCCAGGTGAACTCGCAGATTGCCATCCCGTTTCTCCTTTCCAGCGAAGGCTACGGCCTCCTCTGGCACCAGCAGGGATTGACGGATTTCAACCCGGCCGATCACTCCGTCGCACTGGAGCAGGATCCCGGAGAGGGGCCGGAGTTTTCCATTCACGTGACCGGATCCACCGGAGGATTCACCGAGACCTGCCGCGTACGCACCTACCATGGCGAGGTCACCGTGCCGGCGGAAGGCGACTACACGTTCTTTCTCGACTATGGCGGGATGACGACCCGCCACGACCTCGAGATCGATGGTTATCGCGTGCTCCACCAGGAGAACTACTGGCTGCCGCCCTCGGCCTCTGTCCGGTTACACCTCGCCGCCGGTCAGCACGCTGTCCGGATCACCGCCACGAAAGGCGATCCCTCGTTGAGTTGGCGGGCATGCGACGGAACAACGGTCTTTCGTTCGCCTCACGCGCAGGAGATCGACTATGTCGTTTTCGCCGGGCCGGCCCCTTCCGATATTCTCTCGGCCCTGAGCAGCGTCAACGGCGGCACCCCGCTTCTGCCGCGCTGGGCCTACGGCTTCTGGCAATGCCGCGAACGCTACGAGACGCAGGCCCAGCTTCTCGAAAATGCCAGAGAGCACCGCGCCCGACGCCTGCCCGTGGATGTGATGGTGCAGGATTGGCAATACTGGCCATCGACCCAGTGGGCCGGCATGCAGTTCGACCCCGAACGCTATCCCGATCCGGGCGCGATGGTAGATGATCTGAAAAAAATGGACCTGCGGCTCGTGGTGTCTGTCTGGGAAAACATCAGCCGGAACTCCGACCTCGGGGCCGCCTGCGAGGCGGCGGGCCGGTATCTGCCGGACTCCCAGTGGATCGACATGACCAACGCGGACAACCGCAAAGCCCACTGGGAGGCCATGCGGACACGGCTGAAAGTTTATGGCATCGCAGGCTGGTGGATGGATGCCACCGAGCCTGAGAACGATGCGCTCGCCGGTGTCGACACTTTCCTCGGCCCGGGCGAGTTTCACCGCCTGACCTATCCCCTGCGCGTGAGCCAGGCGGTCTTCGAGGGCGAGCGCGAGTCGTCGCCGGAGACCCGGCCGTGCATCCTTACGCGGTGTGCCTTCCCCGGCCAGCAGCGCTACAACTCGATCACATGGTCCGGAGACATCGGGTCGGATTGGGATGCTTTCCGCCGCCAGATCGTCGCGGGGCTGAACTACTGTGCGTCCGGGCTCCCCTACTGGACGACGGACATCGGCGGCTTTTTCCGCCCCGCCGGCCAGCATGAGGATCCCGGCTACCATGAGATCCTCACGCGCTGGCTCCAATTCGGCGCCTTCAATCCCGTCATGCGGCTCCATGGGTTCGGGACGGAGACCGAGCTCTGGCGATTCGGAGCAGAGGTGGAGAAAAATGCCAGAGCGATCCTCGAGCTCCGTTACCGCCTCCTGCCCTACATTTACTCCGAGGCCTGGGCTGTGACCTCCCGCGGTGCGGCGATGATGCGCCCGGTCATGGTGGACTTTCCTTCGGATGCCGACGCGGGAGCGCATCCGTTCCAATACCTCTTCGGGAGCGCGTTCCTCGTTGCCCCGGTGACGGAGCCGGGAAATGCCGTGACCGTCGCCCTGCCAGCAGGCACCGGCTGGTGGAATTTCTGGACCGGCGAGGCTTTAAAAGGCGGGCAAACCCTCGAGGTGGCGGCACCGCTGGAGCAGATCCCGCTCTTTGTGCGCGACGGGTCCATCGTGCCCATGGGGCCCTTTGTTCAGCACACCGGTGAGGATCCTCACGGTCCGCTGGAGATCCGGGTTTACACCGGAGCCGATGGCACCTTCACCCTTTACGACGATGCCGGTGATGGCTTCAGGTATGAACACGGCGAGCGAACGCTGGTGAAATTCGCATGGAGCGAAGCCGCCGGAACGCTCACCATCAGCGATCGGGACGGTAGCTTCCCCGGCATGCCGGTTCGGACGATGTTCCGCGTCGTTCTCTTCACGCCCGGCAAGGGGCGCACCCCGCGAGCGGTCGAGGTCGCATACGAAGGAAAAGCCGTCGCCGTTCCGCTCAGCTGATCGCGATACGGAAAAGAATCGTCCCAAGCCCGAGGGCGGCGGTCAGCCCGAGCACATAGAGTGTCCTCCGGCGGAGCGCCGGACTCCCGAGCCCGGCGGCAAGACCCGCCTTCATCAGCGAATTGGCGACCGCCGCAAGGACAATTCCCTGCACGGCAGCGGCCTCCGCAAGTGAGCCGCCACGGACCAGATTCGAGAGCGAGAGCGAGATCGCATCCAGATCGGTCAAACCGGACAAAAAGCTCACGGCCAAAAGCCCCGCTTCGCCGAAGCGCGCTCCGCCCGCCTTGACGAGAAACACCACCACGGCATAAAGCAGCGCAAACTGGATCGCGACCTTGAG
>CAZSMN010000337.1:0-4196 GCA_964607615.1 uncultured Chthoniobacterales bacterium | reverse complement strand
TACATCCCGCCAGCACCCCATCCCTCCGCATCCCCGCCCACAGGCAAAAGTCCTCCATCACGTCGCGCTCCGGCCGTCCGTGCTTTTTCAGAAATTCCAAAGTGAACCCATTCACCGCCAGCGCCGCATCCTCCACAATCCACTCCGGCTCCGGAGCGATCAGCGCCACAAACTGCTCACCCGTCAGCGAATCCACCGCCGCGATCGACAGTAGCGCGTGCTTCTCCGCATCCAGCCCACCCGTTTCCACGTCCACGCAAATCAGCCGCGTCTTCATGCCGCCCCCTTTTTTTCCGCGGCGGATTTCTGCGACCGCTCGGCAATCCGCTTCGCCAGCGCCTGCGCCAGCGTCGGCTCCTGGAAGAGCATCACCACGCGGGCGTTCTTTTTTTTGAAAGGCCAGAATCTCATCACATCACCCCCCCGATATGCGGACGGTTCCGATGCCACACGGGCTCATACCAGCAATCCGGCTGCACCCGTGCCTGCACGATCTCGCCCGGACGGTAGTGCGCAGAGTCCCGCACCCGCATCTTCGCCAGATCCCCCGTCATCACCTCCTGCACGATCAGGATCCGCTTGTTCGGTACCTTCTGCGCCACCCGCACGGAAACTGGCCCAGCGTCCCCCGCCCGCCCGTTTTTTTCCTCAGCAGGCACCGATGCCTCCGGAGGAGTTACAGGGCGCACAGCGGCTCCCTGCGCCACTCCCCGCCCCCCTTCTTTTTTATTCAGCGTATGCTGCATGGTCATAAGTCCTCGGCACCGCAATCGGTCCCTTTGCTAGAAATTTTCTCCTCACCCAAACCAGTGGGTATGTATGGGGGGGGTGTCGAAAATCCGACCCCCTCCCCCCCTGTCTGCAGCGCCGCCAGGGGGCCGGCTTCAAGGTCCGGATCCTCCGAAGTGGCGGACAAAGTGGCTGACATATCATCGCTCTCGATAGCAGCGCCATCCGAAACATCTGATACATAGTCAGTGCAGCCCGATCCGGCACCATCGCCGCCGCCGATCCCGACCGGCTCGCCGGCCGCGCCGGCCCCGAGCACCTCGCCCCTTTGTCCCGACTCTCCCCCGAGTGGACCGGTTATTTCAGTGACCTCAGCCTCCAGGATCGGCGCTGCGCTCATCATCCGTGTGAGAACGTCGCCATCCACTTCGATCTTCTCGATGCGGGACGTGGCTTCACCAGACAGCAGCTGCATCTTGTCGATCATCACTGCCGAGACGATGGCAGCCTTTTGGGCGTCCTGAATGTGTGGCACTAGCTCGATGGCACGCTCGACCGAAAGCCGGGCAGCCCGGCGAAGATCCCGGAGAAGTTCCTTTTTCTCATGCTCTATGGTAATCCCCTCACGCTCCCGGACGGCGCAGACCGTATTCCGAGAGACTCCCCAGGCACGAGCGGTCGCGCTGATGCTCAGACCCTCCGCAGCCATCCGGACAATCCCCTGGTATGCCTCCGGTCTCTGCTGCAGGAGACGCTCCCCAGTGAACTCTCCGCGAGTCTCCACCTCATTCTGCGCCTGGATGGATTCCTCCGAAAATAAAAGAGGGGCGGCGGCGGCTTCTGCCTGTTTGATCTGGAGAGGAGAAGGCATGAACTCGAAAAATCAGCGCCCTACCAGCCCGCGGATCCGCTGGCCCGGTGCATTAATCCGGCCGGCATCCAGCACGCGCTGGATCGCACTCTCCGGCACCAGCAGCCGTGCCCCGAAAGAAACGGCCTCAAGATCCCCATCCTGAATCCTGCGGGTGATCGTGGAACGATTCACGCCGAGCAGCCGGGCGATCTCCGATGCAGAGTAATGACGCTCGATCATCTTCCGGCGCTCCAGGCTAAACCGGCCAAAAGAACGGCCGGCCCGACAGACCACAAAAAATCAAAAAGGAAGCCGACCGACCGGCAGATGTATTCCGGATCCATTATCGCTCGACCTCCACAGAAAAAGGTGAAACCCCGTGTTTCTCGCGAAACTTCACCACGGCTTCCGCCCGGCTGTGAGCCCGCACCATGTCCGAAAAAGGGGCCGGAAACGCCACCGCCCGACAAAGAAAAAGGCGGGAGCGTTTCATTTCTGCGCGGCCTCCTCCGCTTGCACTGCGCGAGCCGTCCGGATCAGCAACGACCGGACAAACTGCGAGGTAGTCAACCCCTGCTCATCCGCCTGCTTCTGCAACACCGCACGCACCTCATCAGGCACGCGGATATTCACGATTCCCATCACTGGCTTCTTCATGCGGTGAATTTGTAACACGTTTCAACCGCTCGTAAAGAAGATTTTGACCGCAAAGATAAAACGTGTTACATAAGCACACACAAATCGACATCATGAGCCGCCGAAATTTCTCCATCCGCCTCCCCGATGATGTCATCGCGACACTCGACAAACTCGCCCTTCAGGTCGGATTCGGGATAACCCGCAACAACATTATCGAATCCGCCTGCGAATGGTATGTCCTGCAATGCCGGGCAAACAGTGGACGCCCGATGATGGAAATCGACCAGCAGGATGTCATTGCCTACATCCGATCAAAACACATGCCGCACGCACTCCGCGTCGCAGAAGAATCACCAGAGGGAAAAGGATCGAGGGACGTTGCTCAGGACTCAGAAGATACTACTGCTCGGCGTCCCACAGACCCACGGAATTCCGAGAAATCGAAGAAATACCAGATCCAGAAGAAGGCAAAATCGTGAACGGACTCTTCCTGTGAACATCCTCGACCGCATCGCCCTTACGCTATGGGAGATTCCATTCATCCCGGTTCTCCTCATGCTCTGGGCATTGGGATGCGCACTTAACGGAGCCATATTTCTAACAAAAGGGAAATCCCGATGGATCGCGGCCGCCAGCCTCATTGCGTGCATTGCTGGCCTCGCTCTGGTCGAACGCACCCCATCCATTATCAAAGCAAAAGCCGCGCAAGCACGGACCCACAGCGACCAATGAAACACCTCACCACCACCGGAGCGATCCTGCTTGCACTTTGCATTCTCACGCGCAGCACAGACTTCGCTCACCTCGCCCTCCTCATATTCCTCTCCGGCCTGCTCCTCGATGCCCGCGGATCCATCAACCGCTTGCCCAGGAGCGGCCGCATCGCCATGCGAGCCGGCATCTCAATCCTCATCATCCTCTTCCCGATAGTTTCGATGGGAGATTTTGCCATTCTCGCCTGGACAAACATCCTTGCCACGGCGATCGGCGCGAACCTCCTCCTGCTCCTCCCCGAGAAATGAGACCCCTCGCCGCCCTTGCTCTTTTCCTGGTCGCCGGCTGCAGCACCCCATCGCAGCCGCCACCACCACCCAAGCCCGCAGCAGACGCGCAGCCCACGCACGCCAAGATCGAGATCCGCACCGTTCCATCCGGAGGATACGTCTCATGGAACGGCGACACCCTCGGCCCGGCACCCATCACCATCGACATACCCACCCGCTCCGGCTACCGCTGGCCGGCCGATGATGGCGCATTATCGCAGCTCTTCGTCGCCCGCTGGCTCGATGGCGGATATGGCGCGGAACTCTTCATCTCCGACCACAGAATCCCCGAAGTCATCGTGATCTGGAGAAAATAATTCCGCCCGCAAAGCCTGATAAATACAGGCATCCGAAAGGAAAATGATTGTATTGCGAAAATAATTCTTGCGCTCTAATCGTTTCCGCAATACATTCTCCCTCAGATAGCGAACCGCTACCTCCGACCGGCCGGCAGCCGGGAACCGAAAGAACGAAAATGAAAACCACCACCTACAGCATCGACTTCAGCACCGGGAAACTTATCCCCATCACCTCCGCCGGGCTCCTCCCCGTCGGACAGATCGTCACCTACGAGGACCGCGCCAACAGCCGCAAAGAATACGTCGTGACAGGCGCAGACTTCGGAGAATACGGACACGGCCAGCAATGCACCTGCGAAGACGGCCACATCTCGCACGTATCCAAGTTAGACACCGAGCGCCCCGGAGGATGGCAACTCAGCGACCGCATCTTGACCGCTGAGGAAATCGCCGCATTCCTCGCCACCGCCGCCGCCCGCAAAGAGAAAGAGACCCGCGAAAACGAGCAGGCGAAAGCCGCCGCCACCGCCGCCAGGAACGAACGCAAAGCCGCCGCCATCGGAAACAACCCCCACCTCGAACAAGTCAAGCCCGGCGAATACTCCAGCGCGAAACTCGGAGCCAAAAACATCC
>CAZSMN010000336.1:0-4197 GCA_964607615.1 uncultured Chthoniobacterales bacterium | reverse complement strand
TGCTACGACGTGAAGCGCTTCATGGACCGCTATGCGTGGCTCGACAAGGTCGCCACCGCCATCAACGGCCTCGGCTGGGACCTCTATTCGCTCGACCACGAGGACGGCCACTCGCAGTTCGAGTTCGATTTCAAATATGCCGACGGCCTGACGATGTGCGACCGCTATGTCTTCTTCCGCACTCTCGCAAAGCACTACGCAGCCGAGGAAGGGCTCATCGCGACGTTCATGCCGAAGCCATTCGCCGACCGGACCGGAAGCGGTGCGCACTTCAACATGTCGCTCGCCGACGCAGCCACCGGAAAGAACCTCTTCGCACGCCCGCACAGCGAGGACCCCGGCGGCCTTGGGATCTCCGAGCTGGCCTACAGCTTCATCGCCGGCATTCTCCGTCACGGCCCGGCGCTCTGCGCGGCGTTCGCTCCGACAGTGAACAGCTACAAGCGCCTCGTCCGGCGGGGACTGATGTCCTACTATTCGTGGGCCCCTGTCTTCAACTCCTACGGGCGCAACAACCGGACAAACTCCGTCCGGGTGCCGATGGCCGGCGGGCGCTGCGAGTCGCGCAATGCGGATTCGTCCTGCAATCCCTACCTCGCCGCAACGCTCGTCCTGGCGGCCGGGCTGGAGGGCATCCGCGAAGGCCTGCACCCGGGCAACGCCCAGGAGGACAACCTCTACGAACTGACGCCTGCCGAGCTGGCGGCGCGCGGCATCTCGGAGCTTCCGCGCACGCTCGATGAAGCCGTCAAGGCCTTCGCGGCCGACCCGCTGGTCGAGGAGGTTCTCGGCAAGCCCCTGCGCGACGAGTTTGTGCACTACAAGAGCGAGGAATGGCGCGAATACCACCAGACGGTAAGCCAGTGGGAGGTCAACCGCTACGCGCGCCTCTTTTAGCCGAACACCGGAACCAACCATGGACACTTCGGCCACGTTCCTCAACGACGCGACGGTTAAGGACGGCGCGGCCCCGGTGACCGGCCGGCACGGCATCGGCGGCGACGTTTCGTCGTTCCGCGCCGCGCGCCCGGAGGTGCCACTGGAGGTTCTCCTGAAGGACATTCAGGAGACCGCTGATCTACCGCTCCGTCAGGGACGCACGTTTCCTGCAGAGGCCTACACGAGCGAGGCATTCCTGAACTGGGAGGTCGAGCATGTGCTCCGCGCAAACTGGATCTGTCTGGCCCACACATCCCAGATTCCGGCTCCGGGGGATTTCCTGAATGTCGACGTGCTCGGTGAGCCGCTCATTGTGGTGCACGGGAAAGATGGGGAGATCCGCATCCTCTCGCGCGTGTGTCCGCACCGCGCGATGGACATCATGCCACCCGGTTTCGGATACGACGGCCACGGACCCGCCGACGCACGCGGCACGCCCGGCTGCGGCCATACGCGGTTGTTTCTCTGCCCATATCATCACTGGAGCTTCGAGCTCGACGGCTCGCTGAAAGGCTGCCCGGAAATGCAGCAGGCGGAAGGCTTCTGCCGGGATCAGGTCGGGCTCCGAACATTCCGATGCGAGGTTTGGAACGGTTTTGTTTTTCTCAACGTATCCGGAACGGCAAGTCCGGTGGCCGAACAATACCGCGAGCTGGCGGACGACATCGCGCCGTGGGATTGCGCGAACATGAAAGTCATCGTGGAAAAGGAATGGGACTGCCCGTTCAACTGGAAGGTCCTCGTCGAGAACTTCATGGAGGCCTACCACCACCTCGGCGCGCACTGCAAAACGCTCCAACTCCTGATGCCTGCGAAAACCACATGGACCGAGGCCGAACGGGCGCACTCGATCCGCTGCAACCTTCCTTACAAACCGGGTGCGGGGACGGATCCGGCGGAGGATTTTCCGACCGTTCCCGGCCTGCCGCCCGACCAGCTCGACCAGATGGCCGTGTATCTGGGGCAACCGAGCTTTCTGCTTTTCAGCGGTCCGGACCGGATCTTCTGGTATCGCATCGACCCGATCGCTCCCGACCGGAGCCGGTTGCTCACGACGTGCCTCGTGAACAGCGAGGCTCTGGCGGATCCCGACTACGAGGCCAAGCACGCCGCCTGCGTGCGGATGCTCATCGATTTTCATCTCGAGGACATGGAGGTCTGCACCGCCGTTCAGCGCGGGTTTTATGCGACGGGCTACCAGCGCGGACGCCTGAGCCATCTGGAAATGCCGATCTGGCTCTTCCAGCGCTACCTCGCCGCGCGCGCGCGCGACACCTACCCGACCATCGACCGGCCTCCGGCCCCGGCACAGAGATGAGTGCGATGGTGCGCGTCCCGGCGGGCACGTTTCTCATGGGAGAGAACCCGGACGACAAGTTTGCAAACGATACCGAGCGTCCGCGGCACGCGGTATCGATCCGGAGTTTTCTGCTCGCGGAGCACCCTGTCACTGTGGCGGAGTTCCGTGAGTTCCGTCCGGAGCATGAGCCCGGCGCGCCGGCGGACTGGCCGGCTGCAGCAGTGAGCTGGTACGATGCCACGGCCTACTGCGAATGGCTGGGCAACGGAGCAAGACTTCCGGGCGAAGCCGAGTGGGAATACGCCGCGCGAGCGGGCTCGGTCACGCCGTATCCATGGGGCGACACGATCTCGCCCGACCACGCGAATTACCTCTACGACGAGCAAGGCAACAAAGTCGGACCCGGACGCCGGACGCCGTGCGGGACGTATCCTGCGAATGCGTTCGGTCTTTTCGACATGATCGGAAATGTCTGCGAATGGACGGCTGATGGTTGGCATGCTGATTACGTTGGCGTGCCTGGCGACCAAAGTCCGCGATCGGCTTCCGATAATGGTCCCCGCGTGTTGCGAGGCGGTGCCTGGGATTACCTTCCGCGCCTGCTCCGCTGCTCATGGCGTGACGGCCTTGCGCCCGGGGTGCGGCGGGACAATGTGGGATTTCGAATCGCTGCCGACGTCTGAATCCTATGGAGCTCCTTCTCTTCAAAACCCTCTGGGGCCACAGCGGTCCGCTTGCGCCGGCCGCCCGGCAGACACTGGCAGCGGGATTTCAGGGCATTGAAGGTCCTTTCCCGACCGATCCGGACGTGCAGAAGGCCTTCATCGATACACTGGGTGAGAACGCCCTTCTCTACATCGGCGAAATCTCGACGACCGGCTTCGCCGTGCCGGATCCCGGCAGCTCGGTGAAGGAGCATCTCGAAGCCTTTGAGCGCACTATCGAACGCACCATGCCGGCGAGTCCGCTTTTCTTCTCCGCGATGGCCGGAAGCGATCTCTGGGAATTCCGCGAAAGCGTGGATTTCCTGACCCGGGCGCACACGATCGCCAAGCGCTACGGCGTGCGCGTGGGATTCGAGACACACCGGAGCCGCAGCCTCTTCCATCCCGTCGTGACAAAGAACCTCCTCGCAGAGATCCCGCCCATCGAGCTCACGATCGACTTCAGCCACTGGTGCAATGTCTGCGAGCGTCTCGTCATGGACGAGCTGCCGGAGATCCTCGATCTCTGTGCGAAACGAGTTCTGCATATCCAGCCGCGCGTCGGCTACGATCAGGGCGCGCAGGTGCCGGATCCGCGCGTGCCGGCGTATCAGCCTGCCGTCGAGGCCCACCTCCGCTGGTGGAGGGCGCTGTGGAAGGGGCAAAAAGAACGGGGATTCACCTGGTGCACGATGACGCCGGAATTCGGGCCGGACGGCTACCTGCAGGTCGATCCCCGCACGCAGGAACCGGTCGCGGATCTCTGGGAGCTCAACAGCTGGGCCGGACGGCTCGTCCGGGATGAGTTTTCCCGTCTCTTTCCGGTCTAGATATCGCCCGCCGCATCGTCGGCGGACTCCTCGACCTTCGGCGCGCGCGGGGTAACAAGAACCTTGTCGATGCGCTGGCGGTCCATGTCGATCACCTCGAACTCAAAGCGGTCCCACTGGAATTTCTCGCCCTCACGCGGGATGTGTCCAAGGCGGAACAAAATGAAGCCTCCCAGTGTGGTGAAGCGGTTCTCGTTCTCGCCGGGCATGTCATCCTCGATGCCGAGGCTCGTCTTCGTCTCGTCGATATCGAGCATCGCATCAATAATCCAGGTGCCGTCCTGACGCAGCGCCGCCTTGGGATCGTTGCGCTGCTCGCGCTCGGGAAGGTTTCCGACGATGGCCATCATCACGTCATTCAAGGTCACGAGGCCCTGAAGTCCGCCGAACTCATCAACGACCAGCGCGATGTGTTTGCCGGATT
>CAZSMN010000335.1:0-4212 GCA_964607615.1 uncultured Chthoniobacterales bacterium | reverse complement strand
ATCGCCGAGAAGGCCGTCTCCTGGTCGCGGCACTCGCCGATGAGGATGACGTCCGGGTCGGCGCGCATGAGGCGCCGGAGGCCTTCGGCAAAATCGATGCCGTTGATCTGATCGGTCTGGGTCTGGTTGAGACCTTCGACCTCATATTCGATGGGATCCTCGATGGTGTGGATGTTGATGTTGTCGCTATTGACGCTGTTGAGCAGCGCGTAAAGTGTGGTGGTCTTGCCGCTGCCGGTGGGTCCGGTAATGAGGATCAATCCCTGATCCCGGCCCATTGCCTCATTGAGAAGCTGGAGCTGGCGCGGGGCGAGATTGAGCTCGCTGAGCTTGCGGACGCCATCCTGCTTGTCGAGGAAGCGGATGGTAATCTTCTGAAGGTCTTTCCGGCACGGGATGGCCGAGACGCGGCAGTCGACGCGGCGCTTTCCGAGCAAAAGGGAGAAGCGGCCGTCCTGTGCATCCTGACGCCGCTGCCCCATGTTTGAGTAGTTCTTGATGAGGCTGACGAAACGGGAGAGCTGCTCCTCGGGACAAGAGTGAATCACTTTCAGCTCGCCGTCGATCCGGGCGCGAAAGCGCGCCATGTTATAGAATTTCTCGATGTGCAGGTCACTCGCCCGGCCGGTGATGGCGCGCCAGAGGACCCAATGGACCACTTGCTCCGGTGTGGCATTAATGCTGGAGGGATTGATCCGCTGCATGTCCTGCGGATCAATTTCAACGATGTTTGCGACATCCGAAAAGCTGAGCTCGCTTTCCGGCGAGACGTTCGCGGCACCGACGGAGCGGCTTCTCTCCCGGTTAATTGCGGCAATAATCGATTCGCGGTCACAGAAAACCGTCCGGAAGGCGAATGCCTGATGGCCGCTGGAAAGCCACTCATCTTCGAAGGCGAAGTTCTCTTTCTGGGCGGAGAGAAGGAAGCACGTCTTCGACCCGATAAAGAGCGGAAAGACGCTGTGCTTCTCCAGAAGTGTCTCCGGGAACATGGCCTGTGGGGGCGTGTGCTCGGCGTTGAAGCAGGGATCGCCGGTGGAGAGGCGCCGCAAGGCTGGTCCGAAATTCGAGGGGAGCGACTTTACGGATGCCAACTGGTCAAAGCCCAGTCCGGAGAGGGCGGGCAGGCAGCTTTCGAGCTTCGCCCGGGTATCGTTTTCGAAGGGGTATTCCTTCAGTAGCCACTTCAGCAACTCGTCCGGCTTTCCATCTTCCGGTCGCGGGGAGATTTTGAGCGGAGCGGATGTTTCGAGCGGTTGAAGCTCGATGCGGGCCATCACATCCTGACGAAGTGCCTGATATTTGGCCTCGGGGACCAGAACCGGAAAGATGAAGTCATCCGGGATACCCCAGATGTCGGCGCACGCCGGATTGTAATGTGCACAGATCAGGAGTGGGCCGACGGTGCCGAAGGGCATCCATTTCTCGGTGTTCTCGTCCATCTGCGGATGGAAGCTCCGGAAGCAGGCTTCCGCGCGGCTTGAGCATCCGATCCGCTGCGGATCAAAGGGGGTCAGCCCGAACTTTCGTGCAAACCATTCCAGACCTTCCTCGTCGGGAATCCCGTTTGCGGAGGCAATGTGAAGATGCAGATCACGGGATTCCGATGGGGTGTCGCCCGTTTCGAAGCCGTGTTGCTCAAGGAGTTCGCGGAGGGTCTGCCAAGACGATGATTTCATTATTCAACTCAAGGCGAAGTCTGCATCAGCAGGTTGACGCCAGCTCCATTCGTTCCCGCTATGCGAAGCCGAAAAATCTGGTTTGTGGTCCACTGCGCCCGGTAGGAGTTGGAGGAACTGGTCGCCGGAAAGACAAGGTTGGGAGGCAGAAACGGAGATCCTGCCAGCGAAGGGTCCTGAGTTTGTAGAATTTGAATGACTGCTAGTTCGTCTGTGGTGGCTCCGTCGTTCGCCGCATTGGTTAACTCCGATCCGCACTGGTTGTAGGCGGCTACCGCCGCGTTGAGCATATTGAGATTGCGTTCAGCGATGCTTCGCTGGGAGCCGCCAAACACTCCGCTTATCGATGGCACAGCGATAGCGGCAAAAACGGCCAAGACGGCAATAACCACGATCAGTTCCGTGAGCGATACTGCGGAATTCGCAGCGCAGCGGGGAAACTTCTTTGGGGGAACGAACACGGGAACCTGAATCAGGATTTTGCCTAGTAGTTGATGTTTCCGGAAGGTCCTGTGATGCGCGCTCGGTTTGTGAGAGGGTAAACCGTTGTCGGAAGTGTTGCATCATAGCCGGAGGGCATGAATGCATCTAAGCTATCGGGAGCGTAAGCGATGTAGGGCGCGATGTTCGTGTATCGGGCATTGTCAGTAGTGGCAGCAGTCCAACGGTTTTTAGCCTCTGTTGGTCCTAACGCTTGGACAAACGAAGCCATTGCCATATTAAGCGTTTCTGCGCGGGCTCGGGCGAGGTTTTCCTCGCCGTCCGATTTCATGCGCACGATATTCGGGATTGCCAGAAAAACAATGATTCCGATGATGGTGATCGAAGCAAGGACCTCTACCAAGGAGAATCCCTGCATAGTAAATCGACAGGTTTTTAAGAATCGTATCATTGTGTTTACTCGTCTACTAGTTCCACCTTCGGATAACCAAAGTTGGTCGCATTCGTATCCCAAGCTGAAAACTGGAGGCGTTTACCGATTTTCTCCATGGCCTCCGTCTGGAGATCAGTCGCGAGATTGGTGTAGGTATTCGTATGGAGGTAGGGTGAGATACGGTCTAGCATGACCAATCCGTTCGTCGTGTAATTATCGACTGCGTTTTTGATCGCCCTGGGCTTTCGATTGGTATCGGCCCCACTTGATTGGGCGGCGATCCAGGAGTTTAAGGCCTCTTGAACCACAACCAGCTGCTGGTTGGCGACATTCCTGTAGGCAGAGGTCGCTGCATTGGTCACGGACGAAATGATCATGGCCCCCATTATTCCAATAATGGCGATCACGATGAGGAGTTCAATGAGGGTGAAGGCCTCCCGGCCGGGCGCCTCGCCTATACGCTCAGAGATGGGCTCGCGCGTTGCCATAATATAAAAAACATTAACCGATGGCTGCGGACGGGGCGAGTTGAATTTTCAACCCGGAGCGGCGGGCTATCGAGCGCAGATCCGGGCAGACGGGCGCATGGCTCAGCGGATCAGGCGAAGAAAAGAATGAGAAGTTGTGCGCAGAGGATGCGAAGGAGCATCGTGAGGGGGTAAACCGAGGCGTAGGAGACCGAAGGCGCATCGCTTTTGACCAGCGTATTGGCAAAGGCGAGGGCGGGTGGGTCCGTCATGCTCCCGGCGATGAGGCCGGTCAACGTCACGTAGTTCATCTTTAGGACCATCCGCGCGAAGATCCCGACGAGGAGGATCGGGATGAGGGTGATGCAGAAGCCTGCCGCGAGCCACGCAACCCCATCCGGGCTGAGGAGGGTCGGGACAAACTGGGACCCGGCTTTGAGGCCGACACAAGCCAGGAAGAGAATGATGCCCATTTCGCGCAGGGCGAGGTTGGCGCCGGCGGGCATGTACCAGACGACCGGACCGATCTGACCGATCCGGCCGAGGAGGATGGCAAGGACGAGTGGACCTCCAGCGAGACCGAGCCGCACGGGGACGGGCAGTCCGGGCAGCGCAACCGGAACAAGGCCGGCGGTTACCCCGAGGGCGATGCCCAGGAAGATGGGGAGGAAGTTCGTGTGGCCGAGTTCTTTGGGCGAATTCCCCAGAAGGCGTGCAGCCTGATCGAGGCCGCGCTCATCGCCGACGACCAAGAGCGTGTCGCCGAATTGCAGGCGGATGTCGGGATCGGCCGGCATCTCCACCTCGGCGCGTTGGACCCGCGTGATCACGACGTCAAACGTGGTGTGAATCGCGAGCTGGCGGAGGGATTTTCCCAGCGCGGCCTTGTGGGTCACGATGATGCGGCGGAACTGAATGTGACCGGAGGCTTCCATGAGATTCTCTGTGGAAGATTCCCCGACAATTCGCTGAAAGCTCTCCAAAGCCTCTGTATCACCGACGGCGAGAAGGGTATCACCAAAATGGACGATGGTGTCGGGGGTAGCGACGCGAACCTGGGTTTCGGATTCCGTCCGGATGCGCGAGATGACGATGCCGGTCTCGCGAAGTCCGGGGATGCGCTCGATGGGAAGTCCGTCCAGGTTGCGGTTGGTGATGCGAAGGTTGAGGCGTTTGAGGGAGGGCGCCTGGC
>CAZSMN010000334.1:0-4216 GCA_964607615.1 uncultured Chthoniobacterales bacterium | reverse complement strand
TCGGATTGCTCCATGCGGTAGATGACTTCGTAGCTGCTGCCCTGATACTGGGTCAGGGTCGGCACATCGACGCGGCCGGGCGAGGGTTCGACCGCGGGTTTGAAATCGATCACCGGCCGCTCGCCGGGCGTGAACTTCTTGCTGTAGGTGCGGGTGATGAGCCTCGCAAAAAGCTGAGTGGCTTCGTCGCGCTGGCCCGGGTTCAGCTCGCGCCAGCCGGGGCCCACGGCGCGTTTGGTCATCGCGCTGAAGCAAAGATACTTTTCCAGGACGGGCACGATGTTTTTTGCCAGCACCTCGCTGTTCGGCGACTTGGCCGCAACGGCGAGAACCTCATCAACGGCGGCGCGGAGGCGCGTCTCCGGCTCGGAGGCCGCAGCGACTCCGAGAAAACAGAAAACACTTAGCAAAAACAGCGTGTGGAGTTTCATTGGGCCGGCTCTTTGGGAGCTTTTTCGTCGACGCTGCCGAAGGCCATCTTCCCGATCAGCGATTCCAGATCAACAGCAGATTCGGTCATAATAATCCTCGATCCGGGTTCTAAATAGGTGTCATCCGCTCCGGGGGCAAGGGATATATGTTTATCGCCGATGAGTCCGCTGCTTTTGATCGACGCCATCGTATCGGTCGGGAATTGCAGCTTGGACATAATGCGAAGGGTGGCGATGGCGCTGTAGTCCTTCGGGTCGACCCGGACATCGTCCACGCGGCCGACAAAAACCCCGGCCACGAGAACGTTGCTGCCCTTGTTGAGGCCGCCGGCATTCGCGAACCGGGCCTCGATCACATAGGTGTCGCTCCCGATGATCGAACCCGAGCCAAGCTTGACCGTCAGGTAGGCGATGGCCGCGATCCCGAGGACGACAAAGAGGCCGACGAGAAGTTGCAGTCTGGTGTGTTTCATAAATCTTCTCTCAGTTGGTGCTGCATTCGCCGTGCCGGATTTCCGCCAGCGCGGCCACGAGCGAGTCGGTGCTGTCGCGGAAGCCGCGGACAAACGGGTCGTCGGACGAGGACAACTCGCCCGGGGTGCCCTCGAAGCGGATCCGCCCGCGGTCGAGCAGGGCGACACGGTCGCTGGCGATGAGCGCCTCGGGAACGTCGTGCGTGACGACGAGCGCGGTGAAACCGAATTGCCGCTGGTATTTCGCGATCATGGTGAAAACCGCATTGCGGCGCAGGGGGTCCAGCCCGGCCGTGGGCTCGTCAAAGAAAACAAGCTCCGGGCGGGTGACGATCGCGCGCGCCAGGGCGAGGCGCTTTTGCATGCCGCCGGAG
This sequence comes from uncultured Chthoniobacterales bacterium, assembly GCA_964607615.1. Classification (GTDB taxonomy): domain Bacteria; phylum Verrucomicrobiota; class Verrucomicrobiia; order Chthoniobacterales; family Terrimicrobiaceae; genus CAZSMN01. The sequence continues at coordinate 2,938 of CAZSMN010000334.1, read as the reverse complement.
AGCATGCCCGGGTAGTGGTCGGCATGATTCTCGATCTCGAGCTGCCGGAGGGCCTCCATGCTGCGCTCGCGGATCTCACGGTCGCGGAGATCGGTTGTCTGCTCGAGGGGGAGCGCCACGTTCTCCAGCGCGGTGAGCGAGTCGAAGAGCGCGTTGCTCTGGAAAAGAAAGCTGCAGCGGCGGCGGAAGTCGGCGCGTGCGCGGGGATCCCCGGAGCTGAGCGAACGTCCGTCGAACGAGATGCGGCCGGCATCCGGCTGCTCGACATCGGCCAGGCATTTCAGGAAGACCGACTTCCCCGCGCCACTGGGACCGAGTACGGTGAAGACGCTTCCACGCGGCACGGCGATGCTCACGTCGGTCAGGACCTCGCGCTCCCCGAACCGTTTGTGGAGTCCCTCGACCTGCAGCAGGAAATCGGAGGCGGCGCGGTCCATGGATCAGACCAGAAACGAGGTGATCACATAATCGGCCGCGAGGACGATGATGCTCGAGTGGACCACGGCCAGCGTGGTCGAGGCGCTCACGGCGCGGGCGCCCGTCGCGAAGTGGCAGCGGTGGGCATTGAAGCCGTGGTAGGCGCAGATGCTCATCGTGAGCAGGCCGAACGTCGCTGCTTTGATAAAACACTCGCGCACATCGGCGGCTTCCACGGCCCGCTCGACGGAGGACCAGTAAATTCCCGGCTCGACGCCCAGAAGAAGCGATCCGGATAGGCTCCCACCCCAGAGGCCGACGGCCACAAAAAGGGCCGTCTGGACAGGGAACGTGATCAGCGCCGCGATCAGGCGGGGTGCGATGAGGTAGCCGTGGCTGCTCACGCCCATCGTCTCGAGGGCGACGATCTGTTCGGAGTTCCGCTGGATCCCCAGTTCGGCCGCCAGCGCCGATCCGGCCTGCCCGACAAGCATCAGGGCCGCGAGCACGGGCGCCATCTCGCGGACGAGGCTGAGCGAGACCAGAGAGCCCAGCAGGCCCTCGGAGCCGAATCGGTTCAGCACATAGTAGCCCTGCAACCCGAGGACGAGCCCTGTGAAGGCGCCGACGATGAGGATAACCGGCAGGCAGAGCGTTCCCTGCTCGTAGATCGCATGGGCGATGCGTCGCAGGATCCGGCGCGAACGCGGGATCGAGCGGAGCGCGAGCCCGGAAAACAGCGCGTAGTCGCCGAGCCCGGCGACGATGGCGAGAGTCTGCTTCCCGATGAAATGCAACATTCCGCGCATTGATGGCAGAAAGGCGGGTCCTGCGCAACGCCCTCCTCTAAACACCGCAGGGTGTATTCAAGGTCCGACCGGTTTGCGATCTGTCGGCGGCCGGCCGGCTTCCGAGGCGCTTGTCAAGAGGGAGTCAGGAATCACGACGAACCGTGGCCAGTAGAGGTGGAATCCCTCATTGGTGAAAAGCTGATCGGGCTGGAAAGTATTCGCGACGTAGGTCACGGCGAGACCCCCGACAACGTTCAGTTCGGGATGCGCTTTGGCCGCATAAACAAAGGCCTCCGGTGCCCGCGATTCCTCCGGCTCAAAGACGATCCGGGGCGGTGACCACGGGCCGGTCAGAGCCGGAGCCATACGGACGGCGATCCGGGTCGCACCGAAGCCATGGCTGGCGACATGGATGTAACAGCCGAGCTTCTTCTCCCAGTGGAGGGAACCTTCGGGGCCCGCTCCGGGAATCACAACAACGGCCTTCTCCTCAGTAGTGCTCCAGCCGTTTCCCGTCCACCATTCCGCTGCCGAAAGATCGCCGCGGCGGAGTGCTTCCGGCGCGTAACGAACCAGCGCTCCATCAGCCGTTCCGTTGTTTGCCACCGCAAGGGCGATGAAGTATTTCCCCTCCCGCACAACGGCTGCCGCGGGAACGAATCCTCTGTCCGGCGGACCGTCGATGATCCGAACGGCCCATGCATCGGGTGACGCGCGGATGTTTTCCACGACCGCCAGTGCATGGCCGCTCACCTTGAAACCCAGCGGGGTTCCCGGGGACAGGGCTACCTTTGTGAGAAAAATCGCAAGCGAGTCATCGTCGACCTGGGCGCCATGCCCGGGCCAGTACCATTCCCCGCCCTTCTCGGGAAAAAACGAGGCCGGCCGGCCCTTTGCGTCCTGCCTCCAGAAGAAGCGCATCCGGTCCTTCAGCGGATCGTTCCCTTCCTCGATGCCGATGGAATTGCGGATCATGGCCGATCCCGCACGGTCGGGGGATTTTCCGTCTCCGATGAAAGTATCTCCGAAGAGCCAGACGATGCGGTCGTCCTCAAGCGGGATGCTCAGCGCCGCATCGGCGCCGAGCCACCGCGGATCCTGGCGGAACATCGCATCTGCTTCGGGAAGCGCACGTCCGGTTTCATCGCCTGCCCACACGACGGGGAGAGCGGAAAGGAGGGGCAGCAGGGCGAGAAGTCCAGGCAGCAATGCCACAACGCGGCCGGCAGGTCTCGGTTTGGAGGGCACGCTCGATGCAGGCACGTTCACGGGGCGTTATCGTCTGCACTCGCGGGGAATCGCGCAAGGCGCGAGCGACCGCCGCGTGCGGGGTTAGTCCCTTGCGCCGCGTTTCTCGAGGAAGTCCACCATGTCCCACCGACCGTGCTTTTTTGCGATCGCAAGAACCGAGAGGCCCTCGTTGTTTCTGGCATTGATGTCGGCCCCTGCATCGAGGAGTGCGATGGTATTCGGGCCCGTGACGCCGGATTGCGCAGCGATCATGAGCGGGGTGGTGCCATCGTTCATGCGCACATCGACCTTCGCTCCGCGGGCGACCAATTTACGAATGACCTCGGCGGCAACCTTGCCCACCTCGTTGTCGTCACTTTCCTGAAATCTTCCGGCGAGAGAATGCAGGGTGTGCCGGCCTGTGACTTCTGACTGACGTTTCACATTAGCTCCACCTTCCATCAGGAAATCAACCACATCGAACTCGAAGTAACTAGCAG
>CAZSMN010000333.1:0-4222 GCA_964607615.1 uncultured Chthoniobacterales bacterium | reverse complement strand
TCAACAGTGCGTTCCGCCTCATGCAGCTGCCGATCGGCGTCTTCGGCGTGGCCGTGGCCACCATCACGCTCCCGGTCGTCTCGCGGATCGCGGCCGCGCAGGATACCAGCGCCTTCGGCCCGACGCTCGGGAAAGCCATGCGGCTCGCTGCTTTTCTGACCCTGCCGGCCGCTGTCGGGCTGTGGTTTCTGGCCGGCGACATCATCGGGCTCATTTACGAGCACGGACGCTTCGTTGAAAACGACACCCTCCAGACCGGACTCGCCCTGCAGTATTACGCCCTTGGCCTTGTCGCCTACTCGGGCATCAAGGTCCTCTCGCCGGCCTTCTACGCGATCAATCGGAAATGGACGCCGATGCTGGTGAGCTTCGGCTCCGTCGCACTCAACGTGGCGCTGAACTACCATTTCATGTTCCACCTCGGGATGGGCCACAGCGGGCTGGCGCTCTCCACGACGATCTGTGCGGTTCTGAACTTTTCCGCCCTCTACTTTCTCATGCTCAAACCCGCCGGGAAGCTCGATAGCGGCCGTTTTGTCTCCACTCTTTCGCGCTGCATCCTGGCGACCTTACCCCTGGGCCTCGTCTGCGTCGCCGGAAAAGCCGGAGCCGACCGCCTCTTCCCTGATCCCGCCCTCTGGCAGGAGGGCTTGGCGCTTTCGGTGATCATCGGAGCCGCGGCAGCCGCTTACCTCGCAGCCTGTCTCATCCTCCGGGTCGAAGAGACCACCGAGGCGGCATCGATCATCCTGCGGAAGCTCAAGCGCGGACGCGCCTGAGCCAACGGCCAGCCCGATCTCAGCGGCCGATCTTCCGCAACGGCAGACCCGACATGAGATTCCGTTCGATCTTCTCGAGCGAGATCCCCTTCGTTTCGGGAACGAAGATCAGGAAGAAGATGATAAACAGGACGTTCAGCCCGCCGTAGAGCAGGAAAGTATTGCCCGGCCCGAGGCCGTTGATGAGCGAGAGGAACGTCATGCCGACGATGGCATTCGCGATCCAGTTCGTTCCCGTGCTGAATGTCACACCCAGATCGCGTCCGGCGAGCGGGTAGATCTCCGAGCAGATCACCCAGATGATCGGGCCGGCGCTCATCGCAAATCCAACGATGAAGATGAGAAGCGCAAAAATCGCCGGGTAGGCAAACGAAAGGCTCTTGAGGACAATGGTCGCCTCCTCGACGCCCTTCGCATTCGGGACCATATGCGTCTCGCCGCCGACAACAAAGATCGCGCCGACACTCAGAAGGGCGAGGCCCATGGTGACAAATCCCGCGTACATGATCGGCTTGCGGCCCAGCCGGTCGACAAACGCGATCGCAATGAACGTCGCGAGCACGTTCGTTACGCCCACGATCACCGTGCCCCACATCTGTTCGTTCGTATCCTGGAACCCCGCCATCCCGAAGATGCGCGGCGCGTAATACATGATCACGTTGATGCCGGTAAGCTGCTGGATGATCTGAAGGCCGATGCCGAGCCCGATCGCGCGGCGGAAATTCGGGTTGTTTCGGAGCAGCGAAAAACCGTCCTGCTTCACTTTGAGGCTGTCCTCGATCTCTTTGACCTCGGCCGCGATCTCCGCGTCATCGAGCTTCATCCGCTTGAACACCTGGATCGCATGCTCCTGAAAACCTTTCAGGAAGAGCCACCGCGGACTCTCCGGCAGGAAATAAACACCGACAAACATGATCGCGGCCGGAATCGCGATGATGCCGAGCATCAGTCGCCAGTGGCCGCCGGTCACACCCCCGATCGTGGCGTAGGTCGCAAGCCAGGTATTGCTGAGAAAGGCCATCACGATGCCGATGGTGATCATCAATTGATACATTGAGATCATCGAGCCCCGGACCGATTGCGGGGAGACCTCGGACAGGTAAAGCGGGGCCGTGAACGACGCCACGCCGACCGCGATGCCGAGAAGGAAGCGCGCTGCGATGAGAAGGTGCTCGCTCGGCGCAACCGCGCAAAGGATCGCGCCGATCACAAAGTTCACCGCGCTGATCAGAATCGTCTTACGGCGCCCGAGGTGGCTGGAAAGGACGCCGCTGAAGAGCGCACCGAAGGCCGCTCCCCAGAGGAGGGCGCTGACGATGATCTGAATCGAATCATCCGAAAGCTTGAAGTCCTGCTGGATGAATCCCTCCGCTCCGGAGATGACTCCAACATCCAGGCCGAAGAGCAATCCCGCGAGAGCCGCGGTGAATCCGATGAAGTAGACAATGGGCTGAACCTTCTTGCGCACGGGGGGGAGCGGAGAACTCATGGCGGCATTATGCGCACCCCCTGCGCCAACAAACAAGAGAAGACCCATCGCACCGCAGGCTCGACGACTTCCGCGCACGGGGATAGGACAAAAGGCACGTGGCGGAAAAGAGAACATCAGCGGTCAAGGTGGAGGAGGCAAACGGGCAGACGCGCCTCGTCCTCTCCGGCCACCTCGATGCGCCGGCCGTTGCCGCAGCGTGGGACCTCCTCTCTTCCAAGAGCCCCGAAGGAACCGTCGACGCCTCGGCCCTCGTCTCCGCCGACGGAGCCGGGCTCGCGTTTCTCTGGAGCCTCCGGCATTCCAAAAACGCTGAAATCACAGGGCTCCCTGAATCGATTGAATCGCTTCTTGAGCCTTTTGATCGATTCGATCCCGTCAGTATCGCCAAACCGCCGGCCAGAGAAGGAATGATGGTCCGCATCGGGCGCGTCGGGGCCTGGTTTTTCGAGGACCTACGCGCACAGACCGCCTTCGTCGGCGAATTGGGTGCCAAGCTGGCCTCCTGCATCGTTCGGCCCTCGCAGGTGCGCTGGACGGACGTCTGGCTCATCGCCCAGACGGCAGGTGTCAACGCTCTCATCGTCGCGGGCCTCGTCTCACTCCTCACCGGAATGATCATGGCGTTCCAATCGGCGGTGCCACTCAAGCAGTTCGGCGTTGATATTTTTGTCGTGAACCTTGTTGCGCTCGCGATGCTCCGGGAGCTCGGGCCGATCATGACAGCCGTTGTTCTGGCGGGTCGCTCCGGATCGGCATTCGCCGCTGAGATCGGCACGATGAAAGTCAATGAGGAGCTCGACGCCCTCGAAACGATGGGGCTCGATCCCATGCGCTTTCTGGTTATCCCACGGGTGCTCGCGGGTTTCCTCGTCACGCCGGTTCTGACGATCTACGCGAACGCTCTCGGCATCGCCGGCGGGTTCCTCGTGATGATGGCCCAGGGATTCCCCATGGCAGCGCTCTGGAACCAACTCGTCGGCGCTGTCGGTGTGAACGACGTCATGACGGGGTTCATCAAGTCGTTCGTCTTCGGCATTCTCGTCGCCGGCATCGGATGCCTGCGCGGCCTGCAAACCGGCAAGGGCGCGACGGCGGTCGGCGTCTCAACCACCAGCGCGGTGGTCAGCGGGATCTTCCTCATTGTGGTCGTGGATGCGGTTTTTGCCGCGATTTTCTACGTGCTGAAATTCTGATGAAGACCGGCGATGCCATTATCAAGGTCGAGCATCTGACCGCCGCCTACGGCGACCTCGTCCTCCTGGAAGACGTCTCGTTCGACGTGCGCCGGGGCGAGGTGTTTATCATTCTGGGCGGCTCCGGCTGTGGCAAAAGCACGCTCATGAAGCACCTCATCGGCCTGAAAGCCCCCGCCGCCGGCGAGATCCTGATTGCAGGCGGCAACCTCGAAAAGGCGAGCGGCAGCGAGCGAGCGGAGATTCTGCGCAGATTCGGCGTGATGTACCAGAGCGGAGCCCTCTTCGGCTCGATGTCGCTGCTGGAAAATGTGATGCTCCCGCTGGAGGAGTTCACCGATCTTCCGCGCGAGGCCCGCGAACTCGTTGCCCGCATGAAGCTCGACCTTGTCGGCCTCGCGGCGGCCGCGGAGCGCTTTCCCTCCGAGGTCAGCGGCGGCATGCAGAAAAGGGCCGCGATCGCCCGCGCCATGGCCCTCGATCCCGACGTCCTTTTCCTCGACGAACCTTCGGCCGGCCTCGACCCCGTCACATCGGCCGGTCTGGACGACCTCATCAAGAGGCTGAACCGCGTCCTCGGCGTGACGTTTGTGATTGTCAGCCATGAACTCGCCAGTATCTATGCGATCGCAGACCGAGTCATCATGCTGGACGCCTCAAAAAAAGGAATCATCGCCGAAGGAAAGCCCTCGGACCTCCGGGATAAAAGCCGGGATCCGTTCGTGCATGCCTTTTTCCATCGGGAGGCCGAAGACCGT
>CAZSMN010000332.1:0-4283 GCA_964607615.1 uncultured Chthoniobacterales bacterium | reverse complement strand
TCGTGCCATCGACCGTGTAGCTCACCTTCTGGTAGGTCATGCCCTCGCCCTCGGCCGCCCTAAGCGCGGCGTCCAGCTCCCCGGCCTGCGCCGTGGCGACGATCGGCGTTCCGGCTTCCCGCGCGCTCGCCCATGCGGTCGCGCTCTCCTGTGGGTCCGCGTCGATGACGCAAACCCGTTCGCCGGTCGCCTCGGCCGCCACGGCGGTATGAACCGAAAGCGTGGTTTTTCCGCTCCCGCCCTTCTGGCTCAAAAACGCAATGACGTTCATGCGTCAATCCTTCTTTGCGTGAATACGTATTGAAGCATATAGCTAAGGACGTTACTACGTCTTTAAGCTAGTGCGGCCATTCCTCGGCCGGCCAGTCGCGCGACGTGTGGATGACGCGCACGATCACGACGCTTTCCCGGCCCCCCACGTCCCGCAGCTCATAGGCGATGATGTAGGGATGACGGGCGAGGGACTTTTCATAGGTTCCGCTCACCCGCCCCGGCCGGCCGGTCGCAAATTCGCCGAGCTTGTTCCCGGCGTCCTCGATCGCATCCACGACCCGTTCGGCGGCGAATGGGTTGTCCTCTGCGATATAGCGCAGGATTTCGAGGTTATCCCGCTGCGCCTCAATCGACCAGACAACCGGCCTCTTCCGCGCGCGGCTTTCCGGCGCTGCGCTTCCTCGATAACCTCACGCATTTCCGCGACGGCCTGCGCATGGGGGATCACTCGGCCGGCCGCTGCATCAGCCATGCCGCGCTTGATACCGTCGATGATTTCAAGCTCGCGATCGACATAGGCGGCGACGGCCTCGCCGGCGAGGAAGGATTTGCTTCGCTGCGTGTCGTTCGCGATCCGGTCGAGCTTTTCTTTCACATCGGGCCTAACCCGAATCGTCATGGTGGTGCTGGCGGTCATGGAATCGCCTCCGTGTGTTGAATTGTGTACACTCTAGCACGTTTTCCCGGCCGCCGCCATCGCCTTCTATCAAGGTAATACGTTTACACGTCAATACGTATTAACGTAAATAATTAAGCGCCGACCTTGCCCTTCACTCCCTCTCGAAAGCCATAGGACGCTGGTCGCAGGCGCGAGCGGTGCGGATTAGGTAGTGGGGGTGCCGTTTCCCGGCCCGCCTATACGCGGGCCGGAACCGCCGCAGGGCTGCGTAAGCAGCCCGAACAGCGGCGACCGCTTATGTTTTGCCTCTTAGATAAAGATCAGATGGGGATTCAGTCTGGTTATCGGACTCACGTTTCATGAAGTTTTTCGCCATGCGCACAAGGGCCTGTCCTAGCGGGCTATCGCCGGCGTCGATCTGCGTTCGCTCATCGAGGGGCAGGGTGGTCTTGTAGGCGTCGATTGCCTCGCTCCAAGCCCGCTGATCCTGTCCATGATCGGCGGGCGGGGGTGGAGCCTTGCCGAACCGTCCAAGGAACTGCCGGGCCTTCTCCGGCAGGGACAGGCGATAGGCGTTGCTGGCCTGCTGCACCTGTGGGCCGCGCCCTTCGTTCCCGGTCGGCTCATAGCGCCGCAGCCAGTCAATGAAGCCATGCGCCCGCAGATTCTTCAGCGCCCGCACGATCGTATCGCGCGACCGGCCTAGCCGATCCATGATCGTGGTGATTGACGGCTCAAGCCGGCCGGTGCGGAAGTCGATGAGATTGACGAACAGCCGCAGCACGTCCAGCGCCACCGATCCTAGCGGCCCGCTGCGCTCGCCCTTCTCGTGCAAGCCGGCCTCGTTGTAGATTTCGGCCGCCTTCAAGATCGCCTGCACGTCCTTGCGCGTCGTCGGCCGCCATATGCGGCCCTCCGATCGTCCCCGGATATGGCTATGCCGGCGAACTGGTGTCGGGCAGCGTGGGGCAGGGGGCGGAAAGATCAACCCTAGCGCGGTCTGTCCCGATCCCCGCAGGGCGGCCCGGCGCTCATGGGCGAGCGTCGTAAGCTCGCCGGCCTCGTCGTCGGTGAGCTGGCCCGCGCCGTATCGAGTCCAAACCTCCCGCATGATTTCATCAAGCGCGTTCCCGCGCGCGCAGCCGATCGCGGCCGCGTAGTGCGTCCTCAACATATGCCCTCGTCCTTCCTTTTGAAGGACATGACAGCGCGGACGGCAGGCACAGCTTTCCCCGTTTCCGCAAGAATCAATCTTGCGAATTGGAGTGCTCTAGCGTAGATAAGGGGAGACTTTGATGGCCCCGGCTCTACGGTGTGTCTGACGGCCTATAAAACGCTCGACCGCGCCAACGGTCGGGCGTTTTGCCGTTATGTCCCTTGCTTCGCTTCGATATAGAACCTCAACGCTTCCTCGATGATCGGCGCGCGCCCTCGCAAGCCCGCGTCGTCCTTCAGGCGGTCAATCGCCGCGACCAGCTCGCCGGGCAGATCGGCCTGCACAAGAATCCGGCCCTCCGCGCGCCAACGGGCGCGCAGGTTTCGGACACTTTCCAGCTTAACTTGTTCTCGGGTGCGACTCGCCATGTCTACATGAAGAGACGAAATCGCCCGATTCTGCAACCCTTTGCGTAAGGGGGCGAGAAAGGCACTACTTCTAGGGCCGGGCGACTAAACGTAGTTGCGTCAATGCGTATCCACGTCAATGCGTTCTATGGCCCGGTAGAGGGTAGAGCGATGCACACCCAAGAGCCGGGCAACCTCGGCCGGCTTCTTGTCCTCGCTGATGAGCTGGCGGGCGTGTGCGATCTGCTCGGCCGACAGGGCAGGGGGGCGGCCGAACCGAACGCCCTTCGCCTTCGCCGCCGCGCGGCCGGCGCTCGTGCGCTCATGGATCAAGCTGCGCTCGAACTCGGCAACGCCGGCGAAGAAAGTCAGCACCATGCGCCCGGCCGGCGTCGTCGTGTCGGCCCACGGCTCGGCCAGCGAACGCAAGCCGGCCTCGGCGTGGCCGATCCGCTCAGCAATGTCGAGAAGATCGCGCGTCGATCGGGCGAGGCGATCAAGCCGCGTCACCGTCACCACGTTCCCGGGCTGCAAATGGTCCAGCATCTTCGCCAGCTCGCGGCGGCCGCGCTGCGCGCCGGATGCCTTTTCCTCGAACACGCGCTTGCAGCCGGCCGCTTTCAGCGCCGCGCGCTGCTGGTCGAGAGTCTGGCCGTCGGTCGAGACGCGGGCATATCCGATAAGCAAGGGCAGGGGCTTCCTCGTGGGCGACATGCCCGGAATCTACCTCGTGCAAACCGTCGCGGAAATCCCTATTATGCGACAAGAAAGCTGTCGCGGGTTTTGGAATTTTTGCGACAACGCAGCATCATCGAAATTGGTTGAACAATGAAGTCGCCTGAACTCCACATACTTGAGAGAATAGAAGCCCTCCGCGCCGAACTCGCACGTCCTGTTGTCGTGGCGCTTGACGGGGGAAGCGGCTCCGGTAAGTCAACGATTGCGGCAAGGTTGGCGAAGCTGACCGACATAGCCTTGGTTACGCTCGATGATTTCTATCAAACGCAGGTTCCCGAATCCGAGTGGCCTCACAAAACCGTGGCGGAGCGGTTGAATCGCGTTTTTGAGTGGGACCGCGTTCGCGAGGCAATAGAGCCTCTACGCAAGGGGGAACCTGCACAGTGGCGAGCTTTCGACTTCATGCAGGGACTAGGCCCGGATGGCACTTACAGCCTCAAGAACGAATTTACCGAAGTCGCGCCAGCGCCCACGATTCTGCTCGAAGGAGCTTATTCCGCATCTCCGTTCCTTCGGGATTTGATCGACCTCGCCGTGATCGTGGATGTGCCGACCAAAGTGCGGCATGAACGGACTGCTGCGCGCGAACAGGGCGCGGAGGGCTTTTTAGCCGCGTGGCACGCTGTTTGGGACGATGTTGAAAGCTACTATTTCGAGCGCGTCTGCCCGCCAAGGTCTTTTGATCTGGTGATCCAGAATTAAATTCCTTCGCGCCCCTTATGTCGCGCAAATCCTGAAACCTGCACCACGTCCGCAGCGGCGCGGAATCCGGGCCGCGACGTGTCGCGAAAGTCAGTCGCACAAGTTTGACTTTCGCACCTGATTTTTGCGACAGATTTTTCCCTGCAAAATCAGCGCCGGCGATTTTGTCGCAAAAATCAGGAATTTCGCGACAAATTGATCGCGCCCCGGAATGCGAAGCCCCGCTGTCGGCCATTGTCTGAAGTTCCTCACGGGCAGGCGCTTGATACTTTACTAACTTGTCTGTAAAGTTTGGCTACTCTCACTGAATGGTGCTATCATGCCTGCCGCCCACTCGAACCGCTGGGTTCTTCTGGTGACCGTCGCCGCCGGTCTCCTGATTATCGTT
>CAZSMN010000331.1:0-4305 GCA_964607615.1 uncultured Chthoniobacterales bacterium | reverse complement strand
GATCATGTTCCCCAGCCCTACACCGGCCCATCGGCCGACGAGGTGCTCAAACTCCGTAAAGAGTTCATCAACCCGGCGATCTTCCACTATTACCGCGACCCGCTGATGATCGTGGAGGGCCGGGGTCAGTATCTTTACGACGAGAAGGGCCGGCGGTATCTGGACGCCTTCGGGGGCATCGTCACGGTGAGCGTCGGCCACTGCCACCCTCACGTGACGGCGGCCGTTCACCGCCAGAACGAGACGCTTCAGCACACCACAACCATCTATCTTCACCCGAATATCGCGCGCTACGGTCAGGCCCTGGCCGCGCGGATGCCGGGCGACTTAAAGGTGTGCTATTTCGTTAACTCCGGCTCGGAGGCCAATGATCTCGCGCTTCTCATGGCCCGCGCCTACACGGGCAACTTCGACGTCATCGCGCTGCGGAATGGCTACCACGGCGGGAGCCAGTCGACCATGGCGCTCACATCCCACCATACGTGGAAATTCAACACACCGCACAGCTTCGGCGTTCACCACGCCGTCGCGCCGGATCTCTACCGCGGCCGGTGGACGTCGCCCGATTCCGGCCCGGCCTACGCCGGCGAGATTGCGGAGATTATCAAGTTTGCAACGCCAGGACGCGTGGCCGGGTTCATTGCTGAGAGCATTCAGGGAGTGGGCGGGGCCGTGGTGTATCCAGACGGCTACCTCACAGAGGCCTACCGCCACGTGCGGGCGGCTGGTGGACTCTGCATTGCCGATGAGGTTCAGACCGGTTTCGGGCGGACGGGATCACACTTCTGGGGATTCGAGACCCAGGGAGTTTTGCCCGATATTGTCACGATGGCCAAAGGCATCGGCAACGGCTGCGCGCTCGCGGCCGTGGTGACAACCCCGGCCATTGCAAAATGCCTCGCGGAGAGGATCCACTTCAACACCTTCGGAGGAAACCCTGTCGCCTGCGCGCAAGGCATGGCCGTCCTGGAAGTCATCGACAAGGAGGGCCTGCAAGCCAATGCCGCTGCGATGGGAAGCCGGCTTATCGCAGGTCTCGAGGCTCTTCAGAAGAAGCATTCGATCATCGGTCAGGTGCGCGGAAGGGGCCTCATGATCGGCTGTGAACTCGTCACCGACCGGGAGTCCAAAGTCCCGGCACGCGATGCGTGCGCCGAAGTCTTCGAGCGCTGCCGGCACCATGGGCTTCTGCTCGGAAAGGGCGGCCTCTACGGAAACGTCCTCCGCATCAAGCCGCCGATGTGCCTGCACGCGGGGGATGTGGATTTCCTCCTCGACGTGCTCGACGAGTGCCTGAGCGGGATCTGACCGTCAGTTTTGAGCCGGCCGGGTTCCGGGATCGCGGAGACTGAGGCTCGGCGTCGGAGACGGGGCTGCTGCGACGGCGGTGCCGGACGGTGTGGCACCCCGGTAATCTGCGACCTGACGGGGAGCGGTCCCTGCCGTCGCGAGCTTGCGGTATTCGAGAATGCCGCGCGCGATCGAGGCGGCATATTGTTCCCGCCACTGCTTCGAGGCGACCTTCCGCGCATCGTCCGGATTCGTTAAAAATCCGCCTTCGATGAGGATCGCTGGCCGCGTGCAATGCCGGAGGACGGCGAATCGCGAACGCTTGAGCCCGCGGTCGAACATGTTCAGCTTGCCGTGCATCGAGTGGTAAACGGCATTCGCAAGCGCGAAACTCTCGATGTCGCTCTCGTTGCCGTTTTCGGCCACCATATCGCGGACGGTCAACCGTTCGTAAGCTGTCGAGGGCGCTCCGCGCGGGGTCACGCAAAACATCTCAAACCCTGTCGCGGCGGAGTTTCCATCGGCCGCGTTGAAATGGATGCTTACGAAGATCGAGTTCGGGAGACGGTTGGCCACGGCGGCGCGGTCGGGAAGCTCCACGAAAGTGTCGCTATTGCGCGTCATCACCACGCGCACGCCGGCCTTTTTCAGCTCGTCACGAACGCGGCGGGCAACATCGAGGGCAAAGTTTTTCTCGAACTCGTAAGGGCTGGTCGCCCCGTTGTCGTGGCCTCCGTGGCCCGGGTCGATAACCACCGTTGTCACAGGCGATAGCCCTTCGATGAGCGAAGGACGGAACGCCGGTTCGATGGTCTTGCCCAAATCGAGCCGGGAGAGATAGAGCTGCCCGCCCTCCTCGGAGACGGGAAAAGCAAGCCAGTGGCAAATCCCGTTCACATACGCCACGCGGCTGTTTTTCAGAACAACCAGCTCCCGCTGTGAACCTGTGAACTTGAGCGTGTTGGCATCGGGTGCCGTCTCATCGGAGAGACCGTAGAACGATGCAATCTCCGCCACGCGAATGTGATCACGGCCCTGGATCTGTTTGATCTCCCACGCCGCTAGGTGCGCGGGCAGAAGGAGCACGAGCGCCATCGCACCGGCCAGAAATTCCATTTTCGTAGAGTGGCGCATGGACCTCCGGAAATTGCGCATCCGGTCGGATTACTCCAAACGGAGCTCGTTGCCCGCTTCAGGAGCGACGGCCTGCATCTGTCGCGATGGTGCCAGAGGATGGAGGCCCGGCTTCACGCTGAAATTCATCCGCTGGCCGTCCCTCATCACCTCAATATTCGCCACATCGCCCGCTGTAAGAAAGTAGGAAGCATCCAAAACGTCCTCGCTCGAACCCACCGAGATATCACCGATCCGGAGCAACACGTCGCCCTGGCGGAGACCGCTCTGCGCGGCGGGCGTCGTGGGATCGAGCGCGCCGACCTTGGCCGTCGATCCCTCCACCGGCTCCTCCGAATCCTCAACCAGCACACCAACCCAGCCCGGCCGGAGCTCACCAAAGCGCACGAGATCCAGACGGACCTTCTCCGCGGCTTGGATGGGCAGAATGTGGCAGGCCGCCCCGCCTTCAATCCGACCGACCAGAATCCCCACCGCCTCTCCCTTCATGTTGAGGACCGGCGCCCCACCCTGCCCGCGCTGGACCGGCATGTTGGCGCGGATGTGGGTGGTGGAAAAATATTGTCCAAGATACTGCCGGTCGAAACCTGCCACGATGCCGAAGCTCGGGCAGATATCCATATCCTCCGGATAACCGATCATGACGAGCGGCGACGCCACAGCAACCGGATCGGAGGTCCCTGCCGGGATGAACGGACTGTTGCCTTCGACCTTGAGCATCGCGATGCCGCTTCGCATATCGGTTACGACGACCTTCGCCGGAAGCTCGCGGCCATTGGAGATCACCGTGACGTCATCCGCCTTCATCACGATGCCCGCATGCGTGAAGACCGTGCCTGCCGGATCCACAAAAAATCCGCTCCCGTAGCGGATTCCATACCCGTCCTTGGCCCGCACCTTGACGACCGCAGCCCGGCGTTCCTGGAAGACGCGGTTGACTCCCGAGGCGATCGAGTCCGCGAGTGCCGAGGCAGGCTCTCCGGCGGGAGGCACCTCCGCCTGCGCGGAACACATCGGGGGGCACGAGACGCAAACAACCCCCAGCAAGCCAACGGCGGCGGGAATCCCCTTCTGCCGGAAACTTCTAAAACCCTCGCGACGAAGCATAACTCACCGGCCGGGTCGGAAGCACGTAATGCACAGAAGGCGATCCGGTCGACGTCAGAGCCACAGGCAGAGGACTTCCGATGGTGAGTGACTGCGGAGAAGAAAGACTCACAGGAGCTGACGCTTCGGCAAGACGGGGACTCTCAGTCGAAGGCTTCATGAGAATGCCTGCCGAAGAGACCAGGGCGAGCGCGACGATCGCGGCGTAGGCCAAACGGGGCACCTGGAAGTTGGGGGCCAACGAAAGCACGCGGTCAAAAAAGATCTGCCAGACCGGGCGCCGGAGGAGCTCTGCCCGCTGCCGGTATTGGAACTCACTCAAAAAATCCTCGAAGTAGCCCGGGGGCGGCTGCTCATACCGTTTGAGCCTCAACAATTTGGAAATGTCGTCTTCGTTCGGCATGGTTTGGGTCAGGATTTGATAAACTCTTGAAGGTAATTTTGCAACTGCCGGTGTGCGTAGAAGAGTCGGGAGCGCACCGTGCCTTCCGAAGTCTTCATGATCTTCGCAATCTCGGCGTGGGGCATTCCTTGGATATCAAACATCGTCACAACAGCTCTGTGTTCTTCTGACAGCTTCAGCATGGCTTCGTTCAATTTTTTTTGAAGTTCGCCCAGGTTTGCCTGATGCCGCGGGTCGTGATCGCTCGTTGCCTCGATGAAGTCAGGATCGTTCGCGATGCCATTGTCGACATCGTCGAGACTCATCGCAGAGCGCCGGTTGCGCTTCTTCAGAAAATTGATCGTCATATTGACGGCGATCGAGTGGATCCA
>CAZSMN010000330.1:0-4313 GCA_964607615.1 uncultured Chthoniobacterales bacterium | reverse complement strand
GGGTTTGGGTCGCAATCCCCTCGTGCGGAAAGCCGAGGCTAGTGCACAAATTGCCGACCGGGATGTGGAGATTGCGAAAGCCGAATCGAGCCCCGCGCTCGCCGTAGTAGCAGATAGCAGTTTTTACTCTGGGTCGGGTTACCGGCAAACCACGGTGGGCGTGCAGGTGTCGCTGCCGTGGTTTAATGAGCCGTCTTACCGGGCGAGCAGGCAAAGCGCAGCCGTTGCAGCGGGTGCAGCACGCCATGAGGCGGACGGAGTGCTGCGGGACGTGGAGTTTGAAGCTGTCGCGGCAAGGACGCAGGCCCAGAGCGCGTTCCAAACGGCGCGGCGGTTCCAAAAAGATGTCATTCCCCGAATGGCGAAGGCCATGGAATCAACAGAGTCCGCCTGGGTGAGTTCACGGGCTTCCGTGATCGATGTTCTCGATGCGCGACGATCACTCCTCGCCGCAAGAGTGGAGGAGAAACGCGCACAAGCGGAGGGTCTCGCCTCGCTCGAAAGGTTGCGTGCGCTGAGCCCCGGCGCTTTCTCACAATGACCGATTCCTTTTTGATGAAAACACCACTGCTCATCTTAGCCACATTGGTTGTGGCGATTCCTACGACTTGGTTTATCTCCCGCCAAGTGTCTTCCCACGGCCAGGCCGAGGGCACCGTGAAAAGCGAGCGAAAGGTTCTCTACTATCAAAGCGCGATGCACCCGTGGATCAAGTCCGACAAGCCCGGACGTTGCACCATCTGTGGGATGGAACTGACCGCTGTCTACGAAGGGGAGACCGGGTTCGATGCGGCAGGCGGCGGGGACGTGGTTCCGCTCAGCCAAAGCAGTATTCGCGCATTGAACGTGGCTACAGCCCCGGTCTCCAAGCAACCGCTTGAGCGCTCGCTCGCGGTTGCGGGCGTGATCGACGACAACGCCACTCGCCACCGCGTCCTCTCCGCCTACGTGCCGGGGCGAGTCACCAAGCTTTACGTCAACTACGTCGGCGCGGAAGTGAAGGAGGGGGAGCCGCTGGTGGAGTTTTACAGTCCTGTGCTACTGCAGGCCGAGAGGGAGTATCGATCGCTCAGTGGTGATCTCCGTGCGGCCACCGGACTTCGCCTGCTGCAAATGGGTCTGACACAGCAGCAAATTGAGAATTTGCCCAAGAAACCGACCGACAGCCTCACGTCTCAGATTCTTGCTCCCATCGGCGGCACCGTTGTTTCACAGAATGTTTATGAGGGGCAATACGTCCAGGAGGGGGAGCGCATGTTTGAAATCGCTGATTTTGCCACAATGTGGTTTCAGTTCAGCGCATACGAACAAGATTTGCCTTGGCTTCGGATCGGGCAGCGGGTCGATGTGACAACACCCGCGATTCCTGGGCGCATTTTTACCGGCAAGGTATCGTTCATTGATCCGAATTTCGATGTGACTACTCGCTCGACGAAGGTGCGGGTTGAATTGGACAATCCCCTCATCGAATGTCGCCGGCTTCTCTCCCACCGGTTGTTCGCAGACGGCCTCGTTCACCTTGACGCTCCCGAAGTTCTGGCGGCACCGCGGGCAGCAGTTATTCAAACCGGTCGCGAAGCTGTGGCTTACGTGGATGCTGGCGGGGGTGCCTACCAGCGCCGGGTAGTGCAACTTGGTCGTCGTGGCGATCACCGTATCGAGATTCTCTCCGGCCTCAATCCCGGAGACAAAGTCGTCACCAACGGGAATCTCCTCATTGATGGCCAAGCGGAGATGAACCGCTCGTTCGCGCCACCAACACCAACGGCAGCGTCCAGCTCCGGCCCGGATATCCTCCCAGCCCTAAATGCCGATCAAAAGGGGGGCATCGAGACGCTTGCGAAACTGGCGTCCGACTTGTCGGCCTCTTTGGCAACAGATGATCTTGGCGCTTTCAATAGACTCGCCGTGCAAACGCACACGGTCATTCCAGATCTCTCTGCTGTCTTCCCGAAAAGTTCCCCATGGCAGCCGCTGGTTAATTCGCTCGATTCCGCGGGCCACTTGCGAGAAGCCGTGAGTTTGCCCGAAGCTCGCCGTGCTTTCGAAGCTTTCAACTCGGCTGCGGTTCCCCTGATCCAAGCTGCGCGGAGAGTCGGAGCCGAATTGGGCGTTCGGGTCTTTGAGTGTCCCATGACAAAAACCGCCTACGACGGTGCTCCCGAGAAAGCCCGATGGATTCAAGCGACGCCTACAACAAAGAATCCGTATTTTGGCGTAGCGATGCTCGATTGCGGCACGGAACTCGAACCCTGATCCCCTGTCATGATTGAGAAAGTTATCGAGTGGAGCCTGCGTAATCGGTTCCTGGTCATTTGCACCACGCTTCTAATCATTGCGCTCGGCATCCGCGCAGTTTTTCAAACGCCGGTGGATGCCATTCCCGATCTCACGGAGAATCAGGTTCTGGTTTATGCCGACTGGATGGGCCGCAGCCCGCAGGAGGTCGAGGACCAGGTGACCTATCCCCTCTCCACGGGATTACAGGGGCTAGCCGGTGTTAAAGACGTTCGCGCCGTCTCAATGTTCGGCTTTTCGCTTTTGACGATCATCTTTGAGGACGGGGTGGATACTTATTTTGCCCGCACCCGGGTGCTCGAACGGCTGAATTACCTGCAGGCCGCAATGCCTGAAGGGGTGAAACCGCAGCTCGGTCCCGATGCCACCGGGCTCGGCTGGGTCTATCAATACTATCTGAAAGTGGATCCCGACCGGTCTCCCGATGGCGGTTACGACCTCGGTCAACTCCGCGCTCTGCAGGACTGGTATATCCGCTACCAACTGTCCAGCGTCCAAGGCGTGGCGGAAGTCGCCAGCATCGGCGGATTCGTTAAACAGTATCAGATCGAACTCTCTCCGACCAAAATGCGGGCGGCCAACGTCACGATCGGCGAAGTCATGGGCGCGGTGCAAAACGCAAACCTCAATGTCGGCGGCAAGGCCATCGAGGAAAACGGGGCGGAATTCGTGCTCCGGGGCATCGGCCTGGTGGAAAGCGTTGAGGACCTTGAATACATCTCAGTGAAATC
The DNA here is from genome assembly GCA_964607615.1 of uncultured Chthoniobacterales bacterium. Taxonomy (GTDB): domain Bacteria; phylum Verrucomicrobiota; class Verrucomicrobiia; order Chthoniobacterales; family Terrimicrobiaceae; genus CAZSMN01. The sequence goes on along the minus strand of CAZSMN010000330.1, from coordinate 1,284 downwards.
GATGGAAGGCACGCCCGTCTATCTCAAGGACATCGCAAACATTCAGATCGGAGGGGACTTCCGGCGCGGTGCCCTCGACATCAACGGGCATGAAGCGGTGGGGGGCACCGTGGTCATGCGCACCGGGGAGAACGCTAAGGCGGTGATCGAGCGGGTGAAGGCACGCATCGCTGAAATCGCTCCTAGCCTCCCGCCAGGCGTGAGCATCGAGCCATTCTATGATCGGAGCGAACTGATCGACCGAACCATCGAAACGCTCAAGCACGCTCTGGTGGAAGAAATCCTCCTCGTCACGTTGGCCCACATTATCTTCCTCTGGCATTTTCGCAGTATCCTGATCGTCACCCTGCCGCTCCCGATCTCCATCCTCATCTCCTTTCTGCTGATGAAGGAATTTGGGATCACGAGCAATATCATGTCACTAACCGGCATCGCCATCGCCATCGGCGTTCTGGTGGATGCGGCCATCGTCGTCACAGAGAATGTGATCCGCCACGCCGAGCGAGCCGAGAACGCCAAGGGTGGAAGGCTTTCGCCGGCGGAAACGTGGGACGTCACGCTCGCCGCCTGCAAACAGGTGGGCCGCCCGATTTTCTTCGCGATGGCGATCATCATTCTGGCCTTCTTCCCGGTCTTCGCCCTCGGCGGGCAAGAGGGAAAGCTCTTCCATCCCCTAGCATGGACGAAAACCTTTGCCATGATTGGTTCCACCCTTCTGGCCGTCACACTTGTGCCCGTGCTTTGTAGCCTGCTTGTGCGGGGCCCTTTTCACGAGGAGGAGCACAATTACGTCATGCGGTTTCTATTGAGAGTTTATGACCCTGCTCTCAACTGGGCGCTGCGCCACCGCAAGACCGTCCTCGCAGCGGCATCTGCGCTGCTGGCCTTTGCTCTCGTCCTCGCGTTTGGCTTGCCCCGTCCCTGGGTCGCGCACTTGCGCGAACGCGGTTGGGAGCCGCTAGCTGATCTGGTTCAGGGATTTGGCAAGGAATTCATGCCGCCGCTGAATGAAGGAGGCCTTCTTTTCATGCCGGTGCTTCACCCCAAAACCGGCCTTACCGAAATACAGCGGGTCATGGCCTGGCAGGATCCAGTGATTGCCACCGTTCCGGAGGTGGACACGGTGGCGGGAAAGCTCGGCCGGTTTGAAACCCCCACCGACCCCGCGCCGATCGAGATGTTGGAAACCACCATCACTCTCAAACACGAATACCTGCCGCGAACTCGGAATGTCCTCGGATTCATCCCCATTCCCGGCACCGAACGAAACCCTGCTTGGCGACC
>CAZSMN010000329.1:0-4314 GCA_964607615.1 uncultured Chthoniobacterales bacterium | reverse complement strand
AATGGGTAGTAGCGTAAGGGTCGCAATCCGATCCGTTACTCCCTGAAAACGTCAGGAGGGCCATCGCGAATGCGCTGGCCCTCCTCATTTCGGGGCCGAATCAAGCCCTGGAATCTCCTGCTTCCTTGTATGAAATCCACTCTCGCTTTCGTCGTGCTCTCCGTCCTCGCCTTCGCGCTTACGGCCTGTTCCCGCCCCACGACCCGGGAGGTCTCCGATTCCCAACAGGCATCCAGACCTGAAAAGAAGGTTGAGGAAGCCATGACGGCAGGCGGGGCTTATGAAGCAGAGCCCGAGGAGACGACGCGGCCTGCATCAGTTCCACCCATCTCTCCAGTTCAGGCTGCGGCATCCTCTGCCGGTGCGCCGCCCGTGGCTTACGGCGCTCAGCGCCCTGCGAACCGACTGCCGAAACCACCGGTTGCCAGGCGTTCGTCGGTCTCCGTTTCAACGTCGGCCCCGACATCAGAGAAGCCGCAAGCCGTTTTCTCCATCTCGACCGGATCAGGCGCTCAGGCGACGACCCGGGAGTTGATTATGCCACCGGGCACGGTCGAACCAGTCGCCTTTGTCCCAGTGACCGAGGCCGATGGGTTCACAGCGGACGATCTCGTGAAGCTCGATTCGTTGGTGGATCAATTTGTTGCAGAGGTTGCTCCGGAAACGGCAGGCGCCGTTCCTTCAGGGCTTTCGGGAGGTGCTCCGGTCCCGCCATCGACTCCGTCGCCGGAGTCCAGCGGCAGCAGTGAGGAACCTCCGCCCGCGACTCCTGCCGACAAGCCAACGGTTCCGGCAGCAACGTGGACGGAAGCCCAGCGGCGCTCCGACGCGCTTTTCCGGACGTGGTATGGCGATGATGCCTACAGCGAAATGGCAGCCCGCCGTTTCTTTCAATCGCAAGCGACCAACTAAATGAAACAACCGATTATCCGATCGATCGCGCTTTGCGTGGTTGCGGTGCTCATCCATTCGTCCGTCGTGAGGGCGGAAGACGTGGCGGAGCCGTCAGCTCAGCCCGATCCCGAGTCGGATGTGGCCGTCGTCTATGAACAGGCCGCAGAGATACTCCGGACGAACAAGGGGAATCCCGGCGCCACCGCGTTCGGCATCGGTCTGATGCGGTATGCCGCCGATCAGGGTCACGTTGGTGCCATGTCGGCCATGGGATACTTTCTTTCGGACGGCACGCTCGAAAAGGCCGATTACCCGGCAGCGGTCCGGTATCTGTCGGCGGCCGCTCTGGCGGGTGACCGTCCGGCGTCGATCAATCTACGAAAGCTCTACGAGTCGCGCCTCGACAATTTGCCCGACTCGAAGCGCGCCGCGCTGGAAGGGCTGCGAACGGCGGCGGATCAGGGACAGGTGCCCGCCTGTGCGGAATATGGCCGTCTGGTTTACTTTGGGGCGGGCGATGTCGCGCCCGATCCGAAACTGGCCTTGCAGTACATGAAACGCGCGGCGGATAGCGGCGATGTCCAGGCCATGACCGCCGTGGGCAGTCTACTCGCCAGCGGGGCCGTTGGGGAAGCCGATAGTGCCGAGGCCATCGGCTACATCCGCAAGGCCGCAGAGGGGGGAGATCCCCGGGCGCAAGCCAAGCTGGGAATTGCCTATGTGTCGGGAAACGGGGTTCCGAGGGATCCGTTGGAGGCCTATAAGTGGATGGTTCTCAGCACGCTCCAAAACGAGGCCATGGGCAGGAATGCGCTGGCGGACTATGTCCGGGGCCTGACGAAGGAGCAGGTGGAAGAGGGAAACCAGCGGGTGATCGCTCACGAACGCCAGATGGGAAAAGAGGTTTCTTTGGAGAGCCTCAAAGAGAGTTTGCTCGCACCGGATCCTGAGAAATAGCAGTTTCCGCGACCAAATTGCCGAACGGAAGTCCGAGGATTGTTAATCCGAGGGGAAAAAATGCGGCGATTCAGGAATCCGCTGAAAAGACCTCAAGTAACGTGGAGCGGAGCCGCTCGGAGGTAGCCTCTTGGCCAACTTTCTGAAGTTGAGTTGCGGCCTGCTCGAGTTGCTGGCGCGTGCTCTGTGAGCCTTGATGCTTCATCATCTCCTCGATCGCATTTCGTAGGCGCGTGTGTGCTTCGTTGCCTTCCATGGATGCGGTGAGAAGAACCAGCGCAAGGTGAGGGGCCGGGTCCGACGGGTTCGTTTCGATGGATTTGGCGAGAGATTTTGCCGCGAGGTCGGTCTTGCTGGCATCGATCTGGTAGAGGCCCACCCTGTAGAACCACCTCGCGCGCGTTTGCCCGGGAACAACCTCGTAGATCCGCACCCACTGGTCGTCTCCGAGGCCGTATTCCGCGGGCACAGGGTAGTAGAGAGGAGTCAGCCACGTGGGCTGGTTCCGGGTGCCCTCCAAAAGCGCTGGAATAAAACCATCGCGGGCCTCGTCATCCTTGCCAAGTCCACGGTCAAGGCGCACGTAGCGTTGACCGAAGGAGTCCCAGGAAAACAGGACGATGTGAGTGATGCCGAGGGTCTGGATTTGTCGCAGGGCTTCCTTCTCATCCGTCGTCGAGTAGATATCGGCGGCTGCCTTCAGCCCGGGAAGGTTTTCCCAGTAGAGCGTGCCGATGGATTTGGCGCCGCCGTAGTAGGTGAGTTCGGTGGAGGATGACGGGCTTGCCAGAACGACGGGACGTCCGGTCGGCGAGGATTGTGCAATTCGGTGGGCGACATCACGGGTCAGGACCGACGGGATGGATGACTTGTCCACAAGATCGCCATTCCGCAAAAGGTCTTCGAATCGCAAGCCCGTGGCGATGACGGTGGGAACCCCCGCCGCGATAAGCACCACCCACGCAACAACGCAGCGGATCTTCGAGGGTCGGGACCGCTGATAAAGCGCGTAGAAGCAGGCAACGGTGAAGGGCAAGGTGAGGGCAGCGGCCGTTCCCGACCACCGGATCTGGGTCCATGCGAGCATCGACATGACGAATGCCGGCAGGGCTGCAAACAGGATCAGCAGACGCTGCGACCGGCCCGCACCAGGTATCGCGACGACAGCGATGAGGAGCGATGCCAGAGCGAAAACAAGCGACAGAAAGGTCTGGGCGGGTCCGATTGTCCGGCTCAGCGCGACCAGGCTCATAAACTCGTTGATAAAGAACTTATGGAGCGCGTAGAGGAACGGGTTTGAGATAACGAAGACCTGCTCGCGCGCGACGAGGATCAATAGGGCGGGCAGGATGGCGAACAGCAGACAGACCGAGAGAACCGCCACGTCCCGTCGCGAGAAGGCGCCCATCCCGTCGCGCAGTCCGCGCGACCAAAGAAACAGAATCTCGCCGCCCGCCAGCCAGGCCAGTGCGTAGAGCGGGTGATTGACTTCCAGACGCAATCCCAGATGCCCGGGAAAGTATTCGAGCAGATAGAAGAAGAGGCTGGCCGCCGCGCCGGATCGCGCCCAGAGGCGCCACACGCCCGGATCTGCGGTTATCGAGGAATCACGACTGGCGATCCAGAGAAGGATGGCTGCACCGAGTCCGGAGGCCGCAAGGGCCGGCAACTGGGTCGCGGCGCTGATCCATAGACCGGCCGCCGAGGAGATCCCGGCGGCAACAAACCAAATGCGGGATCGGAGCTTCTCCCCGTTGCCAACAATACCGAGGCGTCCGCCCAGGAGAAACAGAACGCCAAACGCGGCAAACATCGCGACGAGTCCGTGATGGTCCGCTTCGCCCCCGCGGAAAAAATACTGCAACGAGCGCGCGGCGAGGACCGCGAGCGGGAAAGCCACGGCGACCTTCCAACCAAAGGCGCGCTGGGTGAGTAACGTTCCGAAAGCGATGGCGATAAAAAAGGTCACCGGCCCGACATAGAGCGCGGCCCATTCGACGGGTGAAAGATCGGTTGGCGCCTGTGCGATCGAGGCGATCCATGAGAGCGCCACCAGGTTCCATGCCGGCAGGGAGCTCCAATGCACCTCGCGTCCTTCGGGCGGATTGTCGTTGTTGGTCTGACGGATCCGCCACTCGCCGGAGCGGGACATCCGCTCGGCATACATGATCCACCAACGCGCGTCCGGCGCGGACGGGAGAATCAGGTTTCTCGTCGTTTCTCCATCGGCGAAGGTGATCGGTTGCAGAAGGCGGCCATCGGGACCGAAGGCGGTCGTCGCGAGGGTGTTCCGGATGAGGAGCAAGGAGTCACCGAGCAGGAACCCGAAGACGAGCAAACCGATCAGCGAAGGAAGCATCCGCTGCCAGAGATTTCCCTTGAGGAGGCAATTCTCGGATTCGGCCGTTGCTTCCGTTTCAGGTGAACGGCGTCTTCTACCCACGGTCCTCTTCTTCTTCGTTG
>CAZSMN010000328.1:0-4314 GCA_964607615.1 uncultured Chthoniobacterales bacterium | reverse complement strand
TACGGCAGCTATTCCGGCGCCGTTCCGAACGAGAAGATCACGTGGGGCAAACTGGGCGAGAAGACGCCGAAGTTCGTCATCGAGTCCGACGCCACGATCGTGGCTCCGCTGATCTTCGCCAAGGTCCTCGGCTGGTAAGCCTGCCATGCACATCCTCGACATCCTGAAGCCGGGACGGCCGACGTTTTCGTTCGAGTTCTTCCCGCCGAAGACGCCTCAGGGGCTCGAGACGCTTTTTGAAAACATCCGGCAGCTCGAGCCACTCCATCCGGACTTTGTCAGCGTCACCTATGGGGCCGGCGGCTCGACGCGCGAGCTCACCCACGAGCTCGTTGTCCGCCTCAAGACAACGACGTCGCTCGTCCCCGTGCCGCACCTCACCTGCGTCGGCCACACGGTGGAGGAGATTGATTCGATCCTCAGCCGCTACGCCGCGGCCGGTGTGCGCTCGATCCTTGCCCTGCGCGGAGATCCGCCGCGCGACCGGCCGGATCATGACCATGCGAAGGACGCGTTTCCCCATGCGTCGGATCTCGTCCGTCGCATCAAAGGCTTCACCCATCCGCAGGATCCCCGTGGCTTCGGCATCGGCGTCGCCGGTTTTCCCGAGGGACATCCCGCCACGCCGAACCGCCTGGTCGAAATGGATCACCTCAAGGCGAAGGTCGATGCCGGCGCGGACTACATCTGCACGCAGCTCTTCTTCGACAACCGCGATTTCTACGACTTCCGCGAGCGCTGCGCGCTGGCGGGGATTCACGTTCCGATCATCGCAGGCATCATGCCGGTTGCGAGCCTCTCGTCGATGAGCCGTATGGCGGAGCTTGCCGGCGGAGCGCGGTTTCCCGCCCGTCTTCTCAAGGCCCTCCAGCGCGCCAACGGCGAGCCGGAAGCGGTCCGGCAGATCGGTCTCCATTACGCCACTGAGCAGTGTGCCGACCTCCTCGACCAGGGCGTGGCCGGCATCCATTTCTACACGCTCAACCAGTCCACCGCGACACGCGAGATCGTGCAGCGGCTCGGCGTGGCGCGCTAAGGTTCTATCAGAGTCCGGCGTCGCGGCGGCGGTCGGGCGGCAATCCGCGCAGCGTACCGAGCCGGAACGCGGCCTGATTCCGCAGGTTCTCGTCTCCGAGACCGGGTAAAAGCTTCTCCAAGGCAGCGGCTTGAGCGGCCGGCCACCGGTTCACGATGGAAACAAGCAGTGCGTCGCGCCCGGGGCCATCCGGAAGCGTGGCAGCCTCTTCCATGGCATCGGCGGGTGCAACCGTCGCGAGGGATGCAAGCGCCTGAGGCAGAAAATCCGAGCGCTGAGGTTCTTCGAGGGCTCCGGCAAACCGGAGCTGGGCGGCCGGGTTTCCGGCGTCCTGAAGGACCTCGAAGACCCACACGCTCCGCTCCTCGCTCCGCGCGCCGTTACCCGGCAGCGTTGCTCCGAGCTCTCCGGCTTCCTCGCGGCCGGCGCCGGCCATTCCCGCCAGCACGGCAAGGCTCAATGCATCACTTCCCGACGCCTGTGCCCAGGCCCAGGCATCCGAACCGGCCCTGGCTCCCCACCCGCTGGCAAACGCGAGGAAAAGACACTCTGTGCTCTCGCCGGGCGGACGCTCGGCCAGCCATTGCCTCACACCGGCCGCACCGTCCTTCCAGACCTCATCGAGAGCCTTCCGCTCTTCCGCATTCAAAAGCGATCCTTCCCTTAGTTGGTAAAGCCGGTCGCGAATCTCCGGAAACCGCGTCCCCGCCAACGGGCCAGCGAGTGAGGGAGGGATTGTGGGGGATTTTTCCTGCACGCTGGCTGGAGATTCCAGGTCCTCGAAAGCCGGCGATGGCGGCGGGAGCGTGGTTTGCTGTGGCGGCGGTTCTTGAGTTAAGCGTCCGGTCCACCAGAGGAAAATCGCCAGAACGCCGACGCTGCCAACTAGCGCTGCGGATTTTTTGGTAATGATGATCCCCATCAGTTTACGGCACGGTTCTGTTCAAGCGGGAAAGCGGATCCGCATCGATGCCGGATCCGCTTGTGATGTCCGCAAGGCCCTTCAGCCTCTTCAGTTCAGAACGAAGAGAGCCAGAGCGCGGGTTTGCCGGCATGGAACCACCATTGCGTACCCTCGCCGATCTCTATGCCGAACGTGAATTTCTGGAAGTAGGTATTGTCGCCGACGATCTTCTTGCCGCCCAAGTAGGTCGAGTTCATGGCGCGGAGAAATGCGTAGAGATCGACGGACATCTCGTCCGGGTTCTCTGTTTCCCGGATGAAGTACCAGGTGGGCTCGCCGTTATTCCGCATGTAGTAATGATGCCAGCGCTGGCCGGAAACGGTGTAGACGGGGGCATCGGTGAGACCTGTGCGGTTGTAGACGGTCCAGATCATCACGCGGATGGCTTTGTCGTTAACGAAAGCTCCGGGGTGCCAGACATTCTTCGAGTCAAAATAGCCATCTCTCCAGCGGTCGGGCCGGTCCGGGTCAAAAAGATAAAGGTCGGCGGCGATATTGTAGCGCGCGTAGACCATCTCCTGTTTAACGGGATCGTATTCCTTGGCCTTGGGAAACGTGCTGCTGCATCCGTAGCTGTAGTTCCAGCTCACGTTGAGCCGCTTGTTCTTGATTTTGTTGGCGGCGGCCCCGGGTCCGGTGGATCCTGTCGGGCCCTGCTGGAGGTTGATGAACGGGTAGGAACGGATGTAGGCCGAGCGATTGTAGGCGGTGTCCATTGAGGACCAGTCCCTCCACACGCCGTAGAAATCGAAGCCGGAGAGAAGATAAGGGGCCCAGCTCCAGCGGACGGTGAAGCTCCCGTCGCTGAAGGTTTGCACCTCCTGCCTGCCCGGGGTGCGCCGCAGGCGGTAGTCGATATTCTCATGTCCCTGTGAAGCGCCGCCCACTTTGTAGGCATTCCCGGCAACCCAGATCCGGTCGTCATTGGGATCGAACGCGGAAGTTCCGACCATGGTCGACACCCACTTCTTTTGCGTCCAGTCGTAGGCGCAGGTTTCGGTGCCGATCAATCGCGGTCCGGTCTGTGCAGAGAGCGTTGCTGAGCTCAGCAAGCCTCCGGAGAGGATGAGGGCTGTTGAGAGAAGGGGAAAGGCGACCCGTCGGGTGCGCCACAAACGGCGGGATTCCAAGGTATTCATGTTCAGGGGGAGGCAACGGATTTCCGTTTCCTGAATAGCAGTGCGCAAGGAAGCGCTCAGGTCCGCCAAGCGTCAGAAAAATCCACCGCGCACCGCGGAATCCTGCAGCGGCCCGGAGCGGCGCAGCAGGACCTCTTTATTGAGCCGGTGTCGGCTCCGGTGCCGGGACGCGAACCGTGGAGCGGGGCGTGCGGTTCTTTTTGGCGATGCCGGCGCGGTATTGGATGTAGGACGCGCGCGCCGCGATGTAGGCGTCGAGGGCGTCTTTGGTGGCCGCGTCGTACTGGGCCATCTGGTTCGGAAGCGACCGCATCGTATTCGCGGCCGGGATGGCGATCGTCCAGGCATAGCCGCCGTAGACGAAGGTCACCCAGCTCACGGGGTTGAGCGCGAAGTCGCCGGCGAGGCCGACCGTGTCGCGGATCGTGCTCGGTCCCAGGAGCGGGAGCACAAGGTAAGGCCCGTTGCCGATGCCCCACCGGGCAAAAGTCTGTGCCGTATCAACCGCCGGTAGTCCGGCGAGCGCGGGAATCTTCTCGGATGGCGTCATCACACCGCCGACGCCGGCCACGGTATTCACCAGGAATTTTCCGGTTTCCTGTCCGGCGCGCTTGAAGTCGCCCTGAAGCGTGCTGTTCACAAAGCGGACCGGGAATTTGACGTTTTCGTAGGCGTTGTGGATGCCTTTGCGCAGGGGCTTGGGAACGACGGTCTCGTAGCCTTTGGAAATCGGGCGGAGCAGGACGGTGTAGACCCCGTGGTTCAGCATGAACGTCGCGCGGTTGAGTGCTTCGAGGGGGTCGGCCACTTCCCCGGCGGCATATTCATCGGTTTCGTCGCCGGAAGCCGCCGCGGTTTTTCCGTCGCCCTTGCTGCCTTGCGCTGCGGCTGCGGCGGAGGATTCAGGTCCTTTCGTGCGGGTCGCGCAGCCGGTGGCCAGAACAAGGAGAAGAAGCGGCAGGACGAGGATGGGATTTTTCATCACGGTTGACCGACGGATTTGGTGAGCGCGCTCAGCAGGGCGTCGGCTCCTCCTTTTTTGAACTGCGCATCAAATTGCGAGCGGTAATTGGCGACGAGGCTCACGCCTTCGATGATCACATCGGTCACTTTCCAGCCCTCGGATTGCTCCATGCGGTAGATGACTTCGTAGCTGCTGCCCTGATACTGGGTCA
>CAZSMN010000327.1:0-4372 GCA_964607615.1 uncultured Chthoniobacterales bacterium | reverse complement strand
TTCTGCGCCGTCGATCTCAGCAGCCTCTATGTGGACATCACAAAAGACCGGCTCTACTGCGACAAGGGCAGCTCGAGCCGGCGCCGCGCCACGCAGTTCGCGATGCACGAGGTCTTCGGAACGCTCACCCGCCTCATCGCGCCCATCCTCGCCTTCACGGCGGAGGAGGCCTGGGGCTACTACGACAAGACGGGCTCGGTGCACCTTCAGCTCTTCCCGTCGGTTGAGGAAAAGTGGACCAATGAAGAGACACTCAGCGATATGACCCGTCTTCTGGAGATCCGCTCGCGCATCTCCCAATCGGTCGAAAGGGCGCAAAAAGCCGGCGAGATCGGCAGCGCGCTGGAAGCGTCGGTCACGCTCGCCGCGACACCCGCCGAAGCCGAACTCCTCTACGGACTCCGCACCGAACTGGAGGAGTTGTTTATCCTGAGCCAGCTGGAAATCACCGAGTCGCTCGACGCCGGTGTCAGCGTCGCAAAAACCTCCGCCGCCCGGTGCGAGCGCTGCTGGCGTCACCGGCCTGAAGTCGGCTCACATGCCGAGCATCCGACGCTCTGCGCGCGCTGTGAAGAAGCCGTTTCCGCTCTGGCATGAAGCTCCTGCTGTTTCTGAGCCTGCCGCTCTACGTTCTCGATCAGGTAACGAAGTTCCTGATCCTGAAGTATGTCTCCGTGCACGATGTGATTCCGGTGATCCCCGGTTTTTTCAACCTCGTGCAGGTGCACAATACCGGAGCGGCCTTCGGCATGCTGAAGGATAACAACCTCTTCTTCATCCTGCTGGCATCGACAGCGACCGTGGTCCTTGCCGTGATGGCCTGGAAGGGAGCCTTCGCCGACACACCGATGCGGATCGGTGCCGCCCTTCTGGCCCCGGGGATTATCGGCAATCTCACCGACCGCATCCTTCACGGATACGTCGTGGATTTTGTGGACATCATCCTGCCGTGGTACGGGCACTGGCCGGCGTTCAACGTCGCCGACTCCTGCATCTTCCTTGCGGCCGTGCTGTTCATTCTCGCGGGATTCCTCCCGGAGAAGAAATCGCTCAGCGCCGCTTGAGGCGGAAGGCAAGGACCGAAAGCGGCGGCAGGTCGACAATGATCGAGTGGGGTTTGCCCTGCCACGACCAATGCTCGTCCGCATGGCGTCCGCCCATGTTTCCGACATTGCTCCCGCCGTAGGTCTCGGCGTCGGTGTTCAGAATCTCCTCGTAGTATCCGGCCTCGATCACGCCGATGCGGTAGCCCTTCCGGACGACGGGCGTGGCGTTGATGACGAAGGCGATCGGCTCGCCGGTGAGAGACTTACGGAAAAATGACCAGACCGTATTCTCTGCGTCATTGAAATCGATCCACTCGAATCCCTCGTAGGTATCGTCCAGTTCGTAAAAGGACGGCTCGTGCGTGTAGAGCCAGTTCAGATGCTGGACGAGACGGCGGAGGCCGTCATGCGCCGGGAACTGCGTGAGGTGCCAGTCGAGGCTCCGGTTGTGATTCCACTCGCTCCACTGGCCGAACTCCATTCCCTGGAAAATGAGCTTTTTGCCGGGATGTGCCCACATCCACGCAAGGAACATCCGGCAGTTGGCAAACTTCTGCCAGTCGTCGCCCGGCATTTTGTTCAAAAGCGATCCCTTCCCGTGAACGACTTCGTCGTGGCTCAGCACGAGGACAAAATGCTCCGAGAACGCGTAGACCATCGAGAACGTGATGTCGCCCTGGTGGTATTTGCGGTGGACCGGATCCTTGCTGATGTAGCGGAGACTGTCGTTCATCCAGCCCATGTTCCACTTGAACCCGAAGCCGAGTCCGCCGGCGTAGGTCGGCTTGGAAACGCCCGGCCACGCGGTGGATTCCTCCGCCATCATCGCTATGCCCGGGAAGCGTGTGTAGGCGACCTCGTTGCAGCGCTTCAGAAAATCAATGGCTTCGAGGTTTTCGCGTCCGCCGAAGCAGTTCGGCAGCCACTCGCCGGGCTTGCGCGAATAGTCGCGGTAGAGCATCGACGCGACGGCATCCACGCGGAGTCCGTCAATGTGATACTCATCCATCCAGAAGAGCGCATTGCCGATGAGGAAGTTTTTCACCTCGTTACGACCGTAATTGAAGATCAGCGTGCCCCAGTCCATGTGCTCGCCGAGGCGAGGGTCTTCGTGCTCGTAGATGCACGTGCCATCAAAACGCGCGAGACCATGGGCATCCTTCGGGAAATGTCCGGGCACCCAGTCGAGGATGACTCCGATTCCCGCCTGGTGGCAGCGGTCGACGAAATTTCGGAACTCGTCGGGATTCCCGAACCGGCTCGAGGGCGCGTAATAGTTCACAACCTGGTAGCCCCACGAACCTTCGAACGGATGCTCCATCACGGGCAGCAGTTCGAGGTGTGTGAATCCCATTTCCTTCGCATAGGGAATGAGCCGGTCGCCGAGTTCCAGATAGCTGAGAAAGCGGCGCCCGTCGCTGCCCATACGTTGCCATGAGCCGAGGTGGACCTCGTAGATGCTCATCGGCGAGGCGTAGAGATCCTTCGTGCGGCGGTTCTCCATCCATTGCTCGTCCGCCCATTTGTAGCGGTTGAGATCAAAAACCATGCAGCCCGTCTGCGTGTCGTGCTGAGCGAAGAAGGCGTAAGGATCGGTCTTCAGGAAGACGTCGCCATGCGGCCCGCGGATCTCGAATTTGTAATGCGCGCCCTCGCCCACCCCGGGGATGAAAATTTCCCAGATGCCGGAGGGAACGAGCTTGCGCATCGCATGCACGCGGCCGTCCCAGCCGTTGAAATCCCCCGTCACGCTTACGCGCTGGGCGGCCGGTGCCCAGACGGCAAAGTGGACGCCCCGCACGCCATTGCGCTCGAGCACGTGAGCGCCGAGCTTTTTGTAGATGTCGTAGTGCGTCCCCTCGTTGAAGAGGTAGACATCCATCTCCCCGAGGATGGGCTCGAAAGCGTAAGGGTCGCTGGCCGTCCAGGAAGAACCGGAGTGCGCGGTGTATTCCAACTGGTAAGCGCAAGGCCAGCCCTCTCCGGGCAACACCGCTTCGAAGACCCCGCTATCGTGAACCCGCGGCAGTTCCACCCGTCGACCGCCATCCGCCACCAGCGTGACCTTTGAAGCGTCCGGACGGAACACCCTCGCCACCCAGCGGCCTTGGAGTTCCCTCATCCCGAGAATGCGGAAGGGGTCACAATGCCGCGCCTCGATCAGAGGGTAGAAGTCATCATCCGAGAGCAAGGAGGGGTTCATCGCGGGGAATCCTATGCCCGCTCCGCCGTCATGAACAGGATTTTGGATGCCGTTCGCGCCCCGCGGCCAAAGAAGCCGGCTTGTAAGGCGGCGGGCGCCTCCCGTATTCTCCCGCCTTGCAAACGACCGATTCCCTTTTCCTCATCGCCGGCAGCGGGGATTACCCCCGTCTGGTCATCGAAGGAGCCCGGCGGTCGGGAATCGCGCGCATCGCAGTCGCCACGTTTGAAAACGAGACCGATCCGGCCATCGCCAGCCTTGCCGACACCGCCTTCCCGATGCGCGTCGGCCAGCTCGGCCGCCTGCTGGATGCCGCACGCCAATCAGGAGCAACCCGATCGCTGATGGCCGGCCAGATCGCGCCTTCGAATCTCTTCAACCTCCGGCCTGATGTGAAAGCGCTCATGCTCCTCGCCAAGCTGCCGGTGCGGAATGCCGAGACGCTCTTCGGAGCCGTTGCCTCAGAGCTGGAGAAGGCCGGGGTCCCGCTCATCCTCGCGACATCCTTCATGGATGATCACGTGGCAGGTGCCGGCCATCTCGCCGGCCCGAAGATCAAGCCCCGCGTTCTGGAAGACTTGCAATTCGGCCACCGGATTGCCAAAGAAAGCAGCCGGCTGGATATCGGACAGACCGTCGTTGTCAAAAACGGCACCGTGCTTGCGGTCGAGGCCTTTGAAGGCACCAACGAAGCCATCAAGCGCGGCGGCAGCCTCGGGCGCGGCGGGGCGGTCATGGTCAAGGTTTCCAAACCCGGCCAGGACATGCGCTTCGACGTTCCCGTTGTCGGCACAAAAACCCTCGAAACCGCCGCAGCCGCCGGCGTCAAGACCATCGGCGTCGAAGCCGGCAGCACCATCCTCCTCGACCGGCCCCGCGTTTCCGCGCAAGCCGATTCGCTGGGCATCTCATTATTCGGACTATGAAAATTCTGCGCACCGGAGTCGTCGGCGTGGGCCACATGGGCATCAACCACGCCCGCGTTTACAGCGAAATCGAAGGCTCGAAGCTCACCGCCGTCCACGACAACCATCCGGAGACCGCCAAGGCTGCTGCCGCAAAATTTTCGGCCAAGGCCACTGCCGACCTCGAGGAGTTCGCATCGCAGGTCGATGCCGCCACG
>CAZSMN010000326.1:0-4381 GCA_964607615.1 uncultured Chthoniobacterales bacterium | reverse complement strand
CCCACGGCCGCGACCTTCCCTTTGGTGTCCTTGGCTGGGCGGCGGATTGCATCGGAGGTGAAGGCGAAGGCGTCACACTGGCCAAAACCCTCCTCTCCGGCATCGTCGTGGTGGAAAATCTTGAGTCCGCCTTCCGCCTTCGTCCGCAGAATTCCGGCCTCGCCTTTGCCACGCTGGCCGGCGAATTCATCGGACCGAATGGCATCACCGAAGGTGGATCGTCCGGCGAGAATTCCGGCCAATCCACTCTCCAGCGCAAAAATCAGATCGCCGATCTCGAAAACGAGCTCACGGCCGCAACGAACCGAATCGAGGCCCTCGCCGGGGAAAAATCGCTTGCCGGTGAGCGCTTGGATGCCGCCGCCGAGAGGCTGAAATTTGCCCGTGAAAACGTGCAGTCCATTCAGGTCGAGTGCGCATCGCTTGAGAATGAGCGCCGTCATGCAGAGCGCCAGTTCGCAGACATCGATGCGCGGCGGGCATCGTTCTCCCGCGAGACGGTTTCCATCGAGGACTCGCTCCGTGCAAGCCTCGCGCATCTCGGCGAGCTGGAGTCCACCATTGCCCAGGTGGCCAGCGGACTCGACGCCTGCCGCACCTCGCGCAGCGAGGCCGAACTCCGTGTACAGGTCGCCCGCGAGCGCGAGAGCGATGCCGCCGACGCGCTGAACGAGATCCGCGTCCGCGTCGCCACCGAGCGCCAGCAGCAGGAGAACCTCCACCGCCAGCGCGGACCGATGGCCGCACGGCTCACCGAGCTTTCCGAGCTCCTCGACGCCCGCCGCGCGGATATTTTTAACTACGAGTCCCGCATCGAGGCGCTCGCCGCCGAAAGCGCGTCGTTGGAGATTTCCATCGCCGAATGGCGTGGCTCGCTCGCCGACGAGGAAACCAAGCTGGAGACCCTCGCCGCGGCACGCGCGGAGGTTCACTCCAGCGCCGATGCCGTCGAGGCCGCCCTTCGTGCCTCGCGTCATCAACTGACCCACCTGCAGGAAGAACGGGGCCGCATCGAGGTGAAATGCGCCCAGTCCGAAATGCGGCTGGAAAACATCCGCAATCACGTCTCCCAGCGCTATCAGATCGATCTCGAGGCCTTCGAATCGGATACCTACGCCCTCCTCTGCGCTTTTCGCGACCGGAACAAGCGGAAAGCCGAAGCGGAAGAGTCCGGCGAACAGACCGCACCATCCGGCGAAGCTCCCTCCCCCGAAACCGCTCCGGAGGAACCAGCCATGCCAGCGGAGTCGGAGGGAATCCCATGGGAGCGGATCGAGGAGATCGTCGCCGAGCTTACCGAGCGCGTCGAATCGATGGGGCCGGTGAACGTCGATGCCATCCAGGAATTCGACGAGCTCGAACAGCGCTACATTTTCCTCGAGAAACAGAATGCCGACCTCGTCACCTCCAAGGCCGAACTGCTCGAAGTGATTTCAAAGATCAACCGCACGACCAAGGAACTCTTCGCGGAGACCTTTGAAAAAATCCGCGTGAACTTCCAGGAGATGTTCACCGAGCTGTTCGGAGGCGGTCGGGCGAACCTCATGCTCGTGGACGACAGCGATCCGCTCGAGAGCGGCATTGAGATCATCGCAAAGCCTCCCGGCAAACAGCTCCAGAGCGTGAGTCTTCTCTCGGGCGGCGAGCGCACCATGACGGCCGTTTCACTTCTGTTCGCGATCTACATGGTGAAGCCAAGTCCGTTCTGCGTGCTCGATGAAATGGATGCTCCGCTGGATGAATCCAACATCAGCCGGTTCGTCAAAATCCTCGACCGCTTCGTCGGCCAGAGCCAGTTCGTCGTTATCACGCACAATAAACGCACGATCAGCCGTGCCGACATGCTTTATGGCGTGACGATGGAGGAACACGGCGTAAGCAAGCTGGTCAGCGTGAAATTCACCGACAAAGTCGACGATCGCGCATCCGGCGGAAAAAGCGTTGCTGAAGCCTTCGGCAAAAGCGGAGATCTCGCCAGCGAAAGCGCGCCCGCAGCGGAGCCCCCGCCGGCGACCGAGCCGGCAGAGGACAAGGAGTCGATCGTATGAAGGAGCTCCACGCCGCTGTCAAAAAGCGTCTCGACCTCGTCGCCGACCACGCCTTCCGCGACAGCGATCCGGCCGGCCACCTTACCGCGCTGAAGTCAGCCGCCGCCGAGCTCGATTCCCTCGTTGCGGCGCTCCCTGCCGATTGCGATCCGAACCTCCGGCACTACCTCGAGCGGCAAAGCTACCTCAAAGCCCTCGCCTGGCTTGAGAATCACGCACGCGGCTGAGCTGTCGCGACACGCGCAGGAATTTCTACCGTCACCTCGGTCCCTCCCTCGGGACGATTCCCGACACTACAGCTTCCTCCATGGCGTGACGCCCGGGCCTTCATGTTGCGGATTCCCATACCCGTCTCGCCCGGGCCGGTGAAACCGCTTCCGTCATCATAGATCGAGAGGGCCGCACTACCGTCCCGATAGGAAAACTGGATTCCGACCTCGGTCGGCCGTCCATGCCGGACGGCGTTAAGGATCGCTTCCTGCGCAATGAGATAGAGTTCCAGCGCAAGACCGGAATCCATCTCGGCATCCTCGTCCATCTCCTCGACAAAGCACCGTAGCTGAAAGGCCTTCGAGCAAGTCTCCGCAAGCCGCAGGAGGCTGGCACTGAAGTTGTTTCCACGCACTTCAACAGGTGATGTCCCCCTGGTGATCGCCCGGATGCGTTGGTGGGTATCAACGGCCAGCCGGAAAAGCTCCGCACCCCGCGCCCGCACCTCGTCAGCAAGCCGTGCGTCCTCCGCCAAAAGCTGCGCTTTCATGGTCATCGCTGTCAGCAACTGACCGACACCGTCGTGCATGAACTGCGAGAGCCTCACCCGCTCGTCGAGCGCGGCCATCACGCGCTCCTGCTCGGCCTCCTTGCGGGCCAGCTCGGCCAGATAGCGGTCTGTCAAATCCCGGTCGGTGCCCGATACAATGAGGGCTTTCCCATCGTCTGAACGGGTCACAAAACCCCGGGAGAGAACCGGCAGAAAGTGTCCGTCCTTGTGGGCCAGACGAACCTCCAGCTCAAGGTAAAACTCACGACCGGCAACCACCTCTTCAAGACGTTTCGCTGCCGAGGCCCGATCCGCCTCGTGCACGAACTTGAGCCAGAGACCTGGCTCCGGCGGCAAGGCATCCGGCTCATAGCCGAGCATCTCCCACCAGCGGGGCGAATAATACGCTTTGTTTGTCTGCAGATCCCACTCCCACCATCCATCATTGGCCCCGAGCAGAACGCGCTGAAGGCGTTCGCGGCTTTCCAGAAGCCCGAGCTCCGCCTGCTTGCGATCTGTGATGTCGATGTGGCATCCAAGCATCCGCTCCGCGTTGCCGTGCTCGTCCCACTCGATCACGGAGCCGCGGCAGACCACCCATACGAGGTGCCCTGCCTTGTGAAAATAACGCACCTCCAAGTCGAAAGGAACCCGGCCGTGGCTTTCCTTGTGACGCTCAAAGGCCTCCAACGTCCTCGAGAGATCGTCCGGATGAATGATCCGCTTCCATGCATCCGGATCCTGTCCAAGCTCGCCGGTCGCATAGCCGAACATCCGCTCGAAAGCCGGGCTGAGCTCGGTATAACCCTCAGCGATATGCCAATCCCAGAATCCGGCGAAGGAATGCTCGAGCAGGCTTTTGAAAAGCAACCGCTCCTCGGCAAGGCGCAGGTCACTCGCCCGGCGGTCGGTGATGTCCTGAACCGCCCCGGTGAGCCGGCAGCAGATGCCATCTTCGAAACGTGGCTCGCCAAAAGCCTCGACCCACCGCCGCTCCCGCCGCGAATCCCGGATCGGCAACTCCACCTTGAAAGGAAGGCCCTCGTTGATCGCCCGCTGAAGCACCGACTGGAGTTCATGGCGGGCCGGCTCCTCGTAGAAAGCGATCGTATTTTCCAGAGTCGGGCGGAAGTGGTCGTCCACCGCATGAATGCGATAGACTTCCTCGGTCCATTCGACTTCGCAGGTTTTACAGTCCAACCGCCAGCCACCAACCTTCGCGAGCCGGTTCGTCTGACGGAGAAACTCCTGCTGGCGGAGCAGGTCCTCACGCGATTTGTGCTCTTCGGATCGGTCCATCAAGATTCCGCAGAGCCCGACGATCGCGCCTGAATCGGAGGTGACGGGCATGCCATGGCTCTCCACGTGCAGGATGTCGCCGGAGGCCCTCTTGAACTGCAACCTCAACCGGTAGGCTTCCCCTGTGGCCAGGCAGCGCCTGACCGCTGAGTCGAGCTCATCAAAGCTTTCTTTTGTCATCAGCTCCGCCTGCCTCGAGAAATCAGGCGGCGGCAAGCCGGGGTCGCATCCGAGCAAATCGTAGACCTCCGGCGACCACCAGACGGCGTCTGTC
>CAZSMN010000325.1:0-4382 GCA_964607615.1 uncultured Chthoniobacterales bacterium | reverse complement strand
TGAGCGCCAGGAGATCATGCTCCGGGCTCTCGTCGTAGGGATAAGGGTGATCGGCTTTCGGATTCGACCAATTTTCAAAGGCGAAATCGCGTACGACCTCGTAATTCTGCTCGGGCAGGTAGTCTTTGAGCCACGGCCAGGCGTAGAGGAAGTAGGCAAGCTGGGCCTTCATCATCTCGTGGGTCGTGCCCTGGGTGACGATCACGTCCGCGCCCCAGTGGATGAGCTTCACGATATCCGGAGCATCCTCTTTGGGCGGCTCAAGCTTACCCCACAATGTGGGATCTGTCGGCGCCTCGTAGGTCACCTGCCGGGGCATGTTCCGGTAGGCATCCGGGTTGGACAGCCACTGCGGCACGAGCGTGTGGAGCTCCCAGCCGAAGTGGTGGTCATCGCGCCAGCCGTAGGATCCCACGCATTTGCGGCGGTCGTTCCCGACGTAGTGGCGGCTGTCGATCATGAAATCCACCGCCGGCTGGTAGGTCAGCTGCTCCATCAAGCGCGGCCCCACACGGAACGGCACCGACGCGAGACCTTCCGCTTTGATGACGTACTCCTGTCCATCCTTTGGCTCGAATGCGGAGAAGTCGCCGATATTCTTCTCGATGCGGCCCGTAAAAACAGCTTCCCCGCCGGTCGCAGGCACGACTTCAAACGCGGTGCCATCCTTCAGCGTCGGTGCCGTGAAGCGCTTCGGCTTGCCGGAATTGAAGCCCGACTGATTCAGGAAGAGGAGCGTGGCCGTCGTCTCGTCCTTGCTGATCGGAGGCACGGTGCCCGCCGAGGCCGGCCAAACCACGATCTCGGAGACGCGCGAGATTTTGTCCCCGGTTCCGGAGATTTCCAGCCGGAGCCGGTCGGTGGTCACATCCACGGTGTCGTCAAAGCGGAGCGTGAGCGCGGCCGACTTGTTGCCCGTGACATTCGCGGAGGGAATGTCGATCCACTTTCCGCCTTTCCAGAATTGGACAACGAAGTCGCGGAGCGGGTTCCCGCCCTGGTAGCCCGAATGAAGGTGAAGACCGATAAGCTTCTCCGGCTTGGGCAGCTTCACCTCGATCCACTCCTTCCCGTCACGCTGCTCGCTCACCCATCGGGAATCGTCCGAGACCTTGCCATCGATCGCTTTCGCCGCCTCGAACCCCTGCTTCGTCGAACTCGAGGCCGCGGAGGAAGGTTTCAATGGTTGAGGGGATGCTCCGGACAGAGCGGAGACCGTAGCTGCGAGCGCAAGGAACAAGGGGAACACTTTCATAGGGGAAGGAGGTGAAGAGGAGGCAGAAACCGGTTCTCCCTCCCGAAGAGTCAAATTTATCGTCTATGCCTGCCGGATGGCGCAAGGGGGTTTGTTGCAAAAAAATAGACCACCATCGATGGATTTTCGGGGGCGGAACATCCGGACTTCCTTGACGCCATCGAAAAATTTACCGATCAACATTTCCCATGTGCCCCCGGTCTCCCACGCTTCTCG
Organism: uncultured Chthoniobacterales bacterium; assembly: GCA_964607615.1. Taxonomy (GTDB): domain Bacteria; phylum Verrucomicrobiota; class Verrucomicrobiia; order Chthoniobacterales; family Terrimicrobiaceae; genus CAZSMN01. The sequence goes on along the minus strand of CAZSMN010000325.1, from coordinate 2,911 downwards.
CCGCCTCCGTTACTGTAGCAACTCTCTTTTGCATCGCGGAATGCCCTGCACAGGATCTTCTTCCGGCCAACGTGGCCCCTGCCTCGGTCACGCTGGATGTCAATGCCGGGAGCGTTCTCCGGGAGTTTGACCCGCGGATGCTGGGAGGCACGAATATCGCGCTTTGGAACAACCGCGACCACTTCACATCGCCGGAGATCCACGAGTGGATCAGCGCCATGCGGCCGGGGATCATCCGCCTGCCGGGTGGCTCGTGGGCGAACGCGCATTTCTGGAACGGAAACGGTGTCCGCGATGACCGGGGCCGCGTCGATCCGACCAAAGTGGGCGAGGACGGGTATCCGGCCGTGGATTACAGCGATTACGCCCCGGGGTTCAACGCGAACACCCAGACGCTCGCGCCGAGCACGGGCTACCATGGCAATATTGACGTGAAAGGCCTCTCGGAATGGGTGCAAAGCATCCCCGGGGCTGCGCAGATGCCCTGCCCGAATGCCGGCAGCGGCCGACCGATCGATGCCGCGCAGTGGGTGGATTGGTCGCGGGCGAATGGATTCAATGCCCCGATCTGGGAGATCGGCAACGAGCTCGAAGGCAGCTGGGAGCCGGGCTACCACCTCCCGCACGGGCAGGGAACCATGACGGAAGCCATCTTCATGGAGCGCTACAACGCGATCGCCAAAGCGATGCGCGAGGTCGATCCGACGATCAAAATCGGCGCCTGCTCCTACCACGAAGGTCTCGCCCGCGACGGCGGCGATCTGGTGGATTTCATCGCCATCCACAACTACTGGGGCAGCGGCACGGTCAGCTTCAAAGAGAACCTGATAAAAGCTCCGGAGACCGTTAAGAACCAGATCGCCAAAGTGCGCGGCTTCATCGAGAAATACCAGCCCGATCGCAAGGACAAGATCCAGGTGGGCTACACAGAGTGGAACCTCGCACCGCGTGGCCTGAATTGTTCGGATCTCTTCAGCGGCCTCTGGTTCTCCTCCGTCCTGAGCGGCTTCGCCCAATACGGCCTCGATTTTGCCACACAATGGGACATCTTCACGCACTCAAAGGGCATGAAAGAGGGCCACGGTATGATCTGGACGGATGGCCGCACCCACATCCGCAAGGCCGGCTATTTCGCCATGTGGCTCTGGAATAACTTCACCGGCAACAAGCTCCTTGAATCGAAGCTCACCGGTCCCGCCCAGCTCCATACGCTCGCGACCAAGGACGACAACGCGGTTTACCTCATGCTTCTGAATCCCGACGAAGACCAGCCGGTCAACGTTTCCGTGAACCTCTCCGGCTTCCAACCCGCCGCCACTGGTGAGAGCGTCTCCCTCACCCATCGCGAATACCACTGGGATGAGGCGAACCACCGTCCGCTCTGGAGCCAGTCGCCTCGCGTCGTGCCGGTCAAGACCGGACCCACCTTCACGGTTTCGCTTCCGCCATTCTCGGTCACCCACGTGCGGATTCCTGCAGCCGGCTCGAAGGCGGCCGCGCCGGTCCCGCTATCCGCACCGGTCGCCGCCAGTGGAAAGCCGGTTCTGAAGATTGTTGTTCCTGATGATGTCTATGCAGGCGAACCGCTCCAGGGAACCGTCTTCGCCATGGAGGAGAACGGAACAACCCCTTACCCGGTCGCGCTTCCACCCGCCATTCTTTCCGCCTCGGCCAATGCGGTCTTCGACCGCAAGGACGTGCGCCTCAACGAGGCCATGGGCCGGTTTTTCTTTCAGGTGAAAGACCAGACGCCGTTCGTCCTCACGGCCATCTCGGGCAATGCAACAGCCAGCGTCAAGATCTCGCCGAAATCCAGCGAGCCCCGCCCGCAGATGGTCTGGGACTTCATCTCGATCCCGCCTCTGAGCAAAAAGGATTTCGAGTCCGCTTACGAGCTCGTTGCCGACGTCTCACAGCGCGCCAACCGCGAAGTCGCACGCATCAACCTGCCCGATGAGGAAGACCCCTCGACCCGCATGTGGGGCCGCCGCGTGTTCTTTAAAATCCTCCGCTTCCCGGAGAGTGTGAAGAAAAACAACATCCGCGGAATCTTCTTCGACATGAAGTCCGTCGACCTCTTCTCGGATGACCCGAATGCCTCGGTCGGCGTCGTGCTTCAGACCGCGAAGAACCAGTGGATCCCGCTCGGCGAGGTGCCCTTCGCCGGCTCGGAGGACTGGGTGAAATCCACCTTCATGCTCGATGAGAAGTATTTTGATACGGTGGATGGTGCCTACAACATCGTGTTCGAACTCAAGAGCTCGAAGCCCGTCCGCGGCGCCATCCTTCTGGACCAAATCGGCCTGATGATGCGATAGGCGGACCCCTTTGCGATGGCGGCGCCAACGGGTGCCGCCGTCCGCGGTCAGGCTCCGCGCCGTTCGATCACGGAAAATTCCTGCCGGAGCTTCGCGATGTGTTTGGACGGCAGGACGCCGCGCCACTGGCTGCCGGGATAGACGATCGCGTTCGGGCCGATGATCGACCCGGGGCTGAGAACGCTGTTGCAGCCGATCTCGGCATGGTCACCGATGATGGCTCCGAATTTCCTCAGCCCGGTGGGCACCGTGTCGCTGCCGGTCGCGACCGAGATACCCGTCTTATCGAGCTTCACGTTGGAAAGAATCACTCCCGCTCCAAGGTGCGCTTTATGACCGAGGATCGAGTCGCCGACGTAGTTGAAATGCGGAATCTGCGCGCCATCGAAGACGAGGCAGTTTTTGAACTCGCTCGAATTGCCCGCCACCACGCCGTTTCCGAGGATGACGTTTTCTCGGATGTAGCATCCATTCCGGATCTCGCACCCCTCGCCGATCCACGCCGGGCCTTTGATCATGGCCCCGTGCTCGATGACCGTCCCTGCACCGACGAAGACCATGTTGCTGACAAACGGCTTTCCGACCAACCGGCC
>CAZSMN010000324.1:0-4413 GCA_964607615.1 uncultured Chthoniobacterales bacterium | reverse complement strand
GGAACCCTCGCCGGCCACGTCATCGTGGAAGACCACGCGGTCATCGGCGGACTCTCCGGCGTCCACCAGTTCTGCCGCATCGGCCGGCATGCCATCGTGGGCGGCTGCACAAAGATCGTACAGGATGTGCCGCCTTACATGATCGCCGACGGCAACCCTGCCGAGATCCGCGGCATCAATCAGGTCGGTCTGGAACGGCGTGGCTTTTCACCCGAGCAGACCCGCGCCCTCCGCGAAGCCTACCGCATCCTCTACCGCTCGAAGCTGAACGTTAAGCAGGCGTGCGAAAAGATCCGCCTGGATCTGGCGCCGCTCGATGTTCTCGAGCACGTTTTGGCGTTTATCGAATCCAGCCAGCGCGGCATCGTGCGCTGAAATCACTTTCCCAAACCATGAGCCGACCCAACCTTGATGTCCGCGATGTGGCCCGACTGGCCCGCATTGAACTCACCGACGAAGAAGCCGCCACTTTCCAGAGCCAGCTCGGAAGCGTGCTGGAATACGTCGAGCATCTCGGCAAGCTCGACGTCTCCGCCGTCGAACCAACCGCCCACGCGGCACCGGTCTTCAACGTCTTCCGCGAGGACGCCGCCAAGCCCGGTCTCGAGCGCAGCGCGGTGCTGGCAAATGCTCCGCACGCCGCCAACAACCTCGTCGTCGTCACCAAGGTCATCGAGTAAAAGCATGAGCAACCTGACCGATCTCACCATCTCCGAGCTTCAAGCCGGATTCCGGCGCGGAGACTTCACGCCCACCGACGCCGTCCGCGCCGTCGAAGAATCGATCGCAGCCACCGACCCCACGATTCAGGCTTACCTTTCCAGGGATACCGAAAAGGCCCTCGCCGAAGCATCCAAGGCCGACATCTCCCTCCCGCTCGGCGGCGTGCCGATCGGCATCAAGGACGTCATCAACGTCGTGGGCGAGCCCTGCACGTGCGCATCCAAGATTCTCGCCGGATACAAGGCCCCCTACGACGCGACCGTGATCTCGAAACTCCGCGCCGCCGGAGCGATCCCCTTCGGCAGGCTGAACATGGACGAGTTTGCAATGGGCTCTTCCACGGAAAACTCCGCCTATCAGGTCACACGGAACCCGTGGGACACGACCCGTATTCCCGGCGGATCCAGCGGCGGCTCTGCTGCGGCTGTGGCGGCCCGCGAAGCATTCGCCACACTGGGCAGCGATACCGGCGGCTCGATCCGCCAGCCCGCCGCACTCTGCGGTGTCGTCGGACTCAAGCCCAGCTATGGCCGGGTCTCGCGCTACGGCCTCGTTGCCTTTGCGTCCTCGCTCGACCAGATCGGGCCGTTCGCCCGGAGCACGCGCGACTGCGCCGCTCTCCTGAACGTTCTGGCCGGGAAAGATGCCCACGACTCAACCTCGCTTGATCTCCCGGCGGAGGATTTCACGTCACAGATCGGCCGCGACCTCAAGGGAACCCGGATCGGGATTCCCAAGGAATATTTTGTCGACGGCATGGATCCCCGCATCCGCGCGAAAGTCGAAGACGCGATCAAAGCCTGTGAGTCTCTCGGTGCCGAGCTCGTCGAGGTGACCCTGCCGCACACCGAGTACGCCGTCGGCGTGTACTACATTATCGCCACCGCCGAGGCCTCGGCGAACCTCGCCCGCTTCGATGGCGTCCGCTTCGGCCATCGCGCCAAGTCACCGAAGGATCTCATGGACCACTACCTGCGCAGCCGCGAAGAGGGCTTCGGCAGCGAGGTGAAGCGCCGCATCATTCTCGGTACCTACGTCCTCTCCAGCGGCTATTACGACGCCTACTACCTCCGCGCCCAGAAGGTGCGCACGCTGATCCGCAAAGACTTCACCGAAGCTTTCGAGAAAGTGGATGCCCTCATCTGCCCGACCTCTCCGGATCTGGCCTTCAAGATCGGCGAGCGCGTCAACGACCCGCTGCGCATGTATCTTGCGGACATCTTCACCATCGCGGCCAACCTTGCCGGCATCTGCGGCATCAGCCTGCCGTGTGGATTTGTCGAAGAGGACGGACACCGTCTTCCCGTCGGCGTGCAGCTCCTTGCCAAGCCGCTCGACGAGACGCGTTTGCTGGGCATCTCCCATGCGCTTGAGCAAAGCGTCGCCGGCGACGTCCTTAAAACCCGCCCCTGACCTTCATTCGACTGGACAAGACCATCGGGCGGGGGAATCGTAGGTTATCGCGCCGGGAGCCTGTCTCCCGCTCTGGCTCTCGAATGTCCCGATGAATTCCACTCTTCGCAAACCAACCGCCGCTCTTGAGGAGCATTTCCCGGCAAAGCGCCGGCGGGAGATCGTGGTGGAGAGTTTCAACGATCATGCGTCCACCGTGAGGTCGTTTCTGGCCGCCGTGCGCCGCGCGCAGAAGGAGGACTGCTTCGTCCTTCCGGCCGGCGACTACCCTTTCCCGAAAACAGTCCGCCGGCTCCATCTCCGCGCCCAGCGCGCGGGAACCGTGCGTCTGGTATCCGACAGCGGCGTTCTTGTCGAGCCGACACCCGGAGCGATCATCGCGCTGGAGGGAATCCATCTGCAACACTCTCCCGACACCGAAACCGTGCTCCGGATGACAAGCGGCCTTGTGATTCTTTCAGAGTGCCGCGTCTCGGGATGCCTGGAGGTCGCCGGCAACGACACAGCCCTTTTTTTGAGCGATTGCGCAATCGGCCGGACTCCGACCGCCGTCGAGGCGAAAGACGGTGCCTCGGTAGAGATCGCCACCACGGCGATCAGCGGATGCCAGGTGGCGCTTACCGCCACCTCCGGAGCATCGCTCGCACTTTTCGGATGCCGCATCGTGGACTCTCACGGGACGGATCCCGTCTCACCCGGAGCGGCCATTCACATCGAAGGAGCATCTCTCGTCGCGAGCGGTTGTCTTTTTGCCCGAAACGAAATCGGGATTAATATGATCAATGCCGGCGGGGCGGAGATCTCTTACTGCCGCTTCGAACGGAGCAGCCTTTCGAGCGTCATCGCCTCCCGCGGCAAGCCTCCGCGTCTCACAGGCTGCGGCTTTGCCTTACAGCTCACGGATGCCTACCCACACGTCACCCTTGAGGGCATCGGGTCGGTCATGCAGAACTGCGGGTTTGATGAGACGGCCGCGCCGCCGCCCCATGCCCCGCGAACGGACGCCACTCAGAAAGCGGGGAAGAAACAGACCTTCGACCCGCAGCAGGAACAGTTCTCGCTCATAATGGCAGAGCTCGAGGCACTGGTCGGCAATCAGGAGGCCAAGGCAGGACTGGAAACCGTGCTCCACCAAGCCTATGCCGCCGTGAAGCGCCGCGAGCAAGGGCTCCCCGCCCCGGCACGGAAGTATCACATGGTTTTTGAAGGTTCCGAGGGTACCGGCCGCAAGCTGATCGCCTCGCTTTTTGCCAGAGCCCTGCACGCTCTCGGGCTTCTTCCTACCGAGAACATCGTGGAGGTCGGTTTGGAGGCGGTTGCCGAGAGTCCGCTGAGGCTCGCCGCTACCGTCCAGTCAGCGCGCGGCGGGATTCTTTTTCTGAACGTTCTGGAAGAATCTCTCGCGTCGGGCCGCGGCAGCTACCAAAAGCTCCGCGATCTCTTGCAGAACGTGGTCACTGCCTGCGGGAACGATACGGTGGTGATTTTCTCCGGAGACCGTGAAGTCGTGCGTCCGGCGCTCAAAGGCGGGTCCGAGCGCGATCAGATTTTTGAGACCGTCCTGCGCTTTCCCCAGCCTTCACCGGGCGAGTTGGCTGACCTCTTCGCGGCGCTGTGCGCCGAGCACCGGATCAAAATGACCAGCGGTGCCATGATGAAGGCGTTAGTGACTTTTCATCTCTTCGATGACCGGAAAGACCGTCGATTCCTCACGCGTGCCGGCGTTGAGAAACTCTTCGAGGTCACGCAGAAAAACTACCTCGAACGGTGCAGTCGGGAGCGGAACTTTGATCTGGACCTGGAAGCAGCCGACATCGAATCCTCCCTCGACAAGAGCGTGGATGCCGTCTTTCTCCACCAACCCGCCTTCGCGGTCGTATGCCCGGCGTGCCATGAGGAGATTCCCTGGATGCCGGGTATTCCCGCCGTGACCGCCTGCCCGTCCTGCGGACAGGAGCTGAAGTCCGGAACGACGGGGGTTTGGAAAGACTCGTCATATTTCCGACGCCTGACCTCGTTGAACGAGGCGGCCCCGATGATGACCTCGATCCCGCTGCGCCGGCGGGCCGTTGCCGCGATATGACCGGAGGGGCCCTGCGCCTTGCCGGATGTCTTGTCCTTCTCGCCACCGCGTCCCTGGCCGCCGCGCCGCTTCACCTCGAGAAGGCGGCCCGCTACTCCGATAAGGCCGGGGGCCGGATTCTCCTCATCTGGGAGGCCGGCCAGCTTTTCAAACATGAAAACGGAGGCCTCACGGCACCCACGCCCGGGGACGTG
>CAZSMN010000323.1:0-4418 GCA_964607615.1 uncultured Chthoniobacterales bacterium | reverse complement strand
GTTGTGGCCATCGGCCGCATGGGTCGCATTTTCGAGCGGGCCGAAGTTGCGCGGCCGCTTGGAGTGCTGGAGGAGGACCTCCTGGTAAAGTTCGGTATCCATTAACGGAAGAAGGCAACCACGTCGCGGATCACCTGCTCAAGATAATCCACCTCGGCCGCCGTGTTGTAGAGATAAAAGCTCGCACGGCTCGATGACGGACTCCCCAGCTTGCGCATGAGGGGCTGGGCGCAATGGTGGCCGGCGCGGAGGGCGAGTCCGCGCTCGTTGGCAAAGAAGGCGACATCGTGGGCATGAACGCCGTCGATCGTGAAGGCGACAATGCCGGCGGCGCGCTCGCGCGGGCCGAAAATGCGGAGCCCGTCGATCGCTCGGAGCTTTTCGGCGGCAATGTTACCGAGCGCGATGCTATGGGCCTGAATGCGCTCGAGACCGACCTCCTGGACGTATTTGATGGCAGCCCCCCAACCGGCGGCCTCGATGATCGGTGGGGTGCCGGCCTCGAAGCGGGCGGGTGGCTCGCGGTAGATGGCCGGCTTCTCGTAAAACGCCCGGTCGACCATCTCGCCGCCGTAGTGCCATGGCGGCATGTCTTTGAGCAGCTCCCAGCGGCCGTAGAGCGCACCGATGCCGCTCGGGCCGCACATCTTGTGCGCGGAGCAGGCCAGAAAATCACAGCCGATAGCCTGCACGTCCACGATCTGGTGTCCGACGCTCTGAGCGCCGTCGATGAATGTGGTCACGCCCTGCGCACGGGCCATGGCGACGAGATCGGCGACCGGGTTCTCCAAGCCGAGCGTGTTCGGAACATGGGTAAAGGCAAAGAGCTTCGGCCGCTTCTCCAGAAGCTGACGGGCAGCCTCCAGGTCGAGCGCGGCGCCATTTTCCAGAACGGGAACAAACTCGACGACCGCGCCGGTGGTTTCCGCCAGATGTTTCCAGGGGAGCATGTTGCTGTGGTGCTCCATTTCCGTCAGGAGGATGATATCGCCCGCGCCGATGTTTTTCCGGCCCCAGGTGTTCGCAAGGAGATTGACCGCCTCGGTCGTCCCGCGCGTGAAGACGATCTCCTCACGGCTCGCCGCGTTGAGGAGGGAGGACAGCAACGTGCGGGCTTCCTCATAAACAGTCGTGGCCCGTTCGCTCAGGAGGTGAATGCCACGGTGAACATTCGCATATTCGCTCTCCATGAAACGCGAGATCCGCGAAATCACTTGCCGTGGCTTCTGCGAGCTCGCGGCGCTGTCCATGTAAATGAGCGGGAAGTCCCCCACCTTCTCGTTGAGAAAGGGAAAGTCCCCGCGCAGGGCGTTCAATTCATCGTCGGTCATGCGTGCCACGACTATAGGCGGATTTCCCGCAGGCGCCAGCGGCGGAATCAAGGAAACGCGGAACTCCGCCGCGACAGCCGGCGTGGGCGATTCTTTGTGTTCCCTCTCCTCACCTGTTGAACGTATCTTGAAATGAATGTCCGATACGCCTCCCATCCATGACCTCCGCCGCGACTACGACCGGAATCCTCTGAAGAAAAGCGAACTCGACCCGGACCCGTTCGCGGAGTTCCGCAAATGGTTCGAAACCGCCCGCGCCGCGCAGATCCTTGAGCCGAATGCCATGACGCTCGGCACGGCGGACGCCTCCGGCCGCGTCTCGTGCCGGACGGTCCTCCTGAAAGCCTATGACGAGCGCGGACTGGTGTTTTTCACGAACTACGGGAGCCGGAAGGCCCGGCAGCTCGCGGAGAATCCCCGCGCCTCGGTGCTCTTCCCCTGGCTCGTCCTCCAGCGTCAAGTCGAGGTGGCCGGCCGCGTAGAGAAGATCTCCGCGGCGGAGTCTCTCACGTATTTTCTCAGCCGCCCCTTCGGCAGCCGCCTGGGCGCATGGGTCTCCGAGCAGAGCAGCGTGATCTCATCGCGTGCGGTGCTGGTGGCGAAGTTTGACGAGTTGAAAAAACGCTTCGCGGGCGGCGACGTCCCGAAGCCGGAAGGCTGGGGCGGCTACCGGATTGTCCCGGAGACGTTCGAGTTCTGGCAGGGCGGACACGACCGGCTCCATGACCGGTTCCGCTACAGTCTGAGGAACGGACGCTGGGAGATCGCCCGCCTCGCGCCTTGAGGTCTCTCGGGACGGATGAGACAGAATTAGCGGAATTTACGGAATTAGTCCTCGGGAACCTGAGCGGTTCCGCGTTGAACAGGACGCGGTCAGCAGGCCCCCTTCAGAACTCCATCCTGTAAATCTTGTTAATCCTGTCAGAACCGATCAGCCGTAGGCGTCGCGTTCGTGCTCCTCGCCGAGGAGCTTTTCGATGTAGCTGTCCTGTGACAGGCGGAGCGGGAGAGCGCCGTCCGGCTCTCCGTTGATGAACTGCTGCACCTCGGGGTCGGGACTGTTCCGCACCTCGTCGGGCGTTCCGGCCGCAATGATCTGACCCGCCCGCTTGCCGGCTCCGAGGACGATCATTTTCGTCCCGATTCGGAACGCGCTGAGCATGTCGTGCGTGACAACAACGGCCGTCATGTCGAGCTTGCGCGTGAGGTCGTGGGTGAGTTGGTCGATGACGGCCGTCATGATCGGGTCGAGGCCGGAAGTCGGCTCGTCGCTGAAGAGAAGCTCGGGATCGAGCGCCACCGCCCGTGCGAGCCCGACGCGCTTGCGCATGCCGCCGCTGATCTCGGCCGGCTTGAGATTCTCAAACCCGGTCAGGCCGACCAGCTCGAGCTTCATTTTCACCATCAGGTCGACAATTTCCGGATCAACCTTTGTATTCTCAACAATCGGCAGGGCGACATTCTCGCCGACGGTGAGCGATTGCAGGAGCGCGCCGAACTGGAAATTCATGCCGAACCTCAAGCGCAGCGTCTCGAGCTCCCGGTGGGGCATGGTGGTGATCTCCTGACCGAAGATCTTGATCGAGCCGGACGTCGGCTTCATGGACCCGATGATATGGCGCAGGAGGGTGCTCTTGCCGCATCCCGAGCCTCCCATGATGATCATCGTATCGCCTTTTTCAACCTGGAACGTGATGCCGTTCAGCACAGTGCGGCTGCCGAATTTCCGCACCAGATCCCGCACTTCGATGATGGGTTCGGCCATGGCTCAGGAAATAAAGAAAATCGAGGTCAGGACGGCGTTTGCCATGAGCATGGCCACGATGGATGTGACGACCGAATTCGTTGTCGCCTTGCCGACCCCCTCCGCCCCACCGGTGACAAGGAGTCCTCCCTGGCAGGAGATGGTGATAATGATCCAGCCGAAAACAAAACTCTTCACGATGCCGCTGTAGAGATCCATCGGATCCGCGGCCGAGATGAGCGATTGGATGTAGCCGGCGGTCGTCATGCCGAGGGAGAAATGGCAAATGATCCATCCCCCGGCCATGCCGATGTAGTTCCCGAAGACCGTCAGCGCAGGGAGCATGACGAGCATGGCAAGAAAGCGGGGAACGACCAGAAACCGGATCGGGTTGATCGCCATCACCTCGAGCGCTTCGATTTCCTCACCCACCTTCATCGTGCCCAGCTCGGCCGTCACAGCAGAGCCGCTCCGGCCGATGACGACGACGGCGACCAGCATGGGACCCAGCTCGCGGAGAATGGTCATCGCCACGAGATTCGGAACAAAGGACGACGCGCCCATGTTCGATAGCTCCTGCGCCGCCTGCATGGCCAGCGTGAGGCCGATGCTTGCGGCGGTGAGCGCCGTCATGGGAAACGCCTGAACACCGATCTGGACCATCTGGTGCATGACAGCGTCCCAGCGGACGGGCTTGCCGCGGAAAGGCGCAACGAAGATCCAGTAAAGCGTCTGGACGTTCAGGCCGACGTAGTGGCCGAATCTTTCCGCAACGGTCATGCTCCGGCGATCGCGGCGATGGCCTCCTCGCGGCTGTCCTTGATCACAAAAAGTTCATTGAGCCGGACGAGGTCAAAGATGGTGCGGACTTTTTTCTGAAGTCCGAAAAGGGCGAGCTTGCCGTCGTAGGCCCCGCTCTCGCGCACATACTCGATCAGCGTCGCGAGTCCGCTTGAGTCGATGTAGCTCACGTCGGTGAAGTCCAGCAGGAGACGCTCCGCCTTTTCCGCCGCACAGGCACGGAACTCCCCGCGGAGAACCGGCGACCCGTGCAGGTCGATCTCACCCTTGAGCTTGATCGTCGTTACTCCGCCTTCGGCCGATTTCTGGATTTCCATTCCCGTCTGATTATCCCGAGTTCGTGGATCAGGGAAGCCCGGAATCTCATGATCCGCGCGAGGCGGCGGGAAATCCTGACTTTGCACCGGCCCGGCGCGCGGTAGGATGCCCGCGTGATCTTCGACACGCTCAAATCCGCAGTGGACCTCTACAACCACCTTCCGCGGTCTCGCGAGATCGTTGCGATCCTTTTCAAATACGGCTTTGCCGACGTGCTCCGGCTG
>CAZSMN010000322.1:0-4475 GCA_964607615.1 uncultured Chthoniobacterales bacterium | reverse complement strand
TTGCTCGATCTGGGCGAATGCTGTGTTTTCCTGTGTTTTCACGTGTGATTCTGTGTGGGTTTGTGGCGTTTTTGGTGCAGTGTGGTGCAGTGGCATCGTTCTTCAAAAAGCAGGGGTCAGGGTTCTACTACCTCAAGGTAAAGAGGCAGGGTAAATGGAAGGCTATTCCAACGACCATCCGGTTTTCCGATGTCGATGCGCTTCGTCGCGTTCGTCGCATGGCTCTTGAGGAAAGCGCGCGCGAACTCGCCGAGGAGCGAGGCGATCTTTCGGATTGGGGATGGGTGATTGGATTCCTGAGCACTCAGTTCCGGCAGGCTCCGGACACTCTGAGGCGATATCTTGAGGCATGGACGGCCTTGGAAGTTTACCTGGCTGAGAAGAAAGTCGGCGGACCGGCCGGCGTCACGCATGCCCTGTGCTTCGATTACCCGAAATGGCGAACGGCCGTTGACCCGGCCATCATGAAGCCCTGCCACTGGAATACCGCTCTCTTGGAACTCAAGGTTTTGAGCCGCGTCATGTCGGAGGCTGTCCGCCGTGGAATGGTCACGGCGAATCCGTGCTTCCGGTTGGGCCTTCGACGGCAGGCAAGCAAGGTGAAGCCGGAAGTTACTCCGGAGGATCAGAAGATTATCGAGGCGGCATTGAAAGACCGGCCGGCGTGGATGCGGGAATGCTGGACGGTCGCCATGTGCCAAGGGTTCCGACTCAGCGAAACGAATTGCCCGATCGATCGGATCGACATGAAGACTGGAACGATCAGCGTCATTGGAAAGGGCAAGGTGCATACCGCTCCACTGCATCCCGAGGTGAAGAAGTTGGCACTCATCGCCAAGAAGGCGGGTCGCAAAACGCTTCTGAGCGAGTTCCCTGGTAAGGCGTCGTTGCATTGGACGAAGTTCTTTCATCGGTTGGGCCTCGGGCATCTGACGTTCCACTCTACGAGGGTGACTGTTGTAACAAGGCTGGCACGCTCCGGCGCCTCACAGGCGCAGACGATGGCTTACGTGGGGCACGCTTCGGAGACGGTTCACGCTGTTTACATGCGGCTTTCGGCGCCGGACGTTGCTCATCTGGGGAAGTTCCTACACGTTCAAAGTCCGAAGGCTTGAAATCGGGGTGCGCTTGGAGCCAGTCGAGCGCCCATTGTGTGGTGGCGCGTTTCCCGGGCATGTTGAATCCGGCGCGGGTCATCATGCGAACGAACCACTCGGAAACGCCGATGGCCTCGGCAAGCTCTGGCATGGTGAGAAGTTTCATAGGGCCTTTTTGAATTCGATTACCCAGACCCATGGATTGGCGTTCCAAGAGTCCGGTCCGTTGATGGATTCCCACAACTCGGCGAATCGAGTGACGGCGCCCGGCTCTCCGCGCATTGTCATCCCGATTCCCTCCTTTATTGCGTCTTGTGGAGTGATGTCGTTGAGTCGCTCTACCTTGACGGATGTGATATCGAGCGTGATGCGGCTCGCCCACCGTGGCATGTGAATCGAAACCCGTTTCTTGCCCGGCGATGTCTCTCCGAACGAATCGAAGTGAGGCTCCCAATTAAACCGCCATCCGTCTGCCTCATATTGGATCGGTGCCCACGGTTCACGGTATCCGGCATCGAGAGCCGCCGCGGCAATTTGGGACGGGCTCAGATGATCCAGTGACTTTGCTGCCCGCCATGTCTCCTTTACCCAGAGAAGGTCGCCGGGCTGTCCAAATCGGCAGTTCGGCTGAACTTTGCCAGGAGTTCCGTCTGGACGAAACGTAATGATCGACTGGTCAGTCACCACCCGCCGCGTCTGCGTCTTCCGACCTTCGAGGATGGAGCGGACCATTGGGGCGCTGAAAAGGATTGGTCGCTCTTTCATAGACATTTGAGGTGATGCTTGTTGGCCAGGCGGTCGGTGATCGTGATCTGCACGGGGATTCCCTTCTTCCCGTCGTCTTCCAGCTTGGAGATGTGCCCGCATTGGAGGACGGGAATCCACACGTTGATGGGTTCCCGGTTTGGGACTTCCTGCCGGATGAGAATGCTTTTCTCGGTCTCCCGCATGATGCGGCATTGAACTTTGACCTTCATGCGGCCTCCTCTGCTTTGGTGGGTTCCACCATTTCAACGTAGGCGGCCAGGATGAGCATTTGCTCGTAGCCGCTTACATGCGGGTTCTCCTTTTGGAGTTGGGTAACGATGGCCATGGTCGCCGGCAGAGCATCGCAGGAGCGGTTCTTCATGAACTCACGGATGATCTCCTGCATGGATGCCATGGTCGCGAGGTAGTTTTTACCCAGGAATTTCCGCGCACTGTCTCGGGCGGCGTATAACCGCGATGCCATGCGGATCGTCTTCTCGTCGAGTTTCATCATAGCAATGCCTCCTGTGCCGGCGCCGCTGGCAGGGCGTCCACCGGATCTCCCGTGCGGCGGATGGATGGTTCCTTTGGGGTGATTTCGAGAACCGACTCCAACGCATCTTTGACCTTCCGCTTGGCGGCGATCTGGGTGCATTTCTCGCGGTAGTAGATGTCCTCGGCAATCTTGTCCAAAGACAGGGATGCGCGGGCGATCAGGTCTTCACGTTTGCAACCGATCCCCTCCAGCAATTCCAGGGCCTTCTTCGTGTCGGTGATATTCGAGGTATTGCCGGTGCGCTTCGCTTCGTAGTTGGTCATCGAGCCGGCCTCGACGCGCCGGAGGATTTCCGCCTTCACCTCGCCCTTGATTGTGAGGGCAAACGCGATCGCGCGATGCACCTTGTCGAGCTGGGCGTTCGTGAGATCGGCAAGCATTCCCGTGAACACCTCGGCCGGCGTTCCTTCGCCAGCGGCCAGGAAGTCGAACTTCGCGCGACGTGCATCGCATACCAGTCGAGCGGAGCAATAGCGGCACTGCTCCTCGCCGGCGATGCGCGGAGCGTCTTGGCGCGGCGTGCCGTCCGGATTGTGAGCGCCATCCCAGATGCGCAATAGGTGGTCCCGCGCGGCGAGGATCTGCTCCTCGGTGTATTCGGCGATCGAAAGGCGCTCATCCATCGGGAGGCGGGGCTGATTGATCGCGACTAGAACTCGGTCTGCCCGCTTCTTTTTGTGGCCGGCAACGGCATAGGTGCGAAGCTGGGCGTTCGCGTCCGCCGGTGTGACCACGTTACGGCCGAATTTCTTATCGATGATGACGAGAACGCTCGGGCGGGGATAGAAGCGCCAGCGGTCGCAATGCCCAGGGATGAGTTGTTTCAACCCGCGGTAAACCCAAAGCTCGGTTTCGCGTCCTTCCTCGAAAGCTTCATTCGGCGCTAGTTTGAGATTGCTGGCGATGGCGGAGAAAATCTGTTCATCGGTTGCCTGTGCGATCTTGAGGACGTCGCGCTGCTCGGGTTTGAGATTCGCTGTCTCGGCCAGTGACGGGTCAGCGTCGATCGCATGCAGGAGTGTTCCCTCCTTGGACTGCTCGGACTCTTCATCCGTCTCGGGAAAGGCGGCCTCAGCTGCGGCAGAGCCCGGACAGAGTTCCCGCCGTGCCATGTTGGAAGCGCTAGTTAAGGCTCTCATTTTCGATGGTCTTGGGTTTCAGCATTTTTGCGAAGTCCATCGGCGCGATGCGCGATGGCACATAGCCAAGGGCCTTGCAGAGGTCGCCCATGGCATCGAGGACGGTTCCTCCGTAGCCGGCTTTCGAGACGCCCGGAATGAACTGCTGTTCCGTGGCTTTCCAGTAAACGCCTTCCTTGGAGATCGCGCACCCGATGCGGGCGGCATAGATCAGGGCGTCGTGGTCGTCACATCTGGCGCTGGCGGCCAGCTCTTGGATCTGCGCCTTGTCGGCGCCGGCGGCCAGCCCTTCGACCAGGATGCGCCAGACGGTCGCCCGATTGAGCTTCTGGAATGGCCAGAAGGTCACAAGGTCGTTGTTCACCAGCATAGAAAGAAGAGATCCGCGGATACCGTTGTCCTTCTCGCTGACGAATTGCAGGGTGCCGTTACGGCGTAGGAGGAACCATCCATCGATTTTCACTGAGCGGCTCCTTTCATTTTGTCGCGGATCCGCTCGAGGAGTTCCTTCCGCGTCATGTTCGTAGCAGGAGCGCCGTTAACGCTGACTTGAATTGTTGTCTCCTCGGCGGAATCAGCGGCTACAGCAACAGGGCCGTCCTCAGATGCGATGAACGGCAGGTAAACCTGGCCGGCCTCGATGAAGAGCTTTTGGAGCTGGTTCACCTCCATGCTTTCCCCGCGGTGGCGCTGGGCTACCGTGTCGAACCATCCGAATTCGTGATCGTGCTCGCGGAGTTTGATCTGCGGCCGGTTGATGTCGTCGTAGAGGAGTTCACCCTCCTTGTCCCGCTTCACCTCGAAATGTTCGAGTTCGTGATCGAGAAGAGCCGCCTTCTTGGGTTCGGGGAGGTCTTCCCACGCATCGCCATCGAGCGTGATCTCCACGTCGCCGCGTCCCATTACGCGCTCCTTGAGAGACATGACCTTTGACTT
>CAZSMN010000321.1:0-4476 GCA_964607615.1 uncultured Chthoniobacterales bacterium | reverse complement strand
TCCATCACGCTCCACATGGCCTCGGACTTCCCGGATCCCAGAAGCAATCCCGTGCCGGCGAGGAAAACGGTGCCCAGAAGGCGCCGCCGGGGGATGTTGGGTGTCAGGTGTTCGAAATCCATTTCAGGCGCAGAAGAAACCACAGATGGCAGGATGCGAAAGGGTTTTTTTCACGGAGAGCAATATTCGTGCCCGTATCCCGTCCGGGCTTCGGGTTTCGGAAATTCAGGGAAATTGCACCCGCAGAAGAGAGAAATCATCATCGAGAGGCCCCTCTTGCCGTTGCTCGCGGATCCGGTCGAGCCACTTTTGGAAAAATGCCGGATCTGCCGCGCGCGCGGCGATGAATGCCTTGAACTCTTCGAAATCCGTCATCCGGCCATCGGATTGCCGGATTTCGTAGGCTCCGTCGCTCAGCACGACAAGCGTTGCTGCCGGGGGAATTTTAGCGGTCGCTGATTCGAAGACGGTCTTGGAGAGAACCCCGATGATCGGTCCGGGGGCGCGGAATTCCTCGGGCTCCGACATTCCAGGAACCATCAGAAGGGCCGGAGGATGTCCACCGCTCGCGTGCCTCAGCGTTCTGGTGGGGAGATGATAAACGCCATACCAGATCGTGAAATACATATTGTTCTGTCGCTCCATGCGAAACATGGCATTGAGTCCGGAGAGGACGGCCGACGGGTCGCGGAAATCGGTGCCGGTGACTGCTTCCGACCGGATGACATGGATGGCCGAGACCGAGAGCAGGGAGGCGCCGACGCCGTGTCCGCACACGTCGAGCAGGTAGATGGCAAAGTGCTCGCCATCGATCCAATGGTAGCCGAAGGCGTCGCCGCCGAGTTCGGTCGATGGCAGGTAAGACCAGTCGATCGGGAAAGGCTCGGAAGCCGGTGCCGGCAGGATCGAGCGGACGTATTTCGCCGCCTCGGCGAGATCGGCGGAGAGGCGGGCCTGGGTTTCTTCAATCAGCCTCAGGTGGGTTTGCTCGGCATCGCGGAGCTTCATTTTCTCCAGACAGGCTCCGATGCGTGCGCGGAGGAGCGTCGGATTAAACGGCTTGGCGAGGAAATCCTCGGCGCCTGTTTCGATACAGCGGATCACGCCGGAGAGATCATCGAGCGCAGAGATCATGATCACCGGAAGGTGGCGGAGGGTCGGGCGGGATTTGATTTCCTGAAGAACCGAAAAGCCGTCTTGCCCCGGCATCATCACGTCGAGGAGGACAAGTTCGAAGGGTCCGTCTTCGAGGATTTGGAGTGCCTCGGCACCATCCGCGGCCTGCCGGGTGGAATGTCCCTGCCGGGTGAGGTGCCGTGACAGCACGTCGCGGTTGTCAGGGTCATCATCCACGATGAGGATCCGGCCGGTGATTCTCGGCCTGCCGGTGCGCGGGAGTGCGCCCGCATCGGCGGACTCAGGCTCGAGGACTTGGCAGGAACCGGTGGTGTCGCCTTCGGTTCCATCGAGCCGGGAGTTGATGAGTTCCAAGATGGAACGGGCGGCCTGCGCGATGCGGGAGAGATCTTTGTTGGCAGGCAAGCCGTGATCAGCCAGCTCTTCGGCAAGTAGCTCCGCATAGCCGAGGATGTGATTAACGGGCGTCCGCAGATCGTGACGGAGACGTGCGAGACCGGACACGGGCCGTTCGCTCATTGCGGCAGGAGAGCCGCGATTTTATCCAGAAGGCGGTCGAATTCGATAGGCTTTGTGTCGTAGTCGTCGCAACCGGCGGCGAGGGCTTTCTCGCGGTCGCCGGCCATCGCATGGGCGGTCAGGGCGATGACCGGGATCGATTGAGTCGAGGGGTCGGACTTGATCTGCCGGGTCGCGGTCCATCCATCGACGACCGGGAGGCTCATATCCATCAGGATGAGATCCGGCCTCTCCGACGCGGCTGTTGCAATGCCCTCCGCACCATCCGCCGCCACGAGGATTTCATAGCCGCGGCGGCTGAGTCTCCGTGAGAGCATGTCGCGGTTCATTTCATTATCTTCAACGAGGAGGATGCGCGGCATCGGTCAGTGGCGGGTGGATTTTGCGATGAGCTGGCCGATTTCCCGGAGCAGGCGCTCCCGGTTGATCGCTCCCTTTTCGAGGATCTGCTCGACGCTGCCGCGGAGGAGGGCGCGGTCGTTGTCTGTCAGATCCTTTGCGGTCACGATCACAACCGGCACGTCGGCAAAGGCCGGGCTTCGCCGGAGGGCGGAGAGGAAGGCAAAGCCGTCCATCACGGGCATCATGAGATCGAGCAGGATGAGTGAGGGCGCGGCGACGGCGATCTTTTCCAGCGCATCGCTGCCGTTCTCCGCTTCGACGGTGCGGTAGCCCTCGCGTTCGAGCATGCGGGCGAGGAGGTCACGGTTGATTGCTTCGTCGTCGACGATGAGGATCGGGGCGGCAGCGGATCGGCAGTGCTTCTTGAGGATCTCGCTCAGCCGCGAAGCGTCGACCGGCTTGGTGAGGAACTCCGCCGCCCCCAGCGAATATCCCATCTCGCTGTCGCGCGTCATCGTCACCATGATGACCGGAATGCAGGCCGTTTCCGGATCGGCTTTCAGCCTGGTCAGCACCGCCCAACCATCGAGGCCCGGCATCACGGCGTCGAGGGTGATCGCGGCAGGCTTCATGCGTCGGGCGATCTCGATGCCGCTCTCGCCATCGTGGGCGGTGAGCACATCATAGCCCGCCTTGACGAGGTTGCGGCGGAGAAGGTCGGAAGCGTCGGAGTCGTCATCAATGACCAGCACCACGCGGCGCGCGGTGGAGACTGTGGCTTCCGTGGGCGTAGCGGCTGTTTCGTGAGCCGAGGGAATAGGTGAGACCTCGGACGGAAGATCTACTGTGAACGTCGTTCCGTTCCCCGGCTGGCTTGTCACCGAAATATCCCCGCCCATCAGTTGGCAGAACTTGCGGCTGATCACGAGGCCGAGCCCGGTGCCGCCATACCGGCGAGTTGTGGACTCGTCCGCCTGGGTGAAGGCCTGGAAAAGCCGGTCGAGTTGCCCGGGTGTCATTCCGATGCCCGTGTCCGAGACCTCAAACGAGACGCGGCCGGGCTCATTGCAGAAAACCTTGAGTCCGATCTTTCCGTTTTCGGTAAACTTTGCCGCGTTGCTCAGGAGGTTGAAGAGGGTCTGGCGGACCTTGGTCAGATCGGCCCGCATGCGGCCGGCGCCGGCGCATGAAATCTCCAACGTGTTCCCATTCTTTTCCACCAGAGGCCGGATCGTGGCGGCGACCTCCGCAACCGTGCTTTCAAGGTCAAATTCCTCAAGGAATAGCGTCATCTTGCCGGCCTCGATCTTTGAAAGGTCGAGCACATCGTTGATGAGGTTAAGGAGGTGCTTGCCGGCGGTGCGGATTTTCTGGAGATCGGGAGACAGGTCATTGAGTTGCCGGTCGTCGGCTTCTTCGATGAGCATTTCGCTGTAGCCGATGATGGCATTCATTGGCGTGCGGAGCTCGTGGCTCATATTGGCGAGGAAAGCGCTCTTGGTGCGGTTGGCCGACTCGGCG
Organism: uncultured Chthoniobacterales bacterium; assembly: GCA_964607615.1. Lineage (GTDB taxonomy): Bacteria > Verrucomicrobiota > Verrucomicrobiia > Chthoniobacterales > Terrimicrobiaceae > CAZSMN01. The sequence continues at coordinate 957 of CAZSMN010000321.1, read as the reverse complement.
GCATCACGCGATTCGAGTGCTTCGCGGCGTGCCGTCTCGGCGGCGCCGAGGGCGTCGGAGAGACGCGAGGCGAGCCAGAACGATACGATGAGGATTCCGAGAATCACAAAGCTGCCGATGCCGTAGACCTGGAGAATGATGCGCCAGGTGATTCGTGTGATGTCGGGGAGATAGAGGGCGGCTACAACCGTGTAGTCCCATGCGGAAAAAACCTGATTGAGAACAAACCACTCCCCGCTCCGGCCCTGATGAGCCGTGCCGAAGTGGATGGCTTCTGCAGCGGACGCGGTTTCGGTTCCAGTGGTCTGGAAGATCACTTTGTCGTGGGTGTCCAGAAGGGCAAAAAAACCGGTTTCGAGAATGCCGCGATCCTCAAGAGCTTCCTCGATCGTGGAAAGCGTTTCGAGGGAGAATCCCGCGTAGTAGAGACCGATCACCCGGCCTCCGGCATCCCTCATCGGCTCATAGATGGTCAGGTAGGGCTTTCCGAGAATCTCGACAAGGCCGCGGAACCGCTCGCCGCGGGATACGGCGCCATAGGCTGCGCCCTCGGGATCCAGGACGGTCCCGAGGGCGCGCGAGCCGTCTTCCTTGGTGATGTTCGTGCTGACGCGCACGAAGTCCGAGCCGTGCTTAACGAAGAGTGTGGCCGTCCCGCCCATCATCGATTGGACGCGATCGACGATGCTCGCATGCTCCGAGACCGGAGTGTCGCCGAGCATCAGGGTCGGAACGCCATCCGGACCGGCGGGGCCGAGCGACGGTTCACCCACTTCCTGCACCAGCATGGTGAGGACATGGAGCGAGGAATCCAGAAGCTGGTTATAAACGCGGTCGGTCGCCTCGAGCACGTCGACCACATGGTCGAGCTTGGCTTTCATCTGAAGTTCCGCCTCGGACTGTATGTAAACCGAGTGGCGGCGGTTGCCCACGAGGCCCGCATCCGTCATGGCGATG
>CAZSMN010000320.1:0-4480 GCA_964607615.1 uncultured Chthoniobacterales bacterium | reverse complement strand
CCAGCCACCACCCCGGCCGCGCCATGAACAACAAACACATCGCCTGCGCCCTTGTTGCGCTCGTCATTGTGATCCTCATCCAAGTGACGCTTTCTGTCCACAAGGCCCGCACCAAGGTGCAGAACGAGGCGACCTCCGCAATGAACGGGGAGATCGCTGCCAACCAGCAACTGGCCCTCGCCAATGCCCAGCTGGCCGAACTCCAGCGCCAATCAAAAAGCACCATTGAGTTCCTGCAGCTCTGGCAACCGTATTTTTCGGTCATCAACAATGCGCAGAGTGCAGAGGTTGTCTTCAACCTCAAAGTGAAGAACTCTAACCTGGTTAATCTGGCTCAGCGTTTTGAGCAGGCCGCTATTCCAGGCAATACCTCCATCCCCTCGGCCATGAGAGCCTACCTCACGTTTGAAGATGACTACGCAGCGCTTCTTAACTGGGTCGGCAGCTTCGAGCGCGACATGCCTACCGCCCGCATCAACAGCATCAACCTGTCCAAAGGCACCCGTGCGAACGACCTTCGTATGGAGCTGGTGCTGGAGCAACCCCTCATGAAGCAATGAGCAGAGCCCGCCTTTTTCTCCTTATCATACTTGCTGCCGGAGCTGTCACCTCGCAGGCCTTTGGAGATACCGATCCGGAGATGACGCCGTCCGGACGACGGTTCATCGAGCTGAAACCGTCCGAGCGCAATCCCTTCGGCCAGCAAGTCGAAACGGAAGCCCAAGTGGTGGCGATGGAAACGGAATCTGAAGAGGCGCGCCTGCGCCGCATTTTATCCGGGCTGCGGGTTGTTGGGGTCTCCGGGTCCGGAGCGGGAAGAAGCGTTCTCCTCGGCACTCTCATCCTTCGTCAGGGGAAACCGGTTCAAAACCTGCTCCGCAACCAAGCCGAAGTGCTCAAGGTCAGCGAGATTTCGGATGAAACAGTGAAAATTGTTTTCCAGGATCGCGATACATCCGTCGAACCACGAGTGATCCTCATTCCGTTGCGCCAAAAGCCGATGGTCACCCAACTCCTATTTGGTGAAGCATTCGAGCAAATGGGCGGGGCCGGCCCTGCGTTGCCGCCACTCAAGTCCGATCGCGCACAAGCCATCATAGACGACGCGAAGTCGGTGGATCTCATCAACCTGACCACCCGCTCGTTTGACCTTATGGGACCCCTGCAAAATGAAAAGGTTCCCGAACCGCCGGAATAGTCGCCTCGTCCCAAAGGGATCGAGATATGGAGGGCAAAAGGCCTACTCCTTCGTAGAGGTTCTTGTTGCCTTGAGCATTGCAGCCGTCATCACGACGGTTGTCGCTGTGTCCGTCGGCACGATTGTTACTGGCACTACGGTTAATACCCGCGATGAAAACGTTGGGGTCACCCGACTGTTCTACTACTATGGGATGACCAATACGAACATCAGCGTTGGCTCGGCGCCGGACTACGGGGCGACCGCCATGGCGGAGAACATGCGCAACCGACTCTATGAGGACCTTTCGACGGCCGTCGCAACCTACGTGCTTGAGCGTGACTCTTCTGACAGCGCGTTACGAATCACCAATATCGCCCTGACAACGGATGGTCTCAGAACGGTCACCAACTCAGAAAGTTTTCGTATCCTCCTGAACACCCAGGCGGGTGGCTATTCCTCCTTTTCGGGAGCCTCGACCAACGTAAGTTCCTCCCTCTTTATCCTGAACGCCTCAGCCACGACCACCAATGTTCCGGTGCGGGCGATTTACGAGACCGATTTCCTTACCACGACCAACCCCGCAGGTGTCTATGCCAGCGTCCGCCGCTACCAGGGAACGACCCTCACCGACTATTATCACGTCTTCTATCCCGCAAAGACAAATGCTTCGCAGACCTTTCGTCCGCTGGCATTCCATCAGCCTCTGACAAACAATATCCCGCGCCCCTTCTGGCTCGTCTGGTGGCCCGATCCTTCGGTGCCTTATCTTCCCCCAGCGCCAACGAACTCCACCGGCTCAAGGTTGGACTACACAAATATGGCCGAGGCGACGTCCTACTTTTTTGTCGTCCCGGTTTTCCCCTCTCTGCGATGAAACCACCTCTCCGTTTTCATCAGAGAACCCAAGGTGCCATAATGATTATCGCACTTTTTGTGGTCATTCTCGGAGCAGTGATTCTCGGCTCGTGGGTCCAGCTTCTTGCCACCCGCCAGCGTTTTGCCGAGTCGGCGCTCACCGGCCAGAACCGCCGCATTGCCCTCGACAACGCTCGCTCGCTCGCCAGGCAGTATGCTCTCTCCGATATGCCCGATGGAACGATCTCTTCCACGAATTTTGCAGCAACGAACGGATGGGGTTTCACTGTTTCGAACGCCATATCCGACCTATGGGGCAATCGGGACCCCGCGTATTTCAATCCGGCGTCTCCCTTCGGCACGCTCCGTTATGGAACGCCCGTGACGGTCGTGCTGACGGCGATTTATACGAACCGGCTGGATACTGATGTCGTGGTGACAAATACGACGACGAATATCTTCCAGATTAGAAATCGAAGTCCCTTGATGGGAGGATTTCCCTTGGTCGTCCATGCGCCTTCCGTAGATCCCGGAGGAGTCCCTGCAACAAACATCTGGCAAACGAACTTTCGCGGATTAAGTGGCTTTCCGAACATTCCGTTCACTTCGGGCGGAACAAACTCTCCTTACGCGGGATTCCTCCCTGTTTTACCGAACCCCACAAACGTCTACATTCCGACGGCAGCATTCCCTACGACCACCAATTTTCTTACTACGACCAACGGGGCTACGACAAATACTGTCCAAATCTCTCTGAATCTTGTTCCGGCCGATCCCTCGACAAATTCCGTTGTACGCTATGACGTGCCCAATTCGCTGACGAATAGATTTTTGGCAAACGGCACGATTACCACCAACACCAACACGGCCACGACAACCCGCAGCGTAACCCGTCTCTTGCTCCAAGGCGCTCCGTTGGGGGAATCGGCGAAGGTGCTCCATGTGGTGGTGGGCACCAATGCGACAAATCTCTCGAACATAATTCTCAGCGGGCCTAATACACGGCGTGTCTATATCTCCGTCAACCGCTCCAGCGCCTCGTCGCTTACGCTAACGGCGACAAATTTGGCAGGAAATTGGAGGGCGGGAATAACTCTCTCAAAGACGGATCTCGTGGCTGCGGGCAACCCGAGTTTGGTCGGAGGGCTCCGAACAGATGGCTCGATTAGTCAACTGATCTCGTTTTTACCCGAAACCAATGCGGCGGCCTTGGATGCTGTTGCTGACCGCGTCATGTGGCTTGAGGATTTCCGGCAGCCATGAACGAGCATACCGCCATACCATCGAAAACTGCTTCCCGGGGTGGATATTCCCTATTGGAAGTCTTAATCGCGGGCTCCTTGATTGCGATGGGAATCGCCGCCGCAGCGCTCGTTGCGAACTCAGCTGTCCAGCAGCAGGAGTTGAACGCGATCGCCTCTCGGGCGATCAATCTCCAAGAGCAAGTTTCCGTTCTTTACCGACTCGGACTTGACTACACCGCCATCACAAATGCTCTGCCACAATCCTTCGTCAGTGGCACGAATGAGCCGGCAGACGTGGGGCAATACGGGTTCACAACAAACTCCTTTGCAACCACAACCAACGGTGGGCTTGTGATGCAATCTTGGTCAAATGGCATCGTCTATGTTTCCGGATTTGTATCCACTAACGTCGTGCGACGAACAAACTCAGTGATCCTGCTCCGCGAATCGATCCGATAGATGCTAACGGTTCTTCGAGGAACCCGGAACACTACCGATTGAACAGAAGCAGAAGACTAAAACAACAGAGCCCAGAGAACCCGCCGGTGGATCAATAGGACTTAAATTACCGCGCAAGAGCCACGTCGCTTTCTGGCGCGGTTGTGACACCCGTGATCAGAGCTGAACGCGCACCATCTTGGCGTGCTCTTCATCAGAGCATGCCGAATTGAGAGGAACATCGGTGGTGTTCGCCGATTCTCCAACAAGATGGTTGCTGAGCATATAGGCCTCGAGCTCTTCACCGCTGATATCCGGAAGCATGACCCCATTGACGATGACGCAAGGCGAGAGGGGCTGACCGCTGAGCTGCTCCATCTCGAAGCGGAAATCCGGATTGATAATGATATCTTTTTCCGTGAAAGGGATCTCGTATTTCGCAAGAACAGCGCGAACGCCGCGGCTCCATCCGCAGTGGGTCTTGAGGTAGGCAGTGATTTCGGGCTTGCTCATAAAACGGTTGTGTTGGGCGAAGAATGTAGCGGAGAAGCGCCTCTAGTCAATGGCCGGGCAGGCGGCATGAGATGTCTCTTCAGCGGTGAATCAAACGGATTTTTTTCACGCATTGGGGATTTGAGGATGGGAAGGAAAGCGCCCATGCCATCGGGCACGTCGAGCTTCGAACGGCCCGGCGGACGATTTCTGCCTGCGCGCCGATCTCGAGCGCCAGGGCTTGGAAACCAATGAAGGGAACCGCGGCTGT
>CAZSMN010000319.1:0-4502 GCA_964607615.1 uncultured Chthoniobacterales bacterium | reverse complement strand
AGAACGACCGCGGGCGTTTCCTGCGCATAACCGAAGAAGCCCATGGCCGGCGGAACACGGTGATCATCCCCAGCACGGGGCTGAAGGAATTCGAGCGGATGATGACGGATGTCCTCGCTTCGGCTCCGGCAGACGAGTAGGCGGATTTCGCAGGTTATTTGCTTCCCGGCTTGATAGCGGGCGTGGCTGCAAGATCCGGCGGAAGGTTCTGGGGATCAAAGGTCTCCACATCGAGCTTAACGAGCGAAACGAAGGGGCAGCCGAAATCCGGCAGAGTCCCGCCGCTGCGGTCAACGATCGAGCCGGCGGCCGCGACGATACCGCCATGGTCGCGGACGATCTGGATGGTTTCCTGAACACGTCCGCCCCGCGTAACAACATCTTCGGCAACGAGAAAACGCTCCCCGGGGGTGATGGTGAAGCCCCGACGGAGGACCAGGCCACCATTGCCGTCTTTTTCCGCAAAAATGTGGCGCTTGCCCAGATGGCGGGCGACTTCCTGACCCACGATAATGCCGCCAACAGCCGGCGAGATCACGGTGGTGGCATCATATTGGCCCAACTGATCGGCGAGGAGCCCGCACACGCGAGCGGCGACGGTGGCATCCTGAAGCAACAGAGCGCATTGGAAAAACTCACGGCTGTGCAGCCCGCTCCGGAGGACAAAATGGCCGTGGAGCAGGGCGCCGGTCTGGCGGAAAAGGTCGAGGACTTCGTTCATGACGCACAAGCACTAGCAGGTTGCCGAGGTAACGGCGAACGTTTCATATCATGCGCGCTACGCGGCACGGGTCCGCCGAAGAAACCGCCAAAGAAAAAATAATCCGGTAAGCACCATCCATGGGAGATATCCAAGCCATACGCCCGCCGCCCCCCAACCCAGCACAAACGTGAGCAGGTAAATGGTCGGAAGGCTGAGCACCCAATAGCAAATGGCATTGGCAACCATGGGAATCCGGTTGTCCAGAAGCCCGCGCAGGGCGCCGAGGCTGATCGACTGAATGGCGTCCGAGATCTGATAGATCCCCGCGATCGTGACAAGCAGGCCGGCGAGTGCTGCGACTTCCTTGTCATCGGTGAAAAGGCGGGCCAGCCAGTAGCCGCCGGAGACGTAGACGACGGCGCAGGCGGCCATGAGGCCGGTGCCCAGTCCCAGGGCGGCGATCGCCGTGCGGCGCGCAGCCGGCAGATCGCCCGCTCCGGCTTCCTGGGCAACGCGCACGCCGGTTGCTGTGGAGAGTGCGATCGGAAACATCCACGCCAGCGAGGCGATGCTGATCGTCACCTGATTCGCTGCGAGGGCAACGGTGCCGACCCACCCGAGCATGAGCGAACCGACCGCGAAGGAACCGCCCTCAAGCACGTCCTGCGCGGCCACCGGCAAGCCGTGGTGAATGAGATCCTTCAGGGTCGCAAGAAGCCCGTCATCGCCCGTCAGCAGATGATACGCGCTCAGCGTCTTTTCGCGGGTGATCCACAGCAGCAGCGCTCCGGCCTGAATCATGCGCGCGATGAGCGTCGCCCAGCCGGCGCCCTCGAGCCCGAGGGCGGGAAATCCCAGGTGACCGAAAATCAGGAGAAAATTCAGCCCGGCATTCAAAGCGATCGCGCCGGCCATAAAGCCCACGACCGGCCACGGACGGTTCACCGCCTCGGCGGTCTGGCCGAGCACGACGGAGAGCATCCCGGCCGGGAGCGACCATGCGATCAGCAGGAGGTAGCCGCCCGTTACGACCACGACCTCTTCCGGTTGCCCGATTTTTCCGAGAAAGGGAATCAGCGCCGAGAGCGCGATGGCCATGACAAGGCCGACTAGCAGGGCGAGCACGACGCCGGCGCGGGCAGTGGCACCGACCGCACGGGAATTTCCCGAGCCGAAAGCCTGTGCGATGCGGGGCGCGACCGCTCCGAGAGCTCCGTAGGCAAAATAGAGCCCGAACATCACAAAATTCCCCGCCAGCGCCGCGCCGGCCAACGCAATAGCCCCGACATGCCCGATCATGAGTGTGTCGGTGAGCTGCAGGGTTACCTGCCCCGCCTGCCCGAGCAGCATCGGCGCTGCGAGAGCGATGAGCGGTGGGAGAACCGCCGGTCGGGTGGCTTTTTGCGGCGCGGCCATTCGGGGCAGAGCAAAGCAGAGCGGCCGGCAGGCGGAAAGCGCGATCGTTTGCGAAGCCCCGGAGGGAATGGTATCCGTGCACGATGCGAACTTCTGGTTTCCTCCTGCGGAGATCTGCCACGGCGGGCGGATTTCTTGCACTTCTGATTTTTCTCCTCCTTTCCGCACCGCTCCGCACTGGAGCACAGGAGTTCGAGGGCAAGACGCTTGTGCGGGCCTCGCTGGTTCCGTCAACCACCGCGGTCGTTCCCGGGCAGCCGTTTGAGGTTGGCCTCCTGCTCGAGATGGAATCCGGCTGGCATACTTATTGGGAATACAGCGGCGATGCGGGCCTCCCGACAAAAATCGCATGGACGCTGCCGGAGGGTTTTGCGGCGGGTCCGATCCAATGGCCGGCGCCGGAGGCGAAGCTCGAGCCCGGTGACATCCAGACCTATGCCTATGGCGACCGTGTTCTGCTCCTGACCACCATTGTTCCACCGCCCAGCCTCCCGGCGGGATCGACGGTGACCCTCAAAGGCAAAGCGTCGTGGCTTGTCTGCAAGGAGCTTTGCATCCCCGGCTCGGCCCAGCTCGAGCTGACGCTGCCGGTGGCGTCAACGGCGGCCACCGCGAATGACGAGCTCTTTTCGACCTTCCGCAAACAACTGCCTTCGGCGGAGCCTCCTCCGTTCCCGCTCACCTGGAGCCGTGACGGGAATTTGCTGACGTTGAAGGTCGGCAACCTGCCGGCCGGCGCGACGATGGAGCTTTTCCCGCTGCCGGCGACGGACCAGACCGTGGGCCATCCGAAGGCGACCGCTCCAGATTCCGTGCAGATCACCATCGAAGGCGACTTCCGCGGCGTGCTGAGCGTAGTCGACGGCGGCGTCCGGCGTTCATGGTATGTCGAGAGTGCGTCGAAAGGTGCCGCCGTTGCTTCGCCGGCGGTCGCCCCGGCTGCCAGCGTTGGCTTCTGGACGGCCTTGATCTACGGATTTATTGGCGGCCTGATCCTGAACCTGATGCCGTGCGTGCTGCCGGTGATCTCGCTGAAGGTTTTCGGGTTTATCCGGCAGGCCGGAGAAGATCCGCGGAAGATCCTTGCGCACGGGTTCGCGTTCATGGGCGGCATCTTTGCTTGGTTTCTGGGCCTCGGGCTTCTCGTGGTGGCGCTTAAGGCCGGAGGAACGGAAGTCACATGGGCGTTTCAGTTTCAAAACCCCTGGTTCAACATCGCACTCGGGTCGCTGGTTTTTGCCTTTGCGCTGAATCTCTTCGGCGTCTTCGAAGTTGTCCTCCCTGGCCGTGCGAGCACGGCGATGGAGTCGGCCGGCTCTGGAGGCGGACTGGGCGGCGCGTTTTTCCAAGGCGTTTTCGCGACGCTGCTCGCGACGCCCTGCACGGCGCCTTTTCTTGGAACAGCGCTCGGGTTCGCGTTCAGCCAATCGGCTCTCTTTATTCTGGCGATGTTCGGGTCCGTGGCGGCCGGCATGTCCCTGCCGTATCTCCTGCTTTCTGCCAAGCCGGGGTGGATGAAATTTCTCCCGAAACCGGGGGCTTGGATGGAGCGCTTCAAGCAGCTCATGGGCTTCCCGCTGGCTGCCACCCTCGTGTGGATCCTCAGCATCCTCGGGGCGCAGCGCGGCGTGGATGCGGTGATCTGGTTCGCCTGCTTCCTTGTCTGCCTGGCCTTCGCCTGCTGGCTCTACGGCAGCTTCTGCGGGCCGCTCTCATCGATCCGCTCGCGTGTCGTCGCGATCGCGCTGGCCGTCGTCGTTGCCGGTGGTGGCGGCTGGTATTTCCTCGGGCAGAAATTCCCGCAGTCCGGCACGGTCGAACCGGAAGGTATCGCATGGGTCCCCTTCTCGGCTGCAGCCCTGGCGGCCGAGCGCGCTGCCGGAAGGACGGTGTTTGTCGACTTCACGGCCGATTGGTGCATCACCTGCAAATTCAATGAGCGAACCGCCATCAACACCCCGGCCGTTCGTGCGCTCCTCGCCGAACGGGGGATCGTGCCGATGAAGGCGGACTGGACGAATGCGAATCCGGAGATCACCGCTGAGCTCAAGCGCTTCGGCCGTGTCGGCGTGCCGCTCTACGTGATCTATCCGGCCGATTCCGCCGCTGCTCCGGTCGTGCTGCCCGAGTTACTCACCGAATCGATCCTTCTCGATGCTTTGAAGAAAATGCCGTGACCGGGTTGCGCATGTGCGGGTCGGGCGTATGTTGCCGCCGCCATGAAAAAAGCACTCGCTCTCCTCATCGCCGTCGCCACTGCCGCCTACGCCCAGGTCGAAGTCGGCAAACCCGCGCCGGATTTCACCCTCAAGGACTGTGCCGGAAAAGAGCACAAGCTCTCGGACTTCAAAGGCAAGCCCGTCGTTCTCGAATGGGTCAACCA
>CAZSMN010000318.1:0-4521 GCA_964607615.1 uncultured Chthoniobacterales bacterium | reverse complement strand
CGAACACGGGAGCGAGGTGGTCGAGTTCTTGAAGTGGGCGGGCGTCCATTCGGCCCGCTTCTGGCAGAAAAATCCGGCCCGGGACTACTGCGAAGGGATCGGGATCAGCTTTGAGGAATGTCTCTACGGCAACTTCGAGGGTGAAGGGCCGGAGGAATTCCGCCGTTTGCGTGACTGGGCCCTTGAGGCGCGTCCTGCGTTTTTTGATGCGGTGCTGAGGGAACTCGGAATCTCCGATGAGGAATCCCCGGACCGTCTGGCGGCCGCGTATGTCGAGATGCGGCGCCGGAAGCAGCGCCTGATGCCGGATGCTCGGGAGGTGCTGGCGCGACTGAGGGCGGATGGATTTCTGGTGGCTCTGTTGACGAATGGCGCCCCTTCGATTCAGCAGGAAAAGATCACCGACGCGGGCTTTGACGGGGCTTTTGACCGGGTGGTGATTTCCGGTGACTTCGGGATCGGGAAGCCGCTGCCGGACGTTTTTGAGCATCTCTTTGCCCGTCTGGGGGTGGTGGCTGATGAGACGGTGATGGTCGGCAACAGCCTGAGGCGGGATATTCTCGGGGCGCGGAATGCCGGCTGTGCGGCGGGGATCTGGCTGCGGGTGCCGGGCTCGGAAGAACCAGCGGATGTGGTGCCGGACCACGAGATAGCTGGCCTGCACGAGGTGCCGGGTATCGTGGCTGCTCTCTAAGCCCCGCCCTGTTTGCGCGAAGGCAGGTGGAGCGTACAGTATTCCTTGCCGTCGGCTGCGACGCGGAACTCCGCCTCGGGTTCCGTCACTTCATTGGCTCCGCAAATCTCGCACCGATGCAGGGTCTCTGAGGCAGGGAGGCTGGCTTCTTCAAAGCGGGCCTTGCGGACCCGCACCTCGCGTTTGTCGATGAGGCTGCGAACGAAGGCCGGGCCGAAGAAGAGCAGGTAATTCCCGAGGCACATGGCGATGATCATCTTCTCGGGGAGTGCACCGAAAAGAAACACGCCGGCGGGCAGGATCAGGCTGAAAAGGGCCACCCACTTCAGCTTCACCGGCAGGATAAAGAACAGAAGGATCTCGTAGTTCGGTGCCAGCGTTGCAACAGCGAGGAAGAGCGAGAGCGTGAGAAACATATTTCCTCCCGAAGCGCCGAAGATCAGTGCCGAGCCCACGCAGAGGAGCATACCGAGGAAATAGTACGCGTTGAGGCGGAAAGTTCCCCAACTCTGCTCCAGCGTTTCACCAAGCCACCAGGTGAAGAGGAGGTAGAAGAAAATCCAGAAAAAGCTGTCCGTCTCCGGGAGGAAAATCCAGCTGACGAGGCGCCAGACTTCTCCCTGGAGGATCTCCGCGCGATCGAGCGTGAGCACCGAGGCGTAGCCCTCATTCAGCGTCACGAGGACAAAGACCAGCGCGTTGAGCGCAACGACGTAGCGGATGAGTCCCGGGATGGCGAAGCGGGCAAGGGCCCGCTCGAGGCGGTCAAGAATGGTCATTCGTAGGGGGAGACTTTGCCTCAGGTTGGCGGACTGTAAAGTGCGCAAACGCAGTCGTCAGCCGGAGGCCGTTCCACAACCGGCGGAATAGCTATTCCGCCTCGAGTGCTTTGACGGCGGCTTGCACTTCGGCTGCGTGGTCGGCGGTCTTCGCCTTGGCGGCAACCCATGCGATCTTGCCGTCCTTGATGAGGAACGACTGGCGGCTGCTTACCGGCAGGCCCATCATCCCCGGGACGCCGAACGCCTCGGCGACCTTCCCATCCTTGTCGGCAATGAGCGGGAAGGGGAGCTGGTATTTCTGCTGGAATTTCTTTTGCGCCTCCGGAGTGTCCCGGCTTACGCCGAGTATCTGGAGATTTTCTCCTTTGAGGTCCGCAAACGCATCGCGGAGGGAGCAGGCCTGAGCGGTGCAGCCGGGCGTGTCGGCTTTCGGGTAAAAGTAAATCAGCGTAAGCCCGCGGGCATAGACGTCCGCGAAAGCGATCGCCTGGCCGTCCTGATCGACCGCGGAGATCGCCGGCGCGGGATCTCCCGGGTTGAGGGCAAGCAGCGGCTTACCGAGGCCGAGGAAATTTAGCATCATAATCATCAATACGATTGCGCGGTATCTCATGGAGGCACGATACTATCCGGCTCCTCGAAAGCAAATGCCACCACGATCCGCCAGGTTCTTCGCCGCCTTCTCCTTCGCCGCCGCCGGTGCGGCAGCGTTGGCGACTTGGCTTGCGCCGGCCGCGACGCTCCAAGCGGCAGGCCGCGGAGCGCTGGCGGCGTCCGGGTTGACCGATGCCGGGATGTTCGACCGTTCGGTCGCTTTGGTTTTTCGCACGGCGGGTTGGGATGCGGCGACGGCTCTGCGCGGCCTTGTGGTATTGGGCTTCTGGTGGGTTGCGCTTCTTCTTGTGGCTTGGGTCTGCCGCAAGGTTTCTTCACGGCTCCGCGGTCGCATGGGTGCGGTCGTCGCCGGGCGGGCTCCGTGGTTTTTGACCGCCCTGATCGGCCTGGTCGGTTTGTGGGACGGGTTTCAAGCGTGGCGGACTCTGCCGGCCGGTCGCGATCTGATCGCTCCAGTTGCCTTGGTCGAGGAGGCTTCGAAGGCCGGCGGCCCCGTGTTCTTTAATCCCGCAGCGGCGCCACTCATCGGTGCGCTGGCTCCGCAGTGGCTCGGCGCTCCCGGTCTGAAAGAACGCGCCGGGGCGATGAATTCCATCGTCCGCTGGCGGGAGCTCGATCGGACGTATGGCTTCCGTGCGGTCCTGATCGCCGGTCGCGTGTCGGAAGCCCGGCTTCTGATTGGGCATTTGCTGTCCGCGCCCGGCTGGTATCTCGCGGCGGTTGATCACCAGGGGATCCTTTTCCTCCGTGGCGACGGGTTGGATTTTTCCCCGGCGGACGGCGATGTGCCGGAGACGTCTCTCCAGGGCAGGGAGCGCGGCTTCCTGCTGGCACGGACTGCGTTGAACTACCATGAGGCGGGTCTCAAGACGGGGGCGCGGGCTTTGATGAACGAGGCGTTGGACGCAGCACCTGACGATGTCGGAGTGCTGGTCTGTGCGGCGTCGCTTGCCGCATCGCAGGGACGGTGGGACCGCTGCCGTACTTATGCCGGGCGGGCGCTCGAGCAGGATCCCGGCTCGCTCCAGGCGCGTGAGCTGGTGGCCCTCTCGCTCCTTGAAACGAATGTGCCCGAAAAGGCGCACGAGGCGGCCTCGGCGCTGTTGCGGGACCTTCCGGACGACCCCCAGATTCTGCTGCTGCATGCCCGCACCGCAAGGGCGGCGAGAGATCCGGTGGCGGAGATCGCCTCTCTGGAACGGCTTCTGAAAATTTCCGAGGCCAGTGGCAGCGGAGCAGCCCGGATCCAGATCTATCTCGGGCAGGCGTGGGCCCAGCGCGGGTTCGCGGACCGGGCCCTGAAATCCTACCGTACCGCTCTCGAGGGCGATCTCAGTCCGGCCGAGGCTGCCGATGTGAAGGGGGCGATCAAGACGATCGAGGACAACCGTCTCCCGCCGCCGCCCCGGTAGGACGTTTATCCGTCGACGAATCGGGGGGATTTCCTTGGCCCGCAGCCCCGGGGTTTGCTAGCGTGTGCGCCTTATGAGTTCGAAGTCGAAAGTGAACCCCCGTCCGTTTTCCTCGCAGGTCCTTGATGGTCTCAGCCGCGCTCCGAGCCGGGCGATGCTGTATCCGGTCGGTTTCAAGGAGGCGGATTTTTCCAAACCCCAGATCGCCGTTGCCTCGACCTGGAGCATGGTCACGCCGTGCAACATGCATATCGACCAACTCGCCCGCGAGTCCGCACTCGGCATCGACAGCGCGGGAGGCAAGGCGACGATCTTCAATACGATCACGATTTCCGACGGGATTTCGATGGGCACCGAAGGAATGAAGTATTCGCTGGTCTCGCGTGAGGTCATCGCTGACTCGATCGAGACGGTGGTGGGCTGCCAGGGCTACGACGGCTTCGTGGCCATCGGCGGATGCGACAAAAACATGCCCGGGTGCATGCTGGCGATAGCCCGTATGAACCGCGCGGCGGTCTTCGTTTATGGCGGCACGATTCTCCCCGGCTGCCTGGCCGGCAAGAACCTCGATGTCGTCTCGGTGTTCGAAGCGGTCGGCAAGCGCGCCGCGGGAAAAATCTCGGCGAAGGAACTCCATGACGTCGAGTCCTGCGCGATTCCCGGGCCCGGTTCCTGCGGCGGCATGTATACCGCGAATACGATGGCCTCGGCGATCGAGGCGATGGGCTTCAGCCTGCCGAACAGCTCGGCCCAGGCGGCCGTGTCGCCCCACAAGATGCGCGACTGTCGCGATGCGGGCGCCGCCGTTTTAAACATGCTCAAGCGGGGCATCCGGCCTTCGGACATCTTCAGCAAGGAGGCGTTTGAAAATGCCATCACGGTGACGATCGCGCTCGGCGGTTCGACGAATTCCGTCCTCCATCTCTTGGCAATTGCCCACGCGGCGAACGTCAAGCTGACGATCGACGATTTCACCCGCATCGGCAAGCGCGTCCCGGTGCTTGCGGATCTCAAGCCC
>CAZSMN010000317.1:0-4569 GCA_964607615.1 uncultured Chthoniobacterales bacterium | reverse complement strand
CGCCGGATCTCATGACGAACTTGTGCCGCGCACGCCACAGGAAACGCCAGCCGCCCGCGTCCCGCCTTGGCCCGGAAGGCAGGCATCTCTTCCAGGCGCGCATACAAGGCGCGCAGCCCCTCGGCCATCTTCGCCGTCGTGTGGGATGCCCGCAGGCGCTCAAACTGCGGCCCGACCGTCCGGTCCAGACGGCCGGACGTCCGGTCCGCCAGAATCGCCTCGACGGCTTCGGGCACGGTCCGGAATAACGCATCGGGCTCGAGCACGTCGCGGGCCACCCCCAGGGGGATGCTCAGAACCTTGCACCGGCAGGCGGCGGCCTCCATGGCCGACTGCGGCCCGCCTTCCCAGCGCGACGGAATCACGTAGAGGTCTGCCGCGTTGTAGAGGCGGTTGAGCGCCTCGCGGCTCAGGATGTTCACAGCGCAATCATCCCCCGGAACATCCGGACGGCCGACGAACGTGTAAGGAATTCCGAGCGCCTCCAGCCGGCTCCGGATCCAGTGCCGGCGCGGCCCCGCCAGCAAAACGTGCATCGGCGCGCCGCGTTCCTGCACCTCCCGGAGAATCTCGACCAGCATCTCCGGAGCTTTCTGCGTCTTCGGGGTCACCAGATCGCTCCCTTCCGTGTCCCGGTGGAAGTTGGCGATCACATACGCCGATTCGGGAAGGCCGAACTCGCGGCGAATCGCCGCCCTGTCCTCCAGCGGGTGGAACAAGGCGGGATCGATCGTGTAGGGGATCCACTCCGCCGCCAGCCCGAGCCGCCGGAACTGCTCGTAGGCTTCGCGCGAGCGGGCAATCCACAGGTCGACCGCCTGCTGCCCCGCCGCAAACTCCGGCTGGCGGACATAGAAAAACGGGGGGTTGTCCGCATGGGCGATGACAAAGGAGCGATCGAGCAGCCGCTCGTCCACCATCGGAAGATTCTGCCAGAAAACGGCGTGCACGATCTCAGCCGCCGCAGCCGGGCACGCTCTCACCAGGCCGTCCAAAGAAACCCGCGTCTGGCGCAGGTCCTCGTCGAGCGCCCACCCCATCCCGTCCCCGGGCGTGAAATGAACCCGTTTACGCATGCACGATCAGCCGCTCCATGAGGCGGTGGTATTCCGCGGCCATCCGGCAGCCGGAAGGCGGATCCGAAAGAAGACGCTCGCGGAATTCCGCGTAGCCGAGGGCAAACGCTTCAAGGCCGGCCGCGAGGTCATTCCCCAGCTCCAGCCCGTAGCGTCTCCCCTGCTCCACCGTCCCGCCGGAATCCCGGTGGTAGAGGATCGGCAGACCGCATTGGAGCCCCTCGGCCACATGCATCGCTCCGGGCTCGTGGCGCGAGGCGCTGACGTAGCCGTGGCAGCCGCGGAGCAGGTCCGCCAGACGCCCGCCGCTCGCAGGCCCAAAAACCTCCGCCGCCTGCCACGTGAGATCCGCCGGCCAGCGGCCGATGATCCGGAGATGGACGCGTCCGCGCATCCCCCCGGCCATCAGGCGGTCGATGTCGCGATAAACATCGAATCCCTTGCTCCAGTTGTCCGACCAATGGTGGGTCACCAGCCGCAGCGGTTCCCGTCCGTCCCAGGATCGGGCCCCGACCGGATGGAAGAACCGCGGATCCGCACCCGGAGTGATGACGGAGTGCGGGCGGGCCGCATCAAACCAGCGCGCCGCATGATAATCCCGCAGCCACCCGGAGACGAAGACGGTGTGGTCCGCAACCCGGCTGCTCTTCGCAAGGAGCGCATCCATCTCGGACGTCTTCTTGCGGATGTCGTTGTCGTTGATTCGGTGGATGCACGGCACTTCGGAAAAGCGCGCCTTCAGGCGCTCCACCTCATCCGCCCCGAAGGACGTCCCCGCGGCGAGGCCGGTGTGCGTCATCACGATGACGTCCGGTTTCTCCCTCAAATCAAAGCGGACCTTCCACCCGTGGTAGCGCAGCCACCGGGTGACCTGGGACGTCCACTGGTTCGCTCCTCCCCAGGATCTCCGGCGCGGAACCAGATTGATCGCCGCGACGGCGACCGGCTTGCGGCCGAAGATCATTCCCCGCCTCCCGGAAAGAACGCCGAGGCGTCGACCTCCCAACGCGTGCCGCGGGCGTAGCGCTCGCGCTTCCACGCCGAGGCCTCCGGAAGCCCCCGCAGGCGCCGCCAAAGGCGCCGCCCGAGGTTCGTCCATCCTCCGCAGTAGGTTTCCATGATGTTCTCGCGGGACTCCGTGCGGGCCTCCGCGCTGCTGCGGGGCAGAAAGCACATGTGCAGGCAGCGCAGGGGGGACTTGCTCCAGGGATGCTCCTCAAAGAGGAGCCTCTTGTCCGATTCCCCGAACCCGGCCCGGAAGGCAGGGCGCCCCCCGTGCAGCCGCTCGGGCGTCTCGCCGTCCCAGGAATCGATCGCGGCGAAGTTGTAAAGTTTTGTGATGCTGCGGCTGGGCGGCGCCGGATACCCGCCGGCCCGTCCCCGCTCAAGGACGTCGCAGTGGAGCACGTTGCCCATCACCATCCAGTGCCGGTCGAAGTCCCCGGCCTCCAAACGGGAGCGCACCGCCTTGAGGCCGTGCGGGTCGTAGATCTCATCGCCATCCACCCCGAAGACCCACGTATCCGTTCCGCAGTAGGGCTTCAAAAGATCGTGTGATTCCCGCGGATGCCGGATCGCATGGAACGAGAATTTGCTCTCATCCTCCCCGGCCAGAGCCTTCAGGATCGGAACCGTGCGGTCCGTCGATCCGTTGTCCACCAGGAAAATCCGGTCGCAGAAAGCCGAAATGTTGGAAACCGCCCGGCGGACGAAACGGTCCTCGTTCCGCACCAGAACGATGCCGACAACGTTCTTCAACGCTTGTTCTGGACGAGCACCCAGAGCCACTGGCCGCCGAACTGCTCGTCCCGCTCCGCCCGGATCAGTTTGTGGAAGCGCTCCAGCAGACGGACCACCAGGTCCTCGGTCCTGTCCCACGAGATCGCCTCGAACGGGCCGCCTTTGCCCTCTTCCATGTTGATGCCGAGATCGTAGAGCAGGTAGCCGCCCGGCTTGAGGACCCTGCTGTGCTCCTCAATCATCTTCTCCAGATCGAAAGCGTGGTCCACGCAGTTCGTGTAGAGGAGGTCCATCGAATCGGTGGCGCAATCGAGGTTCATGAAGTCCCCGGGGCGCACGATCCGGTTGTCCGGTCCGGGGTTGAGATCGATGCCGTAGGCGTTCCGGAATCCGAGATCCTGCAGCACCTCGACCTCGGTCCCCTGGCGGGCCCCGCAGCAGATGATGCGGGCGTCCTTCGGAAGCAGTCCTTCCAGGTGCCTGAAGCGGGAGTAGAACTTCAGCCGGTACTCGCAGATGTCCCAGTTGCTGAAGCCGCCCTTCATCTTCAGCATCTCGTCGAGCTTCTGCTTCTGGTGCGTCAGGTATTCCTCGTAGCTCGCGTAATCTCGCCGGAGGATGTCCCCGTCCTTCTCGTTCTTCCAACCGCCCTCGCCGTGGTGCTTCTTGCGCACCTCATGCTTGTCGCGCTCGTGCACATACTGCGCGTCCTGCATCCGGCGGAGCTTGCGGATGTAGCCGTAGCCCCCCGGGGTGACCAGGTGCAGGAAGGTCTTGATCCAAAATCCGGGATGGAGAGGACGGACGAGAGAGTGTCGGAGATACGCCATGAAAGGGTTTTACAGTAAAAGAGGTCGCGGAAGCCTAGTTCTTGGAAGGGCTGCCAAACCATCCGATGGAAAGCCGGAAGCCTTCAATAGAAAAAAATTCGTAGTTTCTGCCGGTCAGGGCAATAGCCAGCGTATCTCCCTCGGAGAGCTCTACTTCACAGCTGAGCTCCAAGGGCCCGCGGGCTCCTTCCGGGATCTCCAAAGAATCGATCAACAGGCCTGCCCGCTCGCCCTTGGAAAGCCGGAAAACGGCAAGCCCCACGCGGCCGGAGGGCGAGCAGGGATATCCTTCCACTGCATCGGCCGCCATTGAAAGAACGTGGGTGCCGGCCTTGGGCGCCGTCCAGGTGAGAACCGGACTTTCGAGCACATTCCCCTCCACGCCCCTGGCGGGCCGGGCCTGAAGGCAAATCCCTTTCTTCGGATCTGTCTGGAGCAATAGCCGGGATCCGCTCCCGGCAAATGATCGCATTTCGGGAAACCATTCCAGCGGTCGCCACGCGCCGCGGTTGATTATTCCCTCCTCTTCCGAGGCAAAGGTAAGCGTTCGATAGAACGCTCTCCATACCCCGCCGGCCTGATCGTTGCGCTCGTATCCTCCAGTCCAATCCTTACCAGGAACGGGAACCGTCGAGACCGAGACGGCCGGGCGGCCGTCTACCTCGCCCGTCGCCAGCGGCTCCGGCGAGAAATCCAAAGGAGGGAGCCCTGGCGGCTTCAGCGAGGAGGAAAAGTGCGGCTTCGGAAGTTTCCTCTTGCCGCCATCCCCTGTACGGATCAGTAGCCTCAGCGCCGCCTTCATATCCTCCCGGTAGGCGGCATAGCCAGCCTCGGTGGGGTGGCAGGCATCCGGAGAAAAGTCCGACCACTCCCACTCGCCGGAAAGAAACATGTTATAGGCGGTCGCCCCGAGGGAGACCGAG
>CAZSMN010000316.1:2961-4574 GCA_964607615.1 uncultured Chthoniobacterales bacterium | reverse complement strand
GAAGAACCAGAAAAGGTGCTGCCAGAGGAGCGGCTGCCCGCCGCCGACCGGACTGAAGAAGTGGGTTCCGAAATTCAGATCGGCAAAAAGCATCGCGCCCGCAGCCGAAAGAACCGGCACGGCCAAAAGGAGAAGGATCGCCGTGATAAAGAGCGACCAGACCGGCAGCGGCATGCGGAACATCGTCATTCCCGGTGCCCGCATATTGACGATCGTCGTGATGTAGTTGGTTGCGCCTGCGATGGACGAGAGGCCGTTGATGAAGATCGCCACCGCCCAGAGGCTTTGCCCCATCTGGACGCCATTGTAAGCTGCGACCGAACTCAGCGGCGCATAGGCGGTCCAGCCGGTATTCGGCGCGCCACCCGGAACAAAGAAGGTTCCGAGGATGAAGAAGCCCGAGAGGACGTAGAGCCAGTAGCTGAGTTCATTCAGCAGCGGGAACGCCATGTCCCCCGCGCCGATCTGCAGCGGGATTAAATAGTTGCCAAACGCTCCGATGAGCAGCGGCATGATGACAAAAAACACCATCACCGTCGCGTGCATCGTAACGAGCATGTTGTAGCCGCCGGGGACCAGCGACCCGTCGACGGCGATCGTCTGCGGGAGGAACTGTCCGATAAGCGGGATCACCGCACCCGGCGAAGCAAGCTGATAGCGGATGCCAAGGGCGAGTCCCCCACCGATCAGCAAAAAGAAGAGCGCAGTCCAGAGATACTGCAGACCGATCATCTTGTGATCGTAGGTCCAGAGATACTTCCGGAAAAAACCGACGTTGTGTTCGTGGGATCCGGAATGTCCGGCAAGGGGGGAATCAGCGGTCGTGGCCGTCATTGATCGGGGTCAAAGTTTTCTACCTGTGGCAAACTACGCAAATCGCCCTCCCGACTGCACGGGAAAAGTTTACGAATCTTCGCTAACGAGATCGGCGAGCCGGAGAGCTGCGATTTTCCGGATCTCTCCCCAAGCGGTGGCGCGTTCGCTCGCCGGGTCGTTCCGCAGGCGGCGGTCGAAGGCCTCAAGGATGGTCGAGGGGGAGTTCAAACGCGCACAAATGATGAACGGAAACCCGAAGGCCTCGCGGTAGGCGGCATTCCGTGCCTCGAACGCCGCCATCGTCTCCGCATCCAGAGCAAGGAGACCGGCCGCCGACTGCTCGCTCTGCGATTCCCGCGTGAGTTGCCCCTGCTGCGCGAGACGACCGACGAGATCCGGGTGGGCACGGATGAGCTCCATCAGAGGCCCCTCCCCTGCCCGCTCAACGACGGCACACATTGCATCAAGAAGAGTTCCACGATCAGGAAACGGCCTCGCGTGCCAAGCGGCGGCGGCGATCCACCGCGAGTGCTCGAAAATGGAACCCAACCGGTCGGCGAACCCTTCCTGGTCGAGGGCGTTGAGTTCAGAAATCGTTATCACAGCGACAGAAAAGCAGTTCCGATGCCACACGGGAAGATTCGCAGGGCGCCTCCTTTCAGACCAGGCTGGCGCGAATCGTGCTCACCGGCAGATCGTGAGACTCCCCGAGCGCCTTGGTATTCTAACGCTTAGCGTCCAGTTCGTCGGTCGCGCCGCAGCATTGTCTTTCCGGGATACCGGGAAGAAGCTTGCCA
>CAZSMN010000316.1:0-2951 GCA_964607615.1 uncultured Chthoniobacterales bacterium | reverse complement strand
TAATATCGGATTCGTTCTCCCTTCGGCTGAACGGCGAGCCGGTCGAGATCTCGGGGCTCGATCCCAATACGACGCTTCTGAACTGGCTGCGCGACCGCGGGCTGACCGGCGCGAAGGAAGGTTGTGCGGAGGGCGACTGCGGAGCCTGCACGGTCGTCGTTGTCGAGCCGGACGCCAACGGACGCAAGGTCTTCCGCTCGATCAACAGCTGCATCGCGCTCCTGCCGACGCTGGCCGGCCGGGATGTCTGGACGGTTGAAGGAATCGGAAAAAACGGACTCCATCCGGTGCAGAAGGCGATGGCGGAGTGCTACGGTTCCCAATGCGGCTACTGCACGCCGGGATTTATCGCCTCGCTTTTCGAGGGCTACTACCGCGACGACATCTGCACCGTTGGGGACCTGAATGATCAGCTCTGCGGCAACCTCTGCCGCTGCACCGGCTATCGCCCGATCCGCAATGCCGCCGCGCTAGCGTGGAGCGGAGCGACGGATCCCGGCTTTGCCCCGGAATTGGCGGGGACACCGGCACCATTGTCCGCGGTCTCCTATGAATCGGCCGACCGCTCGTTTCTCCGTCCGCAGACGCTTGCCGGACTTTTCGATGCGATGGAGGCCCAACCGGACGCGCGTCTGATCGCGGGTGGGACCGAGCTCGGCGTGGACGTGGCAAAGAGCTTCAAATCCCTCAAATCACTCATCCACCTCGCGGGCATCCCGGAGCTGCAGGAGGTACGGCGCGAAGCAGGCTTTGTGGAGATCGGCGCGGGGCTTGCCCTCACCGATGTGATGGATCAGATTCCCCTGCCCTCGCTGAGCGAGATGCTGCGATGGTTTGCTTCACGGCCGGTGCGCAACCGGGCCACGCTCGGCGGCAATCTCGTGACCGCATCTCCCATCGGCGACACCGCGCCGGTTCTACTCTCTCTCGGCGCCTCCGTCATTCTGGAATCCCGCACCGGCCGGCGCGAAGTCCCAATGGCGGACTTTTTCACCGGCTATCGGAAGACTGTGCTCCAGCGAGGCGAAATCCTGCGCTCCGTCCGCGTTCCGCTGCCGCCGGAGGGCTCGTTTGCGAGGGCGTTCAAAGTCTCGAAGCGGCGGGAGATGGACATCAGCATCGTCTCGGCCGGATGCTTCGTGGCGCTCGATGAGGCGGGCCGTATTAAGGAAGCCCGGTTTGCATTCGGCGGCGTCGGTCCAACGCCCGCGCTAGCGAAAAAGACGAATGCGTTCCTGACCGGAAAGCCATGGTCCGAGGAAACCGTCTCCGTGGCCTGCGGGATTCTCTCGGGTGAGTTTGCTCCCATCAGCGACGGACGCGGTTCGGCGGACTACCGCCGGGGCGTAACCACAGAGCTTCTGCGGAAGTTTTTTGCGGAGCCGGCGGCCATGGACGAAGCCGTGCCCCTGAGCGAGCTTCCGCCTCCTCCCGTCACAGAAACCCACCTTCACGAAAGTGCCATACGGCATGTGACCGGCTCGGCGGATTATGTCGACGACACCGCCCTCAAGCGTGGCGCTCTGGTCGTCTGGCCGGTCGTCTCGCCGCATGCCCGCGCAAAGATCCTGCGGATCGATACCGCAGCCGCCCGCCGCTCGGCGGGGGTCGTTGCGGTCCTGACTGCGGCCGACGTGCCCGGCATCAACGACATCGGCGCATCGCGGCTGGATGAGGTCCTTCTTGCGGATACCGAAGTGCATTACATCGGGCATCCGGTGGCCGCCATCGTCGCCACGTCGCCCGAAGCCTGCCGGGCCGGCGCGGCGGCGGTAGAGATCGATTATGAGCCGTTGGAACCGGTCCTCACTCTTGAAGAAGCGATCGCGAAGGAGGCCTTTCACACCGACCCGTCCTCGATCCGGCGCGGCGACGCGGAGGCCGCGCTTGCTGCCTCGCCTCATCAAATCGAAGGGACGTTCTCCTTCGGGGGACAGGAACATTTTTATCTCGAGACCCAGGCGGCATGGGCCGAACCGACCGAGGACGATGCGCTGCTTGTTCACTCCTCCACACAACATCCGTCCGAGATCCAGATGATCGTCGCACGCGTGCTCGACCTGCCGCGCAATCAGATTGTCGTCCAGAGCCCTCGCATGGGCGGAGGCTTTGGCGGCAAGGAGACGCAAGGGGCGGGCGTCGCGGCCCTCGCCGCGCTTGCCTGCCGCGTGACCGGCAAAGCCTGCCGGATGCGCCTCAACCGCGATCAGGACTTTGAAATCACCGGAAAACGGCATCCGTTTCTTGCAAGCTTCCGCGTCGGATTTTCCAGCGACGGCGACCTGCTGGGCGCCGAAGTCCGCCTCTTTGCCAATGGGGGGTGGAGCCTCGATCTCTCGATGCCGATCTGCGACCGCGCTTTGTTCCACCTGGACAATGCCTACTACATCCCAGCCGTTGATTTTTGCGGACGTGTCTGCCGAACCAACCTGACCTCGCAGACAGCGTTCCGCGGATTCGGCGGTCCGCAGGGCATGCTGGTCATTGAGGAAATCATCGCCCGAATCGCGCGCCACCTGGGCAAACGGCCGGAGGACATCCGCGAGCGGAACCTCTACCGCGGAACCGGCGAATCCAACACGACCCACTACGGGCAGGAAATCGGCGACAACCGCATCCGGCGTATCTGGAGTGAACTCCGCACATCGTCCGATCTCGACGCGCGCCGGGCCGAGATCGCAGAGTTTAACACCGCGCAGAAGGGCAAACGTCGGGGCCTTGCGATGACTCCGGTTAAGTTCGGAATCTCGTTCACCTACACTCCTTACAACCAGGCCGGAGCGCTCGTTCATCTTTACCCCGACGGCTCCGTGCAGGTGAACCACGGCGGCACCGAGATGGGTCAGGGCCTTCACACGAAAATCCTCGGCATCACGGAGCGCGAACTCGGCATCCGTGCGGATCACATCCGGATCATGCAAACCCGGACCGACAAAGTGCCCAACACGTCA
>CAZSMN010000315.1:0-4593 GCA_964607615.1 uncultured Chthoniobacterales bacterium | reverse complement strand
TGACCTTGATGCCCGCAATCATCTCGTGGAGGATGACCATCATCTCCCGCCCCTCGCCCGCCTCGCCGCCTGATGCCTGGCGGATTTTTTTGCCGAGATAAACCGCCGGACCGACGCAGCAGGGCAGCAAAATCAGCGCGCCGACCGTGAAGCGCCAGTCAAGGCGGAGAAGAACGATCAAGCCCGAGATCATCGTCGCGAGCTGGGAGATGAGCTGTGTGTTCAGCAGAGAAAGCACGGTCTGCACTTCGCGCGTCTCGTTGATCACACGCTGGAAGAGATTTCCCGCGCGGGCCTCGTTGAAATACTCCAGCGACTGCGACGTGATGCGCCGCATGAGCTTGGCCCGGATGTCGATGAGCACTTTCTGGCTCGTCCATTCGCTGCAGTAACTGTTGAGAAAATCCAGCACGCTCCGGAGCAGCATCACCGCCGGGATGAGGAGGCAGGCGACGATGACGAGGAAGCTTTTCGAGACATGGTCGAGACCCATGACGTTGACAGCGAGGTGGCGGATCGGGCCTGCCATGAGGCCGAGGTTATCCATCTCGGCCGCAATATTGGCCTCGCTCCCCGCGCTGAAAACAACCTTGCCGACGAAATTGATGATGAACGGGATCGATCCGCTCACCGCACCGAAGCCGATTCCGCAAAGGCTCCCGAAAATAAAAACCGCCCGGTAGGGCCGGATGTAACCCGCCAGTTCGCCATAGGGCCCGAGTGCCGTGCGGAGTCGGGTGACGAAGGATTCTTGAGAGCGGGCGGCCATTGCGGAACTGGACATCAAACAGTTTCGCAGAACCCATTGCAAGAACCCCGCTTCCGCTCCCCGGAGGCCCGGCAGAAGACTTATTGAAACCCCCGGACGAATACCCCACGCTGACCCGCTCGCAAATCCATGACCAAACCGATCGCACAATCTCCCATCTGCTCCGGTAGAAGGAGTCGTTCCCGGGATCTCGGTGCCTTGATCGGCGTCGTGGCGGCTGTGGTTTGCGTTCTGCTGGTCATCGCGTCGAGCTCCACTTTTTTCGACCGCGACGAGGCCCGGTATGCCACGGCCTCTCTGGAGATGGCACATTCCGGCAACCATCTTTATCCCACCTTTAATCACGAGCTCCGGGCCTTTCAGCCGATCATGGTTTACTGGCTGATGTCCACGGGCCTTCGGACCTTCGGGACAAGTGAGGTTGCCGTCCGCGGGGTCTCCGTGGCGGCCATCGCGGGTGTCCTCCTCCTCGTGGGGGCGATCGCCAGGGCGTTTTTCGGATCGGGCGTGGCTGCGGCCCTCATCGCCGGGACGTGCCCGATGCTTTTGCTCGCAGGCTCGGCAGCGACGACCGATGCCACGCTTCTGTTTTTCATCCTGCTTGCCGAGGCGGTCTTCGTGCACGCGTGGCTCCATGGTCCACGGCGCTGGCATGTGCCGGCGCTTGGCATTGCGATCGGGTGCGCCCTCCTGACCAAGGGTCCGGTCGGCCTGGTCGTGCCGGCTTTATCGATCGGCACTGCACTGGTCCTCTCCAGGGGACGCTCGGCCGCCGGACCTTTCGCCGGAAAACTCCTCCTCGCCTCACTCATCGGCATCGCGATTTTTCTGGCATGGGGACTTCCTGCAAACGCGGCAACCGGCGGAGACTACTGGCGGATCGCTATCGCAGAGCGGCTGCCGAAGCGGATTTTCACGGCCATGGAAAACCACGGCGGCGAGGGCTTTATTCCCTTTCTGCTGCACCTTCCCTACTACCCGCTCGTGCTGCTCATCGGATTCCTGCCCTGGAGCCTCTACCTGGCCCTCGCACCCGGGGCTTTCAAGCATCTCGACCTTCCCCCGGCTCAGGATTGCTGGGCGAGGAGCGGTAGCGGACTCCGCATGCTACTCATCGGGATGATCGCTCCGACCTTCGTGCTCCAAACCCTGATCGTCTCAAAGCTCCCTCACTACATCCAACCCGTCTTCCCATGGTTCGCCATCCTCATTGCCGCATCGCTGATCGCCTCGCGAGGCGATGCCTTCCGGACGATCGCGGCAAAGCGGATGCGGCTCGTCTTCCTTCTCATTGCACCTCCCGTCACCCTCGCGGCCATCGCCTTGCCCGTGATCACGCGAAACTGGCCGCCCGCCGCCCCGTTCGAAACCGCAGCCTGGCTGATCGCACTCATCCTCGCGATCGGCCTGGCTTTGATGGCAGTCTTGTTCTGGAAAGATAACGTCGCCTCCGTGCTTCCGATCCACGCTGTTGGCATGCTCGCCCTCCTGCTCGTCTGTGCAGCCTTCGTGTTTCCCGGGCTGGAAAAAACGATCAAACCCGCACAATCCCTCGCACGGGAGATTCAAAAGCAGATTCCCGCGAACATTTCGGTCGCAAGCTACCGCTGGCAGGAACCGGGGTTGAATTTCTACCTCAATGCGCGACGTATCGAGCACCTCCACCACCCTGAAGAGGTGGCCGCGTGGGCCGGTCGTCCAGCTCCTGCCGTGCTAATCTTCGACACCGCAGATCCCGATAACCACGTCGTTGTCCCCGGCGGTTTCCGACCACTGGCAACATCGGCCGGCATCGATCACGTTCAGGGCCGGCGAATTCAGCTTGCCGCCTACATCCGGGACTGACTCCATTCTTAAAAACCTACCGACCGAATTGCCCACGATGCCCGACTCCGCCGGATCCGACCGCCCAGAAAACCTGCCATGCGATGAACCCATCGCGATCGTAGGTATCGGCTGCCGTTTGCCCGGAGGGGCACACGGACCGGAGGCGTTCTGGAGTCTTTTGAAAAATGGCACCGATGCCATCTCGGAAATTCCGCCCGACCGCTGGAACATCGACGCCTATTACGATCCGACCCCCGGACTTCCAGGAAAAACAAACTCCCGGTGGGGCGGATTCATCGACGGGCTTGATCAGTTTGATCCCGCCTTTTTCGGCATCTCGCCGCGCGAGGCAGCCTTCATGGATCCCCAGCAGCGTCTCCTCCTCGAAACAGCCTGGGAATCGCTGGAAGATGCCGGAGTCGTCATCAATCCCGAGGCCGGATCCAAGACCGGCGTCTTCGTGGGCATTTCGACCTACGATTACTCGCACATTCAGGCGACAACCCACGAGAAGAGCACACTCGATGCCCACACGACGACCGGCGGAGTTCTGAGCATCGCGGCAAACCGCATCTCCTATCTTTTCAATTTTCTCGGCCCGAGCTTCGTTGTTGATACGGCCTGCTCATCCTCCCTTGTTGCCGTGCATCTCGCCTGCCGGAGCCTGAGGCGCGGAGAGTGTTCGATGGCGCTGGCCGGCGGCGTGAATGCCATCATTAACCCGGACACCTTCATCGGCTTCAGCAAAATGTCGATGCTCTCGCCTGACGGGCGGTGCAAGGCATTTGATGCGAGCGGCAACGGCTTCGTTCGCGGAGAAGGTGCCGGCGTCATCGTTTTGCGGCCGCTCTCGGCCGCTCTTGCCGCCGGCGACCGCATCTACGCTGTTATCCGCGGCAGCGCGGTGAATCAGGATGGCCGGACGAGCAGCCTGACCGTGCCCGGACTTCCCTCACAGAAGCGCCTCATCGAAGAGGCCTGTCGCGATGCGGGGATCGACCCCGGTGAAGTCGATTACGTCGAGGCTCACGGCACGGGCACTTCGGTCGGCGACCCGATCGAAACCGGTGCCATCGGCGCGGTGATCGGTGCGCGCCGAACCTCCACTCCCTGCGTCATTGGCTCGGTGAAGACGAATATCGGCCACCTCGAAGCCGGCTCCGGAATCGCCGGCATCATCAAGACCGCTCTCGTCCTCCATCACGGCGAGATTCCGCCCAACCTCCACTTCGTCACACCCAATCCCGAGATCGATTTCGAGGGCTGGAAGCTCCGCGTGCCGACCGCCCTCGAGAAGTTGCCGCGGGCGGATTCGGTCGCGGCGATCAACTCGTTCGGCTTCGGAGGCACAAATGCCCACGTGATTCTGCAGCGCCGCGAAACGGAGGTAAAAGTCCCCGCGCCCGCTCAGGACACCAAAGATCCATCGCTCCTCCTTCTCTCGGCCCGAAGCGCAGAAGGCCTTCGTGCCCTTGCCGCACACTATGCCTCATGGCTACCCTCCAGCGCGGCACCTCTTGAGGACATCTGCCACACGCTCGCCGCGCGGCGGCTGGCGATGCCCTGCCGGTTGGCTGTCGCCGGTGCATCCAAAGCCGAAATCGCGCAAAAACTGGAAGCCCACCTTGCCGAAGAAACACGGCCGGGGCTCTCTTCCGGCACCGCCGGCACCACGGCGTCAAATCCCGTTTTTGTTTTCACCGGCCAGGGCCCGCAATGGTGGGCAATGGGTCGCGAGTTGCTCGAGTCGCACAAAGGCTTCCGGGCCAAGCTCGAGGAATGCGACACGCTCTTCCGCCAGTGGGGCGATTGGTCGTTGATCGAGGAGCTTTCCCGCGAGGAGACCGCGTCCCGCATGGACCTCCCCGCCATCGCCCAGCCCGCCATCTTTGCGCTCCAGGCCGGACTCGTCCAATGGTGGCACGAACATGGAATCGAGCCGTCCGCCGTGATTGGACACAGCGTGGGTGAGGCGGCGGCAGCGTGTTTCTCCGGAG
>CAZSMN010000314.1:0-4602 GCA_964607615.1 uncultured Chthoniobacterales bacterium | reverse complement strand
CAGCTCTGTGTTCTTCAGACAGCTTCTGCATCGCTTCGTTCAATTTTTTTTGAAGTTCGCCCAGATTCGCTTGATGGCGCGGATCGTGATCGCTCGTGGCTTCGATGAAGTCGGGATCGTTCGCAATACCGTTGTCGACATCGTCGAGGCTCATCGCGGACCGCCGGTTCCGCTTTTTGAGGAAATTGATCGTCATGTTGACGGCGATCGAGTGGATCCAGGTGTAGAAGCTGGATTTGCCCTGAAAACCCTTCACCGACCGGTAGGCTTTCGCGAAAATCTCCTGCAGGAGGTCGTTTGTGTCCTCATGGTTGGAAGTCATGTTATAGACCAGCCCGTAAAGGCGGGGGCTGAACTTCACCACGAGCTCATCAAACGCCCTCGCATCGCCGGCCTGCGTGCGGGCGACGAGCTGCTCGTCTGGTGTCTCGGGTGCATCCATCGGGAGAGGAAGGGAGGCTCATATCACACAAACCAAAGGTTTGCGGAGCGAAATTTGTTTCCCCCACTATCCGGCGGAAAAACTCCCTTAGAGATCGGGCAGAACTTTCGCCAGCAACCTGCTCAGGGATGAGGCCGCAGTGCGCCCCATCAGCGTCACCTCTTCATGGCTGAGCGGATGGGGAGAAAGCCCGGCACCCCAATTGGTGAGGCACGAAAAAGCCGCCACCTCCATACCGAGCGCCCGGGCCTGAACAGCCTCCGGGACGGTTGACATACCGACAGCATCCGCGCCGAGCCGCTGAAGCATCCGGATCTCTGCTGGTGTCTCATACTGCGGACCCGGCATGGCGGCATAAACCCCTTCGTGAAGAGTGATCCCGAGCGCCTGAGCCGCCGCATGAAAAATCCGGCGCATCCTCAAACTATAAACCTCCGAGAGATCCACAAACGACGGACCTCCGCGGAGCGGACTGTGACCGGTCAGGTTGATGTGATCCGAAAGCATCATCCACGAGCCGGGCTCGAAACTCCGGTTGACCGTGCCCGCCGCATTGGTCAGAACAAGCTTCTTGATGCCGAGCTCGTGAAGAAGAACCACCGACTTCACGACTTCGGCCGCCTCCCAGCCCTCGTAGAGATGCACCCGGCCCTGGGCTATCAAGACCGGAACCTTGTCGATCTCCGCCATGACAAACCGGCCGGAATGCCCGGGCACCCTGGAGACGGGAAAACCCTCGATCTCCGAGTAAGGCACAACCGCTCGGTGGTCGAGCGCATCGGCAAACGGCCCGAGACCGGATCCCAGCACGATCGCCGTCTCCGCTCCCGAGTTTTGCAGTTCTTCCGGTAGTTTTTTCATTTGATCGAAGCGCTGCTAGTCCCGGAAAACAATCGCCCGGCTGCCGTGAACCAGAACGCGGTCTTCCACATGGAAGCGGACGCCGCGCGCAAGAGCGAGACGCTCGCAGTCGCGTCCGAGGCGCACAAGATCGTCCGGCTCATGGTAATGCTCCACCCGTGCAACCTCCTGTTCGATGATCGGTCCCGCATCGAGATCCTGCGTCGCGTAGTGGCAGGTCGCTCCGATGAGCTTCACACCGCGTTCGAAGGCACGTCGGTAAGGATTCGCGCCGACAAATGCCGGCAGAAACGAATGGTGGATATTGATCACCCGGCCTTGGAATTCCTCGCAGAACCATGCGGGAAGGATCTGCATAAATCGCGCCAGAACCACGAGCTCCGTGCCCAGCGCGCGGAGGCGCTCTGCGAGCGCCACAAACGCCGCCTCCTTGTCCTCCTCGAAGACCAGCCGCTCAAACGGTAAACCCTCACGCAGCGCCAGAGGCGAGCAGGTTTCGTGATTCGAAAAAACGGACTGGAGGTCGATCCGGAGCTCGCCGGAGCGCCAGCGCCAGATGAGGTCCGACAAACAGTGGTCTTCGCGGCTCACCAGAATCGCCGTGCGGATCGGACGTGCCGCCGGCCGGAGCGTCCACTCCGCCCGCATCCCTTCCATCAAGGCTTCAAGTTCCCTCTCGAAGGGATCCCCCGCAGACCATTCCACCCGCTCGAAGGCCAAACGCGCGAAGAACCAACCGGCCACCGGATCCGTGTATTGGCTTACATCCAGCAGATTTCCGCCCTTGGCCGCCACAAAACCCGTGATCCGGGCCAGAAGACCGATCGCATCCGGACAGTTCAGCTTGAGAAGGGTGACCATGAAAAAGAAAAGCCCTCCCGGCCGAGACCAGGAGGGCTTTTTGTTAAGCGTTGATACCTGTCAGGCTCTTAGAACGAGAAGGTAACCTTGGCGCCGCCCCAGACAGTGCTGGGATTGGTGGTGCCCCAGAGGTTCGAGAACGCGTAGCTGTAGGCTGCATAGCCATACACGCTGATCGTGTCGTTGATCTTGATCGGGAGACCAAGGCCGAACTCAAGGTTGTTAGCACCGTTGAAGAAGTCGTAGGTGCCGTCCTGGGTCAGCTTCGGGTTGTACTGGAAGTTCGTGCCGTAGGCGATCCAAGGAGCCAGAGCGACGATGTCTTTGTAGACCGGGATGCTGCCGTCCACGCGGAGGAGGAGGTAGCTGGAGGCCTGCTTCGCAATACCGTCCGGGAGATCCGGGCCGATGTTGAAGAAGTAGCCGATGGACGGAGTCACCGACATGAAGCCGAGGTCGAAGGTGTAGGCCGCCTTGACGTTGAGCTCATGCGAGTAGAGGTCCGAACCGGTCGGGAACACGTAGTAGAACGTATAACCCAGGCTCAGGGCGAGATCGCCGATGGTGTGGGTGTAGTTCGTGTAGATATCGAGTTCCTTGTAGGAGGTGTTCTGGGTGCCGAAGGCCATCCAGGATCCCACGGTGAGGAAATCGTTATCGGTGATGTTCCAGGTGAAGCTCAGATCGGTCCAGTAGATGCCGGAGCCGTAGTTATCTGTGTCACCGTAAGCGCCGTGCGAGAGCACGTTCACACCGCGGAACATGTAGAGGCTGTCCCAGCCGGTGCTGAGAGCCGCATTGTACCACTGACGGGGTTCCTCGACGACGACCTTCTCTTTGAAGGTTTTGCCGTCTCCAGCGAAGAGCGAGCTGCCGGTGAGGGCGGCCGCCATGCTTGCCATTGCAACAACTTTGGTAGCTAGTTTCATTTGATTTGTTCTCCTTTGTTTTTGTGGTCCCGGAGGGTGGTTACTCCCCCGTTCCCGGTTTCATGCTCTTTGGGGCATGTTGAGTGCCTTGAGTAGCATGCGTTGTGCCAAGAGGTAGCGATCCCTCAGACCCTGTCAAAACTTTTTTGATTATTTTTGAACGGATGCGAGGGCTTGTTTGTCAGCCATCGGGTGCAAGCATTCTTCCCGAACACGGAGAAGCCGCTCCGCACCAGCCGGCACAGGCGGGGATGGCTGGTGTTTTCCGCCTTGCGCGGCTGGTCCCCGACAGTTCCCGCTTCTGCCCTTCTGCCCTTCAGCGCTTCAGCTGACCTGGATGCAGCTCCAGCACATACTTGCCGGGTGGCAGCTTTTCCAATGCCTCCGGCCCGGCCGGTTTCCCGTTGAGGGTGAGAGCTTGTCCGTCCGCGACAGCGTAAGGCCAGACGATGCGGGCGGTTGATTTCTCCGGCACCAAAACTTCCAAACGTGGCAAGGAACCTCCGCGGAGGTCGACGACAACCGGCCCGTGAGGTGTCGGGACACGCCCCTTGGCCCATTCGAGCGAGGCCGGCTGCGGGGCGATCAGGATCTCACCATAGCCCGGGGTGAGGGGCCGGACTCCCAGAACATAACGGCTGATAATGTTGGCCGGCGCGGCGCCCCAGGCGTGATTCCAGGTAAGGTTACCCTTCGCGCGGGGGTTCCAGGCCTCGAGCGTCATCGTTGAGCCTTGTTCAAGCATGTGCCACCAACTCCGGTCATCCCGGCTGGTCATGAGGCGGAGGGCAGCCTCCGAACGACCTCCAAGGTAGAGCGCTTCAAGGAGATACTGTGCCCCGTAAACACTGCAACGCATGCCGCGGGACTCGACGAACTCAGCGACAGATTTCACCCGGTCGGCCGGCACGAGGCCGAAAGCGAGCGGAAACATATTGGCGTGCAGGGAAGCGTGGGAGGACCCTTCTCCGTCGATGTAGATCCCGCGGGTGGAGTCGAAGAAGACGTTGTTGAACGCGGCAGAGACCCGCCCGGCATCTGCCTCAAAGCGCTTGGCTTCATCCTCGCGGCCGGTTGCCCGCGCGAGAACGGCCATCTTCCGGAGGGCGTGATAATAGAAGGCGTTGGCCACCGTATTGACCATCGGGCCGACTTGCCGCTTTTCCGCCGGATCGACCACTCCTTCGTTGTAACCATCACGCTCGGCCGAAGGCCAATCGACAATTGCCGAGGCGACGAGCAACCCGTCCTCACGGGCTTTGTTTTGCAGGAGCTTCTTTTTGAGCGCTTCAAAATCCGCTGCCGCCATCGCCGGATTGCCGGTGGCGTCGTAGTCCGCCGCCGCGATCATCGGCATGTGAAGCTGCCATTCCGTCGGCCACGTGGGATGACGCATCAGATGATCGAACGTCGCCCGCGCCACCCGCGGATCCAGATCGCAGGCGTAGTGGGACAGCATGTTGATGTAGGCATCGCCCTCGTAGGGGATCCGCTCCCGCTCGCCGTCGA
>CAZSMN010000313.1:0-4626 GCA_964607615.1 uncultured Chthoniobacterales bacterium | reverse complement strand
CTCACCAACGTCAACGGCCACCGCACCCAGGTCTTCCGCGCCACCGACCCGCGCGGCCCGTGGACGCGCAACGAGCTCAACGTTTCCTTCCACGATCTCTCCATCCTCTTCGACGACGACGGCCGCGTCTACGCCATCCACGGCCACCAGGAAATCCATCAGGTCGAGCTCAACTCCGCTCTCACCGAAGTCATCCCCGACACCCACCGCATCATCATCCCCGAGGGCTCCGGCATGGGCGAGGGCGTGCATTTCTACAAATTCCGCGGTCGCTACTACATCCTCAGCTCCGTCTGGGACCCCGTTTGCTACATGGTCGGCGCCCGCTCCGACCGCCCCGAGGGCCCTTACGAGATCACCACTCTCAGCGCCGACGAAAGCTTCGGCATCAGCATGGGCTGGCGAATCGCCGGCAACGGCCGCATCCCGCCGCCTTTCAAAAAAGTCCCGCCCCACCCCACACGCCTAAGCCGCATCCCGCTCCACCAGGGCGGCCTCGTCGAAACGTCCTCCGGCGAGTGGTGGGCCCTCTCGATGATGGACCACAACGGCGTCGGCCGCATCACCGCCCTCTCTCCCGTCACGTGGCACGAGGGCTGGCCCTACTTCGGCCTGCCCGGCAACCTCGGGCGAACCCCGCGCACCTGGGTAAAACCCAACACCGGCCACAGCTCCCCGCGCGCCCCGCTTTTCACCCGCAACGACGCCTTCGCCGGCCCCGCCCTCAACCCCGTCTGGCAGTGGAACCACCACCCCGACGACTCCCGCTGGTCCCTCACCGAGCGCCCCGGACACCTGCGCCTGCACTCGCTGCCCGCCACCGATTTCTGGTGGGCTCGCAACACCCTCACCCAGCGCACCGTCGGCCCCGAGGCCGTCGCCACCGTCGAGCTGGACCCCTCCGGCCTCCGCCCCGGCGACACCGCCGGCCTCGGCCTCCTCGGCTATCCCCACGCCTGGATCGGCGTCGTCCGCACCGCCGACGGCTCCCTCATCGTCCGCTTCCACGACCAGGACGGCGAACGCAACGAGGACCACCCCTGTCCCGACGGCCCCGTGCGCCTGCGCATCCACGCCGACCACGACACCGACCTCGCCCGCTTCTCGTTCGCATCCACCGCCCCGAACGCGACCTTCACCGAGGTCGGCGGCGAGCCGTGGATCATGATCTGGCAGGCCAAAACCTTCCAGGGCCTCCGGTATTCTCTCTTTCACTACAACACCGCCGGTGCCCCCGGCGGCCACGCCGATTTCACCCGCTTCACCCTCGACGAGCCGCGCGCGCGGGGCCGCTCCCGCCCCATCCCGTATGGCCGCACCGTAAGCTTCCGCTGCCTCGCCGACGGCTCCCTCCTCGGCGTGCGCAACGGCGTGCTCGAATCCGTCGCCGCCGACGGACCCCACGCCGCCGACGCCACCGTGCGTTTCCGCATCGACGACTGCGGCCTGGGTCGCGTCGCGCTCTTCAGCGAGCGCTACCAGGCCTACCTCGGCGTCGGCCCGCTCGGCCTTGCCGGCGATATCCGTATCCGTCGCAGCCTCACTTCGCCTGGCCCCGCCGAACAATTCCAGTGGATCGACCAACTGCGTGACGATGTCACGCTCCTCTCCCTCGCCACCCACCGCTACGTCAAAGCCGCCCCCGACGACGTCGGCCCCGTCTCCGCCCACTGCCCCGGCCCCCGCCCCGACCGTGCCGATGGCGCCTCGTTCCGCTGGCAGGCACATTTATAGGCGCACAGCCTGACTTACCTTACCGTTGATGCTCCAGCTCGATGAATTGCCCCACAACAACAATCCGTAGATTACCGTGAAATCACCTTTCCTGGCGCCTCTCCCGGAGATATTCCGGTTCTGGTTTTCGAATCGTGCCCGCACGCGGAAACCCGTTTTCCCGACTCCATGATCACCCGCATCTCCACACGCGACGCGCGCTATCCGATCGGCTCCGGCCACGGCAGCGACGCCATTCACAAAGATCCCATCTACTCGTACGCCGTCACCCTCCTGCACGACGACTCCGGCCACACCGGCACCGGCCTCGCCTTCACGCTCGGCGAGGGCAACGACCTGGTCTGCCGCGCTGCTGCATTTTACGCGGAGCAGCTTGAGGGCAAGGACATTGAGGAGATCATGGCGGATTTCGGCGCTCTGCAGCACGCGATGGCCGACGAGCAGCAATTCCGCTGGCTCGGGCCGCACAAAGGTGTCGTCCAGCTCGCACTCGCTTCGGTGACCAACGCCTGCTGGGACCTCTGGGCCAAAAAGCGCGGACTTCCCCTGTGGAAGCTCCTCCTCGAGCTAACTCCCTCACAGCTCGTCGCCACGCTCGATCTTTCCTATCTTGAGGATGAGCTCACCGACGAGCAGGCGCGCGCCATCGTCGCCGCCGCGAAGCCCACCCGCGAGTCCCGCCTGCCCATCCTGCAGTCCGGCTACCCCGGCTATGACACCTCGGTCGGTTGGTTCAACTACTCCGACGAGCAGGTGCGCGAGAATTGCAAGCGGGCCCTCGCGGACGGCTTCACCGCCATGAAGCTCAAGGTTGGCGCAAAGGATCCCGACCGCGACATCCGCCGCGCGCACATCGTCCGCGAGGTCGCCGGAGATGCCGCGCGCGTCATGGTCGACGCCAACCAGCAGTGGACTCTCCCCCAGGCCCTTGACGTCTGCGCCCGGCTCTCGGCGATCCATCCCTTCTGGATCGAAGAGCCCACCCACCCGGACGATATCGTCGGACACAAAACCCTCGCCGACGCCATCGCGCCGGTGAAGCTTGCCCTCGGCGAGCATGTGCCGAACCGGATTATCTTTAAAAACTACCTCCAGCTCGCGTGCGCCGGCTTCATCCAGGTCGACACCGTTCGCGTGGCGGGCGTGAGCGAATTTCTCGCCGTGAGCCTGCTCTGCAAAAAGTTCGGCATCCCCGTCGTCCCCCATGTGGGCGACATGGGGCAGATCCACCAGCACCTGGTTCTCTACAACCACATCGGCCTCGATCTGCCGGCGGTCTTCCTCGAGCACATCCCGCACCTGCGCGAGTATTTTCTCCACCCGTGCCGCGTCGAAGGCGGGGTTTACCAGACGCCGCAGGAACCCGGATTGAGCTGCGACCTGCGACCCTGATCAAGAAATCGCGCGGCCGGACCGGCAGAGACGATTTCCGCGCTTTACTTGCCGGCGGCCGCGTGGCTTTTCTTTCCCTTCTTCCCCCACTCTTCGACCCCTCTCATTTATCGTATGAACATCAGCATTGTTGACTGGATCGTCATTGTCCTTTACCTCGTTGCCGTCGTCGGCCTCGGTTGTTGGGCCGGCATCAGCGCCCGCCGCCAGGGCGCGCAGCACGGAGAGTCGGTCGCCGGCGACTACTTCATGGCGGCGCACACGCTCAAATGGCCGGTTATCGGCCTCGCGCTCTTCGCGACGAACATCTCGTGCGTGCACCTCGTCAGCCTCGCGCAGTCCGGCTACGATACCGGCTTGCTCAACGGCAACTTCGAGTGGATGGCCGCCTTCACGCTCATCCTTCTCGGCTTCTTCTTTGCCCCGTTCTATCTGAAATCAAAAGTCGCCACGCTGCCGGACTTTCTTGAGCGCCGCTACAGCCGCTTCTGCCGCGACTGGCTGGCGCTCGTCTCGATCGTGGCCGCCGTGATCTTTCACATCGCCTTCCCGCTCGCGACCGGCTGGCTGATCCTCCACGACATCTTCGGCATCGAGAAGTGGACGTGCATTTTCCTCATGTGCGCCCTCACCGGCATCTACACCGTCGTGGGCGGCCTCGCCGCTGTGGCCATCACCGAGACAATCCAGACGATCGTCCTCCTGCTCGGGGCCTTTGTCATCACATTCTTCGCCTGGCAAAAAACCGGCGGTTGGGTCGGGATGACGGCCGCGCTCGACACGGCCAACGCCGCCGCAAGCGGCCTCTCCGACGGCAAGATGATGAGCATGCTCCGGCCTCACGGGGACGACAGCGGGATGCCATGGTATGCAATCTTTCTCGGCTATCCCGTACTTGGCATCTGGTACTGGTGCGCCGACCAGACCATCGTCCAGCGCGTGCTCGGCGCCCGCAGCGAGAACGACGCCCGCGTCGGCTCGATCTTCTGCGGCCTCATCAAGATCCTGCCGGTCTTCATCTTCATCGTGCCGGGCCTCATGCTCTACACGTCGATCAAGCAGGGCCATATCGAGGACGTCGCCCAGGTGCGCGTCCTCCAGACCACCACCGGAGCAGACGGCAAGAAGGAGCACCTCGTGGCCATCACAGGCGACTTCGAAGGCAAGACCATCGAGCCCATCCGACTGGCCGACGGCGAATTGCTCGACCTCTCGAAGCTCTCCCTTCCGATCTCCGGAAAGGAGCCCGCGATCATCCTCGGCCCCGGTGCGCCGGTGAAACGGACCGAGACCGGCGAGGCTCTGGTCCCCGAAGGCTTCACGGCTTATCATTCCAAGGAGGTCTCTGCGGTAATGATCCGCAAGCTTCTCCCGATGGGCGTACTCGGCATCCTTGCCGCTGCGCTGATGGCGGCCCTGATGGGAAACCTCTCCAGCGCATCAAATTCCATCGCCACGATGGTGAGCTACGACATCGTCAAGCGGTTGCGGCCCGGGATC
>CAZSMN010000312.1:0-4643 GCA_964607615.1 uncultured Chthoniobacterales bacterium | reverse complement strand
TTTGATCGGAGGATACGAAGCTCCCCTCCGGGCGCTTTTGAGCGGCGGGGAGATTATCGGAACGATCGGGGATTTCCCGGGAGCCTCGTGGATGAGTGGTATCCGCGAATCTGCCGGCGCCTTCGTGCAACTCGCCCACTCGAGCCTTCTGCCGGGCGAGACCAATGTCGGGCCGGATTTTCCTCTTGCCGGTCGGGAGGCCGCAGCGACCTTCCAACGCGAAGGCTGCGAGTCGCTCGCCTACCTCGGGCCCGCCGGCCCGCTGTTCTCGGCAGCGCTCTGCGAGGGCTTCAGCCAATCTGCCGCGGCGCTTCGGATGCCGCTCCTCGTCTGCTCCAGCGCTTCAGCGAGCCTTCAGCAGGATTTTATCGATGCCCTGCCACCGGCGACAGGGCTTCTGGCAGCCAGCGACATTGCGGCATCACAGGCCGTAAGGCGCATCCTGAGCAAAGGCCGCACCGTGCCGGGCGACGTTGCCGTCATCGGAGTCGGAAACAGTAAATTACCGGCGGTCCTTGCCGGGATGCCTCTCTCGACCTTCCGTCTTCCAGGACGCGAGGTCGGCAGGCAGGCCGCACTCCGGCTCGCCGACCGGATCGCCGGCTCACCCCGCGGCGAACGCGTCGCCCTCGCCGCCCTTCTCGACGAGCGGGAGAGCAGCATCCGTCGCTCAAGCGGCCTTCGCCGCACTCTTCATTACATCCGCCACCACTTGGATGAGCCGCTCACCACAAAGGACCTCTGCACCATGGCGGGGATGTCCAAACGGGCTTTTGAAATGGCCTTCCAGAGAAAGCTTCAGTGCAGCCCGGCACAGTTCGTCGCCAGGCTCCGCTCCGAACGCGCCCGGGCGCTTCTGGCCGATCCCGCCCAGAGTATCCAGTCAGTCGGCACCGCCTGCGGCTATCCGGAGCCCAGCGTGTTCTCCACAGCCTTCCGGCGATGGACAGGCCTGAGCCCCAGCGGGTTCCGCGCGCGCACGGAAAACCTGACGCTTCCAACCTTGCGCCCGGACCCTGACGCACCGGCACGCGCTTTCCGCACCCCACCCTGTGGGCCATGCTGAGACCTTTCGCGCGAAAGATCTCAAGAGATCACCTACGGAGGTGTTCCCGCACCTTTGGCCGCAGCCCGCTTGGCGAGGACGTCGAGATACTGTTCCGCCGCCTTGCCGCTTTGGAGCTGGGGACGCGCGGCATTGATCCGGTCGGCGAGAGCCTTTGCGGCCATCGGCGTGGTAATCGACGGCAGCGAGGCCTCGAGAGGTTGGATCAGGGCCCAATCGCTCAAATACTTCTCAGCAAGCGGGTGATATTTGAGGATCCAGCTTTCCGTAGGCTCGAGCCGCAGAAAGGCTTCCAGGAGTTTGGCAGCCCCGGCCGGATCGCCCTTGGCCTCCCAATTCCAGACGCCGAAGAGCAGAAGAGCAAAGGCATCGGTCGGCCGGGAATACAGCCTCACAATAGAGGTCTGGATCGGAGCGCCCTTGGAGATGACCCGGGCTGTTTCAACGAAGAAATTCGCCAGGATCTGCTTGTCGGCATCGGTTGAGTAGAGCTCGGTGAGTCCCGAAAGCTCCGTGACGGCCGTCGCTGGATCTCCCCCGACGATGCTGGCCAGAGCCGAGTTCAGGATAGCCCAGTTTTTCTGGGGTTGCGGAGTTGTTTCGCCTGTCGCAAGAGCGTTGAACTTGGTGAGCGCCTCGCCTGCGTTGCCATCCGCGAGGAGGGTGACTCCATTAATCAGAGCCTCGTCAGCGATCGACGCGCTCATCACGTTTTTCTGAGCGATCGCCTCCTCTGTTTTCGGGAAAATGCTGTCCCGCATGAGAAAGATCACCAGCCCGGCAACAAGGACGGCCGCCAGCACACCGAGGGACAGAAAAGCACTGACCTTCCGGGTCTCTGCCGTTTCGAGAACCACTCTCTGCTTGGGCTGCAGCGGCTTGCGCGTCCGCTCGAGGAGCTTCTCGCGAGCGTAGGTGAGATGGCTGATAAGCTCCGTGTAGGATTGGTAACGATCAGCTGGGTCTTTCGCCATCATGCGATTGATGACGTAGGCGGTCTCACTCGAGATATCGGGCGCGAACGATTGGAGGCTGACAGGCTGGCTCTTGAGCTGCTTGAGGGCCACCATCGAGGCGGACTCCGCGTCATACGGCGGGCGTCCCGCCAGCGCATGAAAGAGAGTGCCGCCCAGGCTGTAGATGTCGCTTCGAAAATCCTCTGGCGTGTTGTCGAGCTTTTCCGGCGCGATGTAGTAGGGCGTTCCCCAGATCTCGCCGTGCGAAGGCGATGCAAGATCCATCAGGATCGCGAGACCGAAGTCCACCAGCTTGGCGGTGTGCGGATCGGCAAAGAGGATATTGCCGGGCTTGATGTCCCGGTGAATGAGGCCGGTCTCAAGCGCAGCTTCGAGCCCCTGTGCGATCTGGATGCCCACCTCGAGAATCTGCGCCTCGGCCACCCGCCGCTGAATGGACATCAGGTGGTCCAGCGACCCCTTCTCCACCAGCTCCATTGCGATGTAAAACTGGCCCCGGTCTTCGCCGAAATCGAAAACCTTGACGACATGGGGGTGGTTGATGCCGGCCGTCATCCGGGCCTCTTCTTCAAGCTTCTGGCGCTCTTCGGCATTGGCGCTGCATTCCTTTTTGAGGATTTTCAGCGCGACGTGGCGATTGAGGTTGCGGTCGAGGGCCTTGAACACCGCTCCCATGCCGCCCTCGCCGATCTGCTCAAGCAAAGTGAAGTTATTGAACTGCTTGCGCGCACGGAGCGCCTTGCCACAGCTCGGGCAGAAGATCTCCGAGAAGGGCATGACGTCGGTCATGTCCATGATCGTCGCGCAGGCCGGACAGGCCTCCAGAACTCTTTCGGAGGCGTTTTCCTCCAATTCGTCTTCGGTATCTTGTTCCGGCATCTTCTGGGGCGTAGAATTCTTTTGGCCGCGAGTCGTTCCGCGGTTATCAAGAG
Source organism: uncultured Chthoniobacterales bacterium (assembly GCA_964607615.1). Taxonomy (GTDB): domain Bacteria; phylum Verrucomicrobiota; class Verrucomicrobiia; order Chthoniobacterales; family Terrimicrobiaceae; genus CAZSMN01. The sequence goes on along the minus strand of CAZSMN010000312.1, from coordinate 1,668 downwards.
AAGATGCGCAGTTCTTACAGGAAACGTCTCACAGCCGCAACGGAAAACCAAGCTTGAGCGCCTCCGACACGTTTACGATCGGCGCCGCGGAGGCCGGCACCCGGCTCGACATCTTTCTCTCCTCGCAACTTGCGGATCTCTCGCGCTCGAGAATCCAGGAAGAAATCCGGCAGGGACGCGTCACCATCAACGGCTCCACCGTCCGGCCCTCGCAGGTTTTGCGGGACGGAGACGTCGTTCTCGTAGCGCCGCCAGCCCCCCCGCTACAGACTGACGTGGGAGCGGAGGATATTCCGCTCGTTGTTTTGCATGAGGATTCGAGCCTGATCGTGATGAACAAGCCGGCCGGGCTGGTCGTGCACCCGGGGGCCGGAAATTTTACCGGCACCGTCGTGAACGCGCTGCTCCACCATTGCGACGACCTCTCCTCGATCGGCGGCGTCGAGCGCCCCGGCATCGTTCACCGCCTCGACAAGGAGACCAGTGGATGCCTCGTGGCCGCGAAGAACGACAAAGCCCACCGCCTCCTGTCCGAGCAGTTTGCGGGACGCGAAGTGGAAAAAACCTACCTCGCCCTCGTCGATGGCCGGCCCCGCATGCCCCACGGCTGGATCGATGCCCCGATCGGACGGCACCCGGTGCACCGGCAGAAAATGGCCGTCCATGAGCGCGGGCGTGAGGCTCAAACCCATTACCGCGTTATTGCCTCCGAGGGCTTGCAAAGCCTCGTCGAGTGCCGCCCGAAAACCGGCCGGACCCACCAGATCCGCGTCCACCTCAAACACCTCGGCCACAGTGTGATCGGAGATCCTATCTACGGACGCCGCGGATCCCACACGCGGCATTTCCTCCACGCCTGGAAACTCGCCTTCCGACACCCCGTCAGCGGGAAGAAAGTGGAATTCTGCTCGCCCCTGCCGTCGGATTTCCCCGCGTGGGCGGTTGCAGCCGCCGCAGCAGCGCCGGCCCGCGGATTTCCCGCCTGAAAGTCGGCGGATTCAGGAACGATCGCCCGTCAGGTGCTCCCGGAAGGCGTCTTCGAGCGCCAGGGGATTCAGCACCTTGATCATGCGGCCTTTCACGGAGATGAGCCCCGAGTCCCGCAGCTTGGCCAGCGTGCGCGAGAGGGTTTCCTGGCGCGTTCCCAGCTCTCCCGAGAGCATCGTTTTCGTCATCCCGATCGCCACTTCCGCCGGATGGTCGGACAGAGGCTTCGGGCAACGACGGAGGATCCAGTTCATCAGGCGCGTCTCCGCATCCTTGAGCGTGACGCTCTCCAGCGACGAGATCAGCCCCCTCATGTGATTGCTCATCGACGCGACGATCCGGAGGCTCATGTCCGCCCGCTGCCGGAGCACCTGGAGGAATTCCCACTTCGGCAGAAGGATCACCTCACTCTCGCCGACAGAGCGCGCGTCCGTCAGATAGCCGCCTTCGGTGACGAGCGAGTTCTCGGCAAACGATTCTCCCGGCCGGAAAAGATGGATCACCTGCTCGCGGCCATCGGCCGCCACACGGTGCACGTTGATGATCCCGCGACGCACGATGTAAAACCCGTGGGCCGGTTCGCGCTGGCGGAAGAGATACTCCCCGCGGGAGAAGCTTTTCAGGACCGCGAAGTCCGCCACCATCGCAAGGTCGTCCTCCGGCAAGCCCGCAAAAAGCGGA
>CAZSMN010000311.1:0-4643 GCA_964607615.1 uncultured Chthoniobacterales bacterium | reverse complement strand
GCTTGTCGAGGTTGACGACGGTCGTGCCCGGACCGGCGATCCAGTCGATGACAAAGTTGGCGCCGATGAAGCCGGCACCGCCGGTGACGAGGATGGTATCGTTCATAGGAGTTGCGAAGAACAGGCGTCCGGACGATGAGTTTTTCGCGCCGGCCGGTAGCGGAGAAGTCGGGGGATCACGACGTTCACGATGCTTCGATCATCGAAGGAATCCGGACCGAGCGCAATACCAAACCCCTTGCTGCCATCGGGATTTCCACACGAGAGCGGGCTTGCCGATCCCGTGCCGATCTGGAATCATCCGGATCAGCTCTATGGGTTCCCCCTGCACTCTGGCCGCCGTGGTTTTAAACTTCCGGACGCCTGAGATTACCATCGACTGCCTGCGGACACTGGCTCCCGAAGCGGCTTCGGATCCGGGGCTCCGCGTCATTCTCGTCGATAATGCCTCGGGCGATGATTCGGTCCCGAAGATCCAGCAGGCGATCGAGGAAAACGGGTGGACCGGCGGTTGGCTCGACTTCCGGCCACTCGAGAAAAACCTCGGCTTTGCCGGCGGCAACAACGCGATCTTCGAAGAGCTCCTCGCGAGCCCGGACTGCCCTGAGTATCTCCTGCTTCTTAACAGCGATACGCTCGTTCATTCGGGCTGTCTGTCCTACTGCCGGAGCGTGATGGATGCGGACCGCAAGATCGGAGCTCTCAGCTGTCAGGTCTTCAATAAGGACGGCACGATTCAGAACGTCTGCCGGAAATTTCCGCGTCCCGACCGCGAGACGGCGAGGGCGCTCGGCCTGCCCTGGATGTTGCCGAAGCTCTTCGGATGGGCGGATCTGGAGGATCTCGGCTGGGACCGGACCTCCGGACCGCGCGACGTGGACTGGGTCGGCGGTGCCTTCATGCTGCTTCGCCGCGAGGCGGTCCGCGACGCTGGCATGCTGGATCCGGAGTTTTTCTTCTACGGCGAGGATTGCGAACTTTGCCACCGGCTCTGGCAGCATGGATGGCGCGTGCGGTTCGACCCGGGGAACTCCATCGTCCACCTCGGCGGCGCTTCGTCGGATGGCAAGAGGATGCGCAACCGGACCAAGGACATCCTCACCTGGAAAGCCCGCTTCCGCGTGCAGCGCATGTGCTACGGGGCCTGGGCGGAACACTGGGTCCGCGGCGTTTACGTTTTTTCGTTCGGCCTGCGGAAGATGCTGATGACGCTGAGAGGCAAAACCGGCACACCCGAATTTGAGGGCATCCGCGAAGGCTACGACCAATTGACCGGACCTCTTGAGCCATGAGCGCCAAACGTCCGCGCATCCTCTTCGCATTGCCGGGCCTGCACACGGTCGCGAGAGGCGCGGAGGTCGCGTTTGAATCGGTCGCGGAGGGACTGGCAAAAAGCGGCGCATTTGAAGTGACGCTGATTGGCTCCGGGGAACCCAAGTCCGGGCGCAGCTATCGCTTCCTCCACAGCGGGATGATCGGGCGCGAGGTCTTCCGGCGGTGGCCCTCGTTTCCGCCGCTGAGGAGCGAATACCGGTATGAGGAGCTGAGCTTTGCACCCGGACTCTACGCGAAGCTTGGCACCGTGCGACCCGACATTGCGGTGACGTGCAGCTACCCGTTCGTGTCTTGGATCCTAGGCCGCGCGAAGGACCGCGCCGGTCGCCGCGCGGCCCAGGTTTTCGTCACGCAGAATGGCGACTGGCCTGCGCGCCGGCAGAATGCTGAATACAAGCTCTTCTCATGCGACGGACTCGTCTGCACAAACCGCGAGTATTTTGAAAGACACCAAGCCGGATGGAATTGTCGCCTGATACCGAACGGCGTCGATGCACAGCGCTTCCAACCCGGGCGAGGGGATCGTGCGGAATTCGGCGTGCCGGAAGGCGACCGTCTCATCGTCATGGCAAGCGCCCTCATCCCGTCGAAGTTCGTGCAAACCGGGATCCGGGCTGCGGCTTTCCTGCCCGGCGTAAGGCTGCTGATCGCCGGCGACGGTCCCGAGCGCGATGCGTGCGACACGCTGGGTCGAGAACTCCTCGGCGACCGCTATCGCCGCCTGACGCTCCCCGCTGATCAAATGCCTGCGTTTTACCGCCTGGGCGATGCCTTCATGCACCTGAGTCAGGACGAGGCATTCGGCAACGTTTACATCGAGGCCCTTGCGAGTGGCGTCCCGGTGGTCGCGCACGACTACGATACCACTCGGTGGATCTGCGATGGCCACGGGATTCTCGGTGACACGTCAACGCCTGAGCAGACAGCAACCCTTCTCAAAACCGCGCTGGAGGGAGGGCGGCCGACGACGTCAGAGGCTGCCTGGGAGAGCATCCGCGCGCGATTCGACTGGCCGGTGATTGTCTCCGGTTACGCCGGATTTTTCTCCGAACTGATGGAACGTCGTAAGAAACAGGAGACGCCATGAGCGGCGTTCGTCCCGCGTGCGGGTTCGTAGCGATCGGACGCAACGAAGGCGAACGGTTGAAACGTTGTCTCACCTCACTCGTCCGCGAGGGCGGGCCCGTTGTTTACGTCGACTCCGGTTCGACAGATGGCAGCGCGGATTTTGCCCGTGGTATCGGGGTGGATGTCGTTGTTCTCGATACGTCGGGTGGTTTCACCATGGCGCGGGGCCGGAATGCGGGCTGGCGGAGGCTACTGGAAACCCACCCCCATCTCGAGTGGGTGCACTTCATCGACGGAGACTGCGAACTGGTCGAGGGATGGTTCGACAAAGCGGCGGCGTTCGCAACCAGTCGGCCGGATCTTGCCGCTGTCTGCGGGCGCAGAAGGGAGCGTTTTCCCCGTGCGTCCGTTTATAATTTGCTGTGCGAAATCGAATGGAACACGCCGGTCGGAGAGGCGAAGGCTTCCGGCGGCGATGTCCTGATGCGGGTCGAGGCCTTGCGGGCGGCTGGCGGTTTCAATGAATGCCTCATCGCCTACGAGGAGCCGGATCTCTGCAGACGGCTCCGCAACGCCGGTTGGAAAATCTGGCGGCTCGACGGGGACATGACGCTTCACGACGCCAACATCCACCGGCTCGGCCAGTGGTGGAAACGCCACGAGCGCGCAGGATACGGCGTATCGTTTATCGCCGGCCTTTGCCGCTCGGAGGGCGACGAGGCAGCGGCGCGCCAGTTCGACCAGCAGGTCAAGAGCTCGCGACACTGGGTGCTCGGCGTCACCGTGGCTCTCGTGGCGGGCCTTCTGGTCGGGACGTTTCTTCTGGGGGCCATCGGCGCTGCGCTCGCAGTGGTTGCCGTCGCCGGCATCGTTTTCGCGCAAGCGCTGCGGATAGCAAAGGGCATCCGGCCGCGATGCCCGGACAGCACCGCGGCAGTGGTCTACGGAGTTTTCACAATGTTGGCAAAAATCCCGCAAACGCTCGGGCAGCGGCGGTATGCCAAGGATCGCGCCATGGGCAAAAAGGCGCAGATCATCGAATACAAATGAGCTCCCGAAGCCCATCGCACGGCCCGATTCTTTATCTCACCTCCTGCCTTCCGAAGCGCTCGGAGACCTTTGTTTACAAGGAACTCCTCGGTCTGCGGCGATGCGGGCTGACCGTACACGCCGCGTCGCTCTACGCACCGGAAACCGGACTCGGCGATCCGGCGCTTGATGCTCTTTCCAGAGAGGTGACGACGGTCTATGCCGGTGGCTTCGCGGCTTTGTTCCGCGATGCGTTAAAGAACCTCATCCACAAGCCGGCACGTTCGATATCCGTCCTTGGCACCGCGTTGAAAGATGCGCTCTCTGCCCGTGATGTGCGGATGCCGGCACGGCCCAAAGTGCTGATTCAGGCGCTTGCCGCTCTTGCTCTTGCACACCGGCTGCGGGGGGCGGGGCTTGTCGGGATCCACATCCATATGGCCCATGCGCCGGCGACCATCGGAATGTATACCGCACTGGCGCTCGGGATTCCCTTCAGCTTTACGGGACATGCGGTCGACCTCTTCAGAGACCGCGCTCTTCTCGAAGAGAAGCTCCGCCGCGCAGCATTCGTCGCCTGCATCAGCGAATGGCATCGCCAATGGTACCGGCAGATGGTGGATCGCCCGGATGCAGACTACCCGGTCATTCGCTGCGGGGTCGATGTGCTGGCAAACCCGGTTCCGCAATCCTCCGGCAAACCGCTGCGCGTTCTCGGCCTCGCCCGGTTGGTCGCGAAGAAAGGTTTCGATGTCTTGATCGAGGCTGTTGCCCAGGCCACGGCACGCGGTGGTTCCATCGAATGCACCCTGGCCGGCGACGGCCCCGAGCGCGCGAATCTTGAGGAAATCGCGCGCCGCCACGGCGTTCCCGTCCGCTTTCTCGGAGCGGTGGCAAATAAAGACGTCCCGACCCTTCTCGAAAAGGCCGATGTGATGGTTCTTCCCTGCCGGGTCAGCAATGACGGCGATCGCGATGGCATCCCCGTCGCGCTGATGGAGGCGATGGCGGCAGGCGTTTGCGTCATGTCGGGCGATCTCCCAACCATCCGCGAACTGATCCATAATCACGCCTCCGGCCTGCTCGTTCCTCCGGGCGAACCGGCCCCGCTCGCCGATGAGCTGGTGCGGCTCGCGACGGATCCCGAACTCCGGGCAGCCTTGGCAAAAGAAGGCCGCAACCGTGTGCAAGAAGAGTTTTCTTCGGAAAAA
>CAZSMN010000310.1:0-4644 GCA_964607615.1 uncultured Chthoniobacterales bacterium | reverse complement strand
GCCCGGGGCCGTGCCGCGGTTGAGCGTGCAGAATTCGCGGAACGAATTGCGGTCACCGATCTCAAGATAGGTCGGCTCTCCGGCATATTTCAGGTCCTGCGAGCGCTGGCCGACCGAGCAATACGGAAAGAACGTGTTGCCGGCTCCGATGGTCGTCGGTCCAGCGATCGTGACGTGGCCGATGAGCCGGGTTCCGGCACCGAGAGTGACTCCCGCGCCTACGTGGCAGAACGGCCCGATCTCGACGTCTTCGGCAAGGATGGCGGCGGGATCGACCACCGCGCTCGGGTGAATGTTTGTCATTTATCCACGAGGCCGAAGAGAAGCTGGCCTTCGGAGACGACTTCGCCGTTCACGAGGCAGCGGCAGTTGGCTTTGCCAAGTCGCTTCTTGGCGCTCGTCAGTTCGCATTCGATGAACAGGGTATCGCCGGGCATGACCGGCTTGCGGAATTTCACCTCGTCGGCGCTCATGAAGTAGCCGATCTTTCCGGAGTTCTCCGTCTTCCGCATCATGACGATGCTGGCGACCTGTGCCATGGCTTCGAGCTGAAGAACGCCGGGCATCACCGGGTGACCCGGGAAATGTCCTTGGAAGAACGGCTCGTTGATCGACACCGCCTTCACGCCGATCGCTTTCACGTCGCCCTGGAACTCGATGATCCGGTCGACCATCAGGAACGGGTAGCGGTGCGGCAGGATGCGCATCACCTCGTTGATGTCGAGAGCGCCGGCCGTGGCGGCCACCGGTTTGGCCGCGACCGCATTGATCTCTGCGACGCGCTGGGCGAGTTTTTTGGCGGTCTCGGTATTGATGCCGTGGCCCGGCTTGATGGCGATGACATGGGCTTTGAGGCGGCGTCCGGCCAGTGCGAAGTCTCCGACGATGTCGAGGATCTTGTGGCGGACAAACTCATCGGGGAAACGCAGGGGTTCCTTGCTGAGCACGCTGTCGCCACGGGCAACGATGGCATTCTCAAGGCTTCCGCCTTTAATGAGCCCCTTGTCCATGAGAGGTTTCACATCCTCGTAGAAAACAAACGTCCGCGCCGGTGCGATCTCCTTCTCGTAAAACTCCGGCGTAATTTCGTGGGAGAGAAACTGGGTGAAACGTCCGCCCGGGCCGGCCTGCGTGCAGGAGACGCGGAACTTCGTGTCCGGGACGACGATGATGGTCGATTCGCCGAGCTCGATCGTGAGGGGTTCGTGAAGCTCGATATACGAGCGCGGCGCATCCTGCTCGACGATGCCGGCCTGCTTGATCATCGCGACATAAGCCGCCGCACTGCCATCGCCGATCGGCGGTTCGTTGGCATCCATCTGGATGAGCGCATTGTCCACGCCGAGGCCCGAGAGGGCCGAGAGAACGTGCTCGACGGTATGGATCTTCACCATGCCCTGAACGAGGGTGGTCGCGCGTTCGACGGTCTTCACATGCGAGGCGGCCGCATCGACGACCGGTTCGTCCGCGAGGTCGACGCGCTGGAACTTGAATCCGTGGCCTGCCGGGGCGGGAAGGATGGTGAGGGTGACGTTTTCGCCCGTATGCAGAGCGCTGCCGGTAAGGGTCGCAGGAGATGCGAGGGTGCGTTGTTTTTCCACGATAAAGAGAAGGATCAGCGCCTACGACGCCGTTTCGGAGCGCAGGAGGATGTCGATATATTTCTGGTTGCTGGCCCGGAGGCGGTGGACGAGGGCGCGACCGATAGCGCCGAGGATTTGAATCGCGGCACCGGGCTGGAGTCCGGCAAGCACGCCGATGGTCATGCGGGTGATCCGGAGCAAGGTGCAATCGTCCAGCGCGGTGACATGGGCCGAGCGCGGGCCGTCGTCGACAAGGGAGATCTCGCCGAAGAAGTCGCCGGAGCCGAGCTGGTCGAGTTCGATCTCCCGATCATTTGTCTCGACCGTGATCCGCACGCGCCCCTCGAGGAGCACGTAGAGGCAATGACCCTCGTCGCCGGCGGTGAAGATCCGGCTTCCGGAGGGGAAGAAATGGGTGTCGGTCAGCTGGAGCAGCGTGGCCAGCTCGTCCTCTCCAAGGCCGGCAAAAAGGCGGAACTTCGAGAGCCGGGGGTCATTCGGCTGAAGCTTGAGCGGTTGGGTTGGGGACGATTTTTCCATCGAGCATGCGGATGCGCCGCGGTGCGAGGGCGGCCACGGATTCGCTGTGGGTGACAATAACCAGCACGGCAATTTTTTGGGAAGCAATCTTTGAGAGGGTTTCGCAGACCCGTTCCGCATTCTCCGAGTCGAGATTGCCGGTCGGTTCATCCGCCAGAAGGACTTTCGGGCTCCCGGCAAGGGCCCGGGCGATGGCGGCACGCTGCATTTCACCGCCGCTCAGCTGGTGCGGAAAGTGCGAGGCGCGCGGGCCGAGGCCAACGAGATCGAGCATGTCCGCGACGCGGGGACGAATCTTTCGCGAGGGCTCGCCGCGCAGGAGGAGAGGAAGCTCGACGTTTTCCCGGACGGTCATGGCCGGTAGGAGATTGAAAAACTGGAAGATGATCCCCAGCGTGTGCCGGCGGTAGCGCGTGAGCTCGGCCTCGCCCGCAAGGTGCAGCGGAATGCCGTCCACGTGGATCTCGCCGGACGTTGGCTTATCGAGGCCGCCCAGCAGGTTGAGAAGCGTGCTTTTCCCACAGCCGCTCGGGCCGGTCACCGTGACAAATTCGCCATCGGCGAGATTGACGGAAATGCCATTGAGGGCGTGGACGTCGCCGTAGCTGCGGAAGACGTCTGCCAACCGCACGGCGGGGGCTGCGGCTCGGGCACTCAAAGCTTCGCAAACCATCCGAGCCGCTGGGGCGCGTGACAGGTGTTGATTTGTTTGACCTCGGTGTAGGCTTCCAGGCCATAGGTGCCGAGCTCGCGGCCGATGCCGCTCTGCTTGTAGCCGCCCCAGGGTGCTTCATTGAAGGTCGGGTGGTAGGTATTGATCCATGTGATGCCGGCGCGGAGGCGTCGGATCACCCGCTGGGCGCGGCTGCCGTCGCCGGTGAAGACTCCGCCAGCCAGGCCGTAGATTGTATCGTTCGCAAGGTGGATGGCTTCCTCCTCGTTGTCGAAGAGCTGAACGGCGAGGACCGGACCGAAAATCTCCTCGCGGACGATGCACATGTCGGGCCGGGTGTTTCCAAAGATCGTGGGCTGAACGAAGTTTCCGGCGGCGCGGTAGTCGGTGTAGGTCCCGCCGCCACAGAGGATCTCTGCGCCCTCGGATCGGCCAAGTGCGATATAATCGAGAACCTTCTGCTGATGGGCTCGCGAGATCATGGGTCCCATTTCAACCTCAGGATCCATTCCCTTGCCGACGACGATCCTGTCGGCAGCCGCAGCAAGGCGCGGAAGGAAGTCTGCCGCCAAGCTCCTCTCGACGAGAAGCCGTGAGCCGGCGCTGCACACTTCGCCCTGGCCGGCGAAAATACCGAAGAGGGCGAACTCCAGTGCCACATCCAGATCGGCGTCGGCGAAGACGATGTTCGGGCTTTTGCCGCCGAGTTCGAGCGTGACCTTCTTGAGGTTGCCGGTCGCGGCCATCATGATCTTGCGGCCGGTGACCGTTCCGCCGGTAAAAGCGATCTTGTCGACCAGAGGATGCTCAGCCAGCGCGGAGCCGACGGGATCGCCTGCCCCGAAGAGGCATTGTGCCGAACCCGGAGGGAAGCCGGCTTCGTCGATCAACTGAAAAAGATGATGCGCCGACCAGGGGGTCAATTCCGATGGCTTGAGAATGCAGCAATTGCCCGCAGCAAGACCCGGAGCGAGCTTCCATGCCGCCATCATGAGCGGGTAATTCCACGGGATAATCTGCGCGCAGACGCCGATCGGCTCACGAACGGTCTGGCAGGTGATGTTCGGATCGGGAACGGAAAACGTCTGCCCGGTTGGCTTGGTGGCGAGTCCGGCGTAGTAGCGGAAGCAGGCGGCGGATTCGGTAACATCGGACTTCGCCTCGCGAAGGGGCTTGCCGTTGTTGAGCGTGTCGCGGCGGGCAAGTTCGTCGGCATCCCGCTCGATCAGGTCCGCCAGGCGGAAGAGCTTCGCGGCCCGCTCGAAAGCGGTCGTCGCGGACCATGGCCCCTCGTCAAAGGCGGTCCGTGCGGATCGAACGGCGAGCTCCACATCTTCGACGCCGGATTCGGTCGCCTCGCCGAGAACCGAGTTGTCCGCAGGATCGAAAAACTCCCTCGTTGCGCCGCTCAAGGCGGGGATGAAAGTGCCGTTGATGTAGTTCTCGAGGGGCATGGAGAAATTCAGTTTTTCGCTTTCCAAAGCGCTGCATCGACGCACGCCCAGATGTGGATAATCCACCCGAGCGTCCCGAGGCTGATGAACCACAGGATGCCCGCCCCGACGAAGAAGAGGAGAGCGGCCATAATGCGGCCCTGAACGAGTTGGCCGAGACCGGCGATGAAAATGCTGCAGAGGGCAGCGATGACGTTTCCTGCGGCGCCTTGTCCTGTGCTCATGCCCTTATCATCCTTCCGGGCAGCGATGCCCGCAACTGGAATTCCCGCGGAAAGGGCTCCTTTGCAGAATAAAAAAAGGGACCGCCGTTTCCAGCGGTCCCAATTTTCGTGGGGGAATTCTTTTCCGGAGCGTTAGCTCTTGGCCGGAGCCTTCTTCTTCTTGGCCGGGC
>CAZSMN010000309.1:0-4657 GCA_964607615.1 uncultured Chthoniobacterales bacterium | reverse complement strand
TGGACATGAAGCACATGATCTGCGCGCCCTTCACCGCTGCGGTGCGTGCAATTTCCCAGTAGGTATCATCGTAGCAGATCTCCATCGCAAGCCTGCCGAACTTCGTCTCGAAGACGGGGTAGCCGAGATTGCCGGGAGTGAACCAGAGCTGGTCATCCGGATTAAGCCCGACTTTGCGGTATTTGCCGATGTAGCCTTCCGGACCGACGAGCGCGCCGGTGTTGTAGGCAAGACCGGTGGTCCGGTCGATCTCCGCGATGCCGATCGTGATGTAGCATCCGTAGCGCGCCGTGACCTTCGCGAGAGCCTCCGTCGTCAGCCCCGGCACCGTGTCGAGGAACGGATCAAATTGCTTGCGATCCTTGTAGATGTAGCCAGACGTCGCGGTCTCCGGCATGACGATAATCTTCGCGCCGGCCTTCGCCGCCTCCTCCGCAATCGCCACAATGCGGGGGATGTTTTTCTGAAACTCGAAAAACTCGGGATTGAACTCCACGGCAGCGACCTTGAAAGGCTCGGCGTGCACGGTAGAAACGAGCGCCACAAGGGCGGCGACGGGAACGAGACATTTGTTCATATTTTTGGAAACCGCCGGAAAAGGCCGGGTCGGCCGGGGGGATGACCAACTGTTGCGAATCGTAGAAATACAGCCTTCCCGTGTCAATGTCGCCCGGGGCGCTCGAGTGCCATAACGGGTGCTATTGGTCGGGCCGATCGGCCGCTCAGGGAATCCGCCCTACCGAAGATTTCTTGCCAAAGGGCGGCGTGGTCCGCCTATGGTGGGGCAGTGTTTCAGGTTATCTTCAACGAAATCAGTGCGGCCGAGATGGCGGCGCTACCCAAGGATCTTCAGCTCGAACTGCTGGCAGAGTTTCACTTTCTGCCCGGGGATCTTGCGAATCTCAGCGGGGAGAATTTCGGCCGGGTGAGCCGCGAAGGGCGTGTGCTGCACCGCTACCGCGTGAAGGATTACCGCATCTACTTCGAGGCGCACGAGCAGGGGCTTCTCATTCACCGCGTGCTCCACAAAAACACGATCCGCGATTTTCTTTTCCGCTCGAATCTTCCTCTCGACGATGAGGATACCGGACTCTCCGGAACGAAGGATTTCTGGAAGCTCATCCACGAGGCGGAGAACGCGAAGCGATGAGCCTCTTTGCGAGCGAGGAGGAACGCCGCGCAGCGTTTCCGGTTGTCGAGTCGGGGCTTTTTCTGGCCCATGCCGGAGTGACCGTGCTTCCCCGCTGTGCGGCCGAGGCCATGGCGGCCCACGCGACAGCCAGCTGCCGGCAGCATCAGGAATTCGGCGAGGTCCTTCGTGACGTGTCGCGGACGCGGGCGCTTTGCGGACGGATGATCGGCGCCGGAGCCGATGAAATCGCGCTCCTCGGACCGACGTCGCTCGGGCTGAGCCTCTTTGCCAACGGTCTCGACTGGGAACCGGGCGATGAGCTCATCTGCTACGGTGACGACTATCCGGCCAATGTCTATCCGTGGGCCGCGCTGGCGACCCGTGGTGTGGTGGTGCGGAAGATCCAAACCTCCGCGCTCGGAAAAATCACGCCGGCCGATGTCGAAGCCTGCCTGACGCCGCGGACGAAGCTGGTCGCGCTGGCCTCCTGCCATTTCCTGACCGGTTGGAGAATCGATGTCGATGCCATCGGCCGGATGCTTCATGAGCGCGGGATCCTGTTTTCCGTCGATGCGATCCAGACGATCGGAGCCGCGCCGATGGATGTGACGCATGTCGACTTCCTGAGTGCGGATGCGCACAAGTGGATGCTCGGGCCGCTGGCCATCGGGATCGTCTACGTGGCGCGGAGGAATTTTGAGAAGTGCCGCCCGACTCTTCTCGGCGCCTGGAATGTCCGCTCTCCGGATTTCATCGCGCAGGACGAGATCGTTTACGAAGAGACCGCGCGGCGCTACGAGCCCGGCGTGCTGAATATCACCGGCATGTATGGCATGCGGGCCTCGCTCGAAATGATCGAGACCGCCGGCATCGAACGCGTGCAGGGAGAAATCCTGCGTGTGAGGGACCACTTGCAAGCCCGCTTGCGGGAGCGTGGGTTCACGTTTCTCTCTCCGGACGAGACCGAGCCGTTGCGCTCGGGAATTCTGACCGCCCGGCATCCACGCGTGCCTGCGGCCGAAATTTTTGGAGCCCTCGAGAAAAACGGCATCACGGCCTCGCTCCGCTCCTCGCGGGACGGCACGCCGTGGGTGCGGTTCAGCCCGCATTATTACAATACCTGCAGGGAAATGGACCGCGTGCTCGAAAGCCTGCCGGCAGGAATTTAGAACGCCGGTTGAGTTTGCATTTGACCGCGGGAGCCGCGCGGACGAGAAGCAGCGGATGCCAAGGATTCTCGCGGCCGCCCTTTTTCTGGCCCTCACACCCGTTTGCGCCACCGCTGCCGAAGAGGCCGGGGCGAAACCGATTAGGATCGTTTTCTGGAATCTTGAGTGGTTCCCGGGCGGAAGTCCTCAGGCGACAACAACCGAAGCCGCGGCTCAGATCGTAAGCGCCGTTCCCGCGATGGCAAAACTCGCCCCGGACATCACCGGCCTCACGGAGATCCTGAATGAGGATGCCATGCGCATCGCCTTTTTTCAGACGCCCGGCATGACCCCGCAGGTCTGCTCGGTATTCCTCGATGAAGAGGGCAAGGTGACCCTCCAGCAGATCGGCATCGGTTCACGCCTTCCTGCCATCGGTGCATGGTGGGAGAACTGGAAAGAATCCCGCGTCACCCCGAAACGCGGTTTTTCCTTTGCCGCCTTCGAGGTCGAGACGGGGAAAATCCTTCTCGTCTACAGCGTTCACTTGAAAAGCAACCGGGGTGATGCAGCGGAGAATTTTGCCATGCGGGAGGAATCCGCACGCCAGCTTCTCAGCCATGCCGCAGCAATGGAAAAAGCCTACTCGCGGATGGGAAAGGTCGGAATCATCATGGGCGGGGATTTCAATACGTCGCTCGACGATCCGCGCTTCAGCAAGGAGTCGACGCTCCGCGATCTCGTGAAGGCCGGATTCCAGTGGTGCTGGGAAGGCGTTCCGTTCGAGGACCGCGTAACCCTGCCGTCGCAGCCTTCCAACAATCCCGCATTCCCCCCGTTTCCGGATACCTGCTTCGACCATGCGTTCACCAAGAATCTCGAACTGGTCTCCGCCGGCGCGCCGGCGATTGAGCCCTCTCCGAGCGATCACCGGCCGGTGGTGGTCGAGGTGCGTTTCCCCGGAGCGAAGGCTTCCGAATAGCCGATTTTCGGGTGGCGCGGAAAGCGGAGAAGTCCTATGGTAGAGGACTTCCCATGAAAGTACCTCCCGTCGCCCTTGCGGTCGCTTTTGCCTTTTTCTCGCTCTCCCCGGGCTCCCTCTTCGCACAATCCAAGCCGGCAGCGGATGCCGCCGAGGCCGCCTACGGGGTTTTCTCCGCGGGCGACTATTCCGCCGCGGCCGCGGCCTACCAGAAAATACTTACCGACTTCCCGACCGATGCCGTCGTGCCGCTTGCCACGATCCAACTGGCCTACTCCCAGTTTTTTCTTGGCCAGTTCGACGACGCGCTCGCCACGCTGAACAAAGCGCTTTCCGGCCCTCCCCTTCCGCCGGAGATGGCCGAGATCGCGGACGGCTTCCTGCCACAGATCCTTTCGGCGAAGGCCTCTTCCCTCCCCCTCAACGACCCGGGCCGCAAAGCGGCCTTTGAGCAGGCCATCGCGAAATTCACCGCCTTCATCGACAAATACCCCCGGTCGGCAGAGCTCGAGAACGCTGTTTTCGGCCGCGCCGTCGCCAACTTTCAGATCGAGAACTACGACAAGACGATCGAAGACCTCCGCGCCAACGTGCAGCGCTTTGCCCAGAGCGGTACCGTCGCCTCCAGTAAAAACCTCCTCGCGCTCGCGCTCGCCACGCAGGGTGGACAGGAACTCATGAAACCCGACGGCAACAAGGCGAAGGGCATGCAGCTCCTCAAGCAGGGCGAGGATCTCCTCCGCGAAATCATCGCCAACAAGCGCGACATCGGCCTGATCAACGATTCGTATTTCCAGATCGGTGAGATCCTTTTCACCAAGGCCTCGTTCAGCCCCGAGGCGGAACGCCCGGCTATCTACCAGCAGGCCCTCGAGGCCTACCGCTCGATCCTGCCCAAAAGCGAAATCGTCAAAATGCAGCAGCAGCGCATCGCGGCCTTCCCCGCTCAGAAAGCCGCTGCCCTGCGCGCCAACAATACCGCGCTGAAGAAGCAACTCGACAAGGATAACGAGCGCGCGCTCCGCAGCCTCTCGGAGATCCAGGCCAAGCCGGACCAGATCCCCACCGCCCTCCTCAAGATGGGCGAGATTTTCTTCAACGCGCAGCAATACAACGAGTCCCGTGTTGTACTGTCCCACGTTCAGCCCAACCTCGACGAGGCCGATGAGAAAACCCGCGCGCTCTACTACAAGACGATGACCTACATCATCCAGAGCCAGGTCGACAAGGCCCTCGCCGGCTACGAGCAGTTCATCGCCGAAAACAAAGGCGCCGCCATCGCCGAGGGGCTCCCTTTTGCCATGGGCAGCATGTATCTGACCCTCGGCAATCCGACCGAGGCGATCCGCTACTTCGACGAATCCCTCAAGCAGTATCCCTCCGGCCGCCTCGCCG
>CAZSMN010000308.1:0-4723 GCA_964607615.1 uncultured Chthoniobacterales bacterium | reverse complement strand
GTCGCATGGAGAATCCGAAGAGATACCGCGACCTCGACGCCTACGATCAGATGGTTCGCGAGTATATGCGGATCGCCTACCCCTCCGTAATGCATCGCCTCAGCTCAACCATGGTTGATTCCGACCAATTCATTCCTGAGTTGAGGAAGGTCATGCAGAGCATGGCCCGCAAAGCTGGCGTCGGCTATCCATTGTCGAAGCCATACCAGGCATGGCTAAAGTCCGCTCATCCGGGCGCTGAGGGTTTCCGAAACTATTTGAAGGAGCAGGGCTACGACGGCATTCAGATCGACGGAGCTTTCTGGGATGGAGAGTTGCAAACGGTCCGCATTTTCCTTGAACCGAATCAGCTGAAATCCGCCGCCCCCGTCACCTACGATGCCGCGGGGAACGTCATCCCGCTCTCCGAGCGCTTTAATGAAGAGACCGATAACCTGCTCTTCGCCCGCCGCCGCCCCACGTGGACGCCTGGCAATGACGATTTCGTAGGGCTCCTCGACCGGGACATTTTCCCCACGATGATGACGACGACTCCGGCATTGCCACCGCCCTCGCCATTGTCGCCGGAGGAAGCCGACGCGATTGCCGAAGAGGTTTTGCGCGATGTAAAGGGCGTGGCAGATGAGATCGAGCGCAATGCGTCGAAGCCCGAGGAATTGCCAGAGGCCCGCAAGTCGACGCTCCGGGACCATTACAACCGGCACTTCCGCGGCCGTTTCGACAAATTGAACTACTTCGCACCGGGCTCCGGTGGCGTGCTGCTCGATGCCATGCGCGACAATGCGATGTTTGCGGCTGCCATGCGGCGATTCGTGGCCGGCATCGAAGAGAAGATGAAGGCAGCCTTTGGCCATCCCTCGCTCTGGCGTTCCCGCGAGCAGGTGGCCCGTCTCGCCCGTTTCAAGGCAGAGATCCTTCCCTACGCGGCCGCGCTCAACCCCGTGCGGCGCGATGGCGCCGGGGATCTCGTCTTTGAGGCATTCTGGCAGCGCTCTGGAGAACTCTCCGGCAAGCAGGTTGAGAACATGGGCCGCGCCCCCGGTGAGGAATGGGTGGACGGCCCGACCGGTGAGCGCTGGCGCATCACGGGCTATGTGGTGCCCGACCCGAAGCAGCCAACCGAGGGCTTTTATCAACTCGAACGTTGGATTCCCGCCGAGGTGCAGGAGCGCTTGCATGAAGACTTTCACGATCGGTTCCCCGAAGCCGCCTTCCTCCTCGATGATTTCATCGAGCCAGGGCAGGAAGATGCCCGCGTGCTCTCGCCCCAGGGCATGGAGCTTCCGACCTTCAACCGGCACAGCCTCTATGGATTCTACGGCGACACCCCGGCGGGTCTGGTAGAGAAGATCCCGGGTTACACGCCCGACGTGACGCGCACAAAGTCTCTCGCCGGCGTTGCCGCAAAGCTCCTCAAACTGCATTGGAAGTCTCCCGGCCGTGACTACAAGAGCGGGCAGGCCCGGGTGACCGGGCAAGTGCGGGATCTCTTCGAAGGCTTCAACATCCGCGCCGCACAGGCGCATGCCGAGAGTGCCCGTCGCGAGGCAGCAGAGAAGCTCCTTCGCGCATCGCTCCGCGCGGTACCGGAAGAGGGATTGCCACCCGACTACGTGCGGATCGATCGGGATACCCTCAACCCGCTCATCCGGGCCATGCGGTCGGTGGCCAAGGTTGGACAATCCGACATGCCCGAGATCATGGCGGCCGCCACGGACCAGCTCACACAGCGCGACCTGGAGACGCTCCGGATGCTCTTCGGAGACCCGGCCCTCTTCGATCCGAACCAGATGGTGCACCGTGAAGTGCTCGCCGAACTCGAGCGGGGATTCGTCCGGCTACGGCTCGACAATTCTTTCCTCGATGGGGTGATGACGTGGCTTCGGGGCTCCGTCGCCGGTGTGCTCGCAGACTTCCAGACACTCTCGATCAACAAGCTCTCGAACTACATTTTCCACACGATGCGAGCCATGCAGCGGTTGGCCTATGCGGGGCTCTCCGCTGCGGCCGGCGAGAAAATGGAGGCCCGCCAGGCGCTCAACGAGGCTGGATTCCTCATGCGCGGGTTCTTCACCAACTTTTTCAACCCCGCCATTCGTGAGCGGCTGGACCGCATGGTTCCCGGCGAACTCTTCGAGGATCAAAATCTCCTTCGCGTGATGCTGGGCGATGCCGGCGAACTCTCCGTGACCGATCTGCTCCGGCAGGCGAACGTCGGCGGCGCTTTCCTCAAGGCGGTTGGCTATGGCGAGATGGACGTGCGGGCGACGCAGAAGCTCGCGCTGGCCTCGCTCATGGCCCGCGCCTCGATCGCTGCGGACGATGCGGGTGTCAGCGGCAAAGAACGCCTCCAATGGATGCGTAACTGGGTCGAGTCCGCACCGGTCGACGCACGGCGCGAGGCCGAGGCGGCCGCCAAGTTGTTTCTGATGGATTATGCCAATGTCCCCTGGTGGTTGGACGAAGGCCGGCGCATCGAAGTCGGCGGGCATGATGTCACGCCCTGGGTGAACTTCGTTCGGGCCCTGTCCATCCCGTTCTGGAAATTCCCATATAACTACCTCAAGCAGATGAAGCGCCTTGGGGTGGACAGCGTGCGCGATCTCACAATCCGTCGCGAGACGACCGGAGCGAAAGAGAAGCGCGAGGCAGCTGCCAATCTGATCACTCTGGCCATGGTGCACGCCGCCTATTGGCTCCTGACCAACCCGTGGGACCCGGAGGATGACCAGCCGGTCCTTGGCCGGGATTTGAGCGATGCCGGCGAGGAACTCGACCCGAAGCTGCGGACGTCATCCCGCGTGCGGCTCGCTCACTCCTCGATCCTCGGGAACGTCGTCGGCACGGCCGCACGGCTCTTTGGCGCCGAGCCTACGGATGACCTCTGGGCCCGCGTGCGAACCATGCCCTACGCAACGCAATCGATCTTCCTGGGATCTGTTCTCGAGTTTCTCAACAACCCGACCGCAGGCGCCGGGAAGCAAAGCATGAGCTCTGCATGGGACATGCTCGAAGACTTTATGTCTGTCGGCTCCGGTGCGCGGATGGGTTTAACCTTCATGGGCTTCCGGGATGATTACACCCGCTACCAGGAGGCTCCGTTCATGCTTTCGCAGGGCGCCTTCGATCTCGCGACCGCCCGGTTGCTCCCGCCGCGGGCGCTCCGGGATGTGGCGACGCTGATTGACCCCGTGAATCGCCGCTACACGCCCTCTGCGTCGCTCGACTACCAACCCGGTGTGTTGGAGGGCATTCTCTCCCGCGTGCCCGGGGCGACCAAGTTCCTGCCTCCCTCGGGCAAGATCCAATCCAATGCCGATCCCGCGAGTGCCAAGACGCGCCAAGCCCTCGCCGAGCTGGAGGCCCTGGGCCTCGCCGGACGGGCCTACCGCGAATACGTGAACGAGGAAGGCAAGCTCCGCGCCGCCTACGTGCGACCCGACTTCATCTACAAGGTCCCCGCATGGCGCTCCCTCGTCCGACAGGGCGGGTTCAACGTCAAGAACGTGCCGGCCGCCGATTACCAGAGCGCTCTGGCCGGGTTGGAAGAATAGCGCTCATGGAGACCCTCACCGCCGCCATCATCGGCCATCTGGTCGGTGATTACCTTCTGCAGACCGACTGGATGGCGCTCAATAAAAAGAAGGCGTCATGGCCGTGCGCAGTTCACTGCGCGATCTGGACGGTTGCTGTGTGCTCGTTCGCAGACTGGTGGACGTGGTGGGTGCCAGCCGTTCTCTTCGCAACCCACTTCACGCAAGACCGCTCGAATGTCGTTCTCTGGTGGATGCGGCTGCCGTGGAAGGACCAATCCAGCTTTGCCGCCGGCGCGTGCGCGCCGTGGTCAGTCATCGTGGTGGATAACGTGTGGCACGTCGTCACGATCTACGCCGTGGCCACCATCCTTGGCTGAGATCGCCGGGCCTTCGCCGCACGCCCGCGGCGAGGTAGAATTCTCGCGATGGGAACCAGTGGCGCCGGTGGATTCAGCGATGCAAGAGACAGAAGAAGGTTGGCAGATTGCGCGCGGGTGAAGCGCTCGACGGCCTCGATGTGATGGCAGGTCGCCTTGCGAAAACGGTTCTGCTCGCACGAGCACGCCACCTGCCGGCCGTAAACGTTCGGCTCCAGGTCGACGATATGCACGACGTCCGGACGGCTCGAAGAGCGGACCATGAAAAACCCGCGCCCGATCTCCTCGACCATGGAGTCGATGCACTCGTATTCGGACGGTGGCACCTCGAGGGCCATGAAGGCATCGATCTCCGCCGGATCTTCCACCTTTCGGAGTTCCGACCACCGGCCGCCCGGATGAAAGAATTCCAGCCAATTGGCCTTCCCGTCCCAGATCACTCGGAACGTGCGGCCCAGCCCGTCGCGAAAGACAAAGAATGGTTCCATGCCGGGCACTACGCACCCGGTCAGTCGTCGTCAGGGGGAATCTGGGGGTATTTGGCTGGCCACTTGAAAAATTTTTCTTAACAGAATATATCCAAGTTTTCACATCCGACCATTGTATGGGCACCCAAAGGAAAAACACACAGCCACCGGCAAAAATAGACAACCGTCAATATGACGGAGCCAAACCTTCCAGAACACCAAACATCTCAATTGAGAACGATCGAAGCGGGTTTCAGGCAAAGTCAAAAACTCCGACAACTACCAATACAACCGGACCGAAAAAGAGCGATTGAAACTAGGAGAAATCAAAGCGGGGTTTGAG
>CAZSMN010000307.1:0-4749 GCA_964607615.1 uncultured Chthoniobacterales bacterium | reverse complement strand
GTCGCATGGAGAATCCGAAGAGATACCGCGACCTCGACGCCTACGATCAGATGGTCCGCGAATATATGCAGATCGCCTACCCCGCGGTCATGGCGCGCCTCAGCTCAACCATCGTTGATTCCGACCAATTCATTCCTGAGTTGAGGAAAGTCATGCAGAACATGGCCCGCAAAGCTGGCGTCGGCTATCCATTGTCAAAGCCATACCAGGCATGGTTGAAGTCCGCTCATCCGGGCGCTGAGGGTTTCCGAAACTATTTGAAGGAGAAGGGCTACGACGGCATTCAGATCGACGGAGCGTTCTGGGATGGAGAGTTGCAAACGGTCCGCATTTTCCTTGAACCGAATCAGCTGAAATCCGCCGCCCCCGTCACCTACGATGCCGCGGGGAACGTCATCCCGATCTCCGAGCGCTTCAATCCAGACAGCAATTCCATCCTGCAGGCCCGAGGAGAGAACAACCACGGCCCCGACAACATTGACCCGGACGACTACGACGCCGAGATCGATGCGTTGATGGCCCTCTTGGAACAGGCTCCCGACTACCAGGCAGCCGCCCAAGCGGAGGAGGCCGCCGGCGCCGATCGCAACATCGGCCGTCCGGACCTTGCATTTGGCGCGGAAAACTCCGACATCCGGGGGCTCGATCAGCTTTACACGGACAAATTCCTGCCCGAGACGGAAGCCCAATGGGAGAAGGAAGCAGCCGATATGCTGGCGCGCGACTACGAGGGAACGCGCAAAGCGATCGAAACCGCCGGGCTCTCCGGGCAAACGCTCTCGCCGGCACAGACCAAGGCAGCCGACCAGATCGCACGCGACCTCCGCGTCAAGATGCTCCGCACCGGAGACCCCACAGACCGCACGGCATTCAACGTCTTCTGGTATGCCTACCGGAGCACGGGAACGGCCGCCGGCCGCGCTATGGCCGCCCGGCACGATCCTTTCAAGACGCCGGCGGAGCGGTATCGGGAATTCCTCCTTGAGCTGATGCTCAAACCGCGCAAGGCCGCGCAGAAGAAGATCGACGCCACACCCGACCCCAAGGAGAAGGCAAAGCTCATCGACGCCGAGACGGCCGCCCTTTTGGCCAAGCTCAAGGCCGCAGGCATCACGCCGGAGGACATCCTCGAAAACCGCGTCTTTGTCGGACTCAAAGAGGAGGAGATCGTCCGCCAGTTCGAGAACGGGCTTAACGATAAGCAGAAAGCCGCCTTCCGGCTCATGCGAAAGCGGGCCGGATCCGCCGAGGCGATCGCCAAGCAGACCGGACTCACAACCGCCGATGTCGAGGGAATCGGTAAGGCGTTCCTTGACCGCATGCGCATCGCGCACTTTGCGAAGTTCAAAGCGGGCATCCATCGCCAGACGGACGTGAAGATCCTCAAAGCCAGGGCCGAGGGATTGTTTGGCCAAGAGGTGACGGACGCCGAGGCGGAAGCCGCCTTTGCCAAATGGGTGGAGGGAATGGTCGGGTTCTCCTCGGTAACGAAGATCGGGAAGCCGAAATTCAACGTGAAAGACCCCGCTCACGTCATGCGCATGGCCCGCGCCATCCAAGCCGCCCGCGGTGACGCGACGATCGGTGACATGCTCTACGAATGGTGGATCATGAACATTCTCTCCGGTCCGCAGACTCACGTTGCCAACGTGACCGGCAACCTTGGCATGGCCGCGCTCAACATGACGGTGCAGCGCGGCATGGAGGCAGCGTTCAATACGATCCTCCGCGACACGAAGGCCGCCAGCGCCGGCGAGTTCAAGTATCTGGCCAAGGGACTCCTCCCCGGGATCGCCAAGGGATTCACCATGGCCGCCCGCGCGTGGTCGGCGGAACAGGACTTCTTTGAACACACCATCCTTGGCACCCCGCTCGAACTCGACGCCTTCGACAAAGCCGGCGGGACAAAGGCCGCCATCCCCGGGAAACTCGGGAAGGTGGTCCGCATCCCAGGGCGAGCGCTCCTTTTTGCGGATAGCATGTTCAAGACCGTTATTGGCCAGATGGAGGCGGGCGCTTTCGCCTACCGCATCGCACGCGCCGAGGGCCTCAAAGGCGACCAGCTCGCCCGCCGGATTGCGATCCTCACAAAGACCCGCGGGGAAGTGGTCAGCGAATACCTCGCGAAGACCACGCCCACGCAGGAAATGGTTGAGTTCTTTGCCCGCCAGATGGCCCGCCGGAATCCCGACCTCAATGCGGACGATCTCGTTGCCGACAAAACCAGCGAGGCATGGACGCTGGCCAGCGAGCAGGCCGCCTACGACGCCGCAAAGGCTGCCGGCTGGAAAGAGGATGCCTGGCAACGCGCCGTCGAATCCGCGCGCGAGAACACCTTCCAGCAGGATCTCAAAACCACCGCCGAGGGCGGGAACATCGTGGAAGACGTGGCGAGCAAACTCCAAAACGCCCGCTTCGGGAATAAGGCGATTGCCTTCTTCTTCCCGTTCGTTCGCACGCCTTACAACGTGTTCCGTGTCGGAATCCGCAAGAGTCCGGTCGGAACGGTCAATCTCGCAACGCAGATCGCCAAGGGCCTTTACTCGATGAAGGACGGGCAGACCTATCTCGAAGGCCACCCGACCGCCGTTCGCGACTTGGCCGAGCAGGCGATTGCTTGGGGGGCGTTCATGCTCCTCTTTGCCGCCGCCCAAGGAGACGACGACGACGACAAGAAACTCTTCCTCATCACCGGCTCACAACCCGTCGAAGATAAAGAAGGCAGCCGCGGACAGCGCGACCTCAATACCCGCGCCTACGGCGGCGAATACGTGATCCGGATTGGCGGTCGCAACGGCATCACAATCCCATACGGCCGACTCGAGCCGCTCGCAACCGTGCTTGGCGTCACGGTGGACAGCATCCGCGCGGTCAAACGGAAAGGCACGCCGGCGGATAACATGAATGCCCTTTGGGCGTTCTTCATGGGGCAGGTAAACAATAAGACCTTCCTGCAGGGGATCAAAAATATCGGCGATCTCCTCGAGGGGCGGAAAGATCCGGGCTCGATCGCCAGCAAGACGGCGCTGCAATTCCTAGTCCCGAACCTCATCCGCCAGCCGCTCCGCAATGTGGACGACTACGCGCGCGACACGCAGACGGCAGGCCCAGAGTATCAATTGATACCATCCGGAGGGAACGCCCAGCCCAAGGTGAACGTCTATGGCGAAGACGTGCGCAAGGCGGGGAATCCCCTCGCCCGTATCTTCTTCCAGAGCCCGCTTGCCACAGACCCGACGCTCAACCAGACAGACGCCCTCCTCCTGCGGTGGAACCAGAAAAATCCATCCGAGGCATGGGCGCCGCAAGAGGCCGAAGCCGTTTACAAAGGCCGCGACGGGAAAGACAAAGACATGACTGCCGAGCAAGCCCGCCGCTTCCGTGTGGCGGCCGGCCGCCTTGCGAGTGTAAAACTTCGCGGGATTGTAACGCCGCAGTCCGTCTCCAATCCGACGCAAGACGACATCGACGCGATCAAAAAGGCATTCGCAGATGCCCGCTCCGAGGTGCGAGCCAGAATGTTCCCGCGGTAGGGCTACTTGAGTTGGGAAACGATTCCGAGTTGCTGCGCCGCCTGTTGATAGACGATCCAAGGCGCCGTGCTCAACGTGAAGATCGGCGAGTTCATCTTTTCGAGAGCCGCATAGATTTCTTCTGCCTTGGCGTGAATGGGATGCCCCTCGATCTTCGCGCACGGGTAGGCTGCCAGGACAAACGCCTCCGCCTTGGCGGAATTGGCTTCACGTTGCTCTTGGGAAAGCTGCGCATCCGCGGCGGCCAGCGTCGCCAGATTCATGTCATTGTAAGGAACCAATGTCCCGCTCGCTCCATCCAAGAGCATGAGCTGTGCGGGTGCAGCAACAGGAGCAGAAGGGACCGCAGTAGGCTTTTTGGGAGGCAGTTTGCTTTCGCTGAATTTGGGCTGATTTGCGCCCGATGCCGGGGCAACCTCACTTGGCGCCGCTTCCGCGGATTGCAGTTGCCTGATGCGCTCTTTCACCTGCCGGCGGATCGAAGCCCCCAGAGCGGCATTCTTTCCCTGCACCGGGGCGCTGTCCGCCAAGGCCATGAGGGCGCCGATATCCGTCATCTGCGAAATCGGAACATTACCCGTCTGAACCTGCTGGGGCTGAGTATTCATCGAGCGATT
The DNA here is from genome assembly GCA_964607615.1 of uncultured Chthoniobacterales bacterium. Classification (GTDB taxonomy): domain Bacteria; phylum Verrucomicrobiota; class Verrucomicrobiia; order Chthoniobacterales; family Terrimicrobiaceae; genus CAZSMN01. The sequence continues at coordinate 599 of CAZSMN010000307.1, read as the reverse complement.
GTTTGCGGCGTCCATCTGCATCTGAAGTTTCAACTTACGGATCTCGTCAGCCGTCTCATCGGAGGCAAACGCGGTGGCAACAACCATCGAAGTCAAGAGAGCGAGGTGTGTTTTCATAGGAGGGCAAATACGTTCCACCCGAACGATAGTCACCCAGTTTTTTGAAACGCCAGAAAGTAACTGTGCGCCGTTTTTGTAAACGCGGCGTTGACTTACAAAGCGAACGCTTGTATAGGACCCCGAGTGAGCCTCAAATCAAAATTGCAGGAAAAAGACGAAGCCAGTATCAATGACGCGATGCCCAAGAAGACGCGCGAGATTGAGAGCTGGCCCGAAGTGCTCAAGGCTTGGCGTGCCCGAAGGAATATCACGCAGAAAGAAGCGGCTGACAGGCTGGGCGTTCCGCTTTCGACGTATCGCAGGTGGGAGCAGGCGACTTCCCGCCCAATTTTCCCGACGCCAGAGGCCGCAGCAGACGTTTTCAAGCCATAAAGTTACTGGAACGAAGATCGTCCAGACCATCGATCTAAAACCTTGACCTGATCAGTCCTTGGATCGGTGTATCGCTCATATCGGTTTACCACCGCATAGGCGACTAC
>CAZSMN010000306.1:0-4765 GCA_964607615.1 uncultured Chthoniobacterales bacterium | reverse complement strand
TGCATTTCGCGAATTTCCTCTTGCGCGATGCGCAAAAAACCCTACATCCTCGGCCTTCCGTTTTTTGATGCCACAGCTTTCATGTTTGACCCTCTCTGCGAAATCTAGTTCATGCGGTGCATGAGTGAGCTTTCCCCGTCCCTGATGGTCGTAAAAAATTTCCCGGCAGCGCCACATTCCGGCGCCGAGCCGTTCAGCAGCAACACAGTCCCAACCCGGAGGTCCCATTAACTTAAAGGATATTCGCATCAATGAACGCATCCGCGCCCGCGAGGTCCGCGTGATCGTTGCAGCGACGAACCAACAACTCGGCGTTCTGCGCCTCGATGAAGCCATTCGCAAGGCCCGCAGCATGGGTCTCGACCTCGTCGAAATCGCGCCCAACGCCCAGCCGCCTGTCTGCCGGATCGTGGACTTCGGAAAGTTCCGCTACGATCTGTCCAAGCAGGACAAGGAGAAGAAGACCACGGCGAGCAAGGTGAAAGAGGTCAAGTTCCGGGTGAACATTGACGAGCACGATTATATCACGAAGGTCCGGCACGCGGAAGACTTCCTCGACAAGGGCAACAAGGTGAAGGTTCATCTCCAGTTCCGCGGCCGCGAAATGGCCCACCAGGAACTCGGCATGCAGGTCGTTCAGCGCGTGAAAGAGGACCTGGTCGGCATGGCGCATGTGGACATGGAGCCCAAGCTCGTTGGCCGTGCGATCGGCATGACGCTCAGCCCGCTGCCGGCATCGAAGCGCCACCGGAAGTTTTCGAAGCACGGAGAGATCCTCGAGCCGGAGCCCGAAGATCTTGAAGGTGACGATGCCTGATCATCCGCGGCTCGTCCTGTTCGATATCGACGGTACGCTGATCACCTCGGGAGGTGCCGGCGAAAAAGCTCTCATCGAGGCGATGAAGAGCCGTTTCGGCGTCGACGAGGATTTTTCGGGAATCACGCTTGCGGGCGCGACGGACGCCTCCATCGCGGTCCGACTGCTGGAAAAGCACGGCCTCGAGGCCAATGCGGATCATGTGCAGGCGTTGCTGGAGTCCTACCTTGGCCATCTGGCGCACCATATGCCGCTTCACAGCGGCCGCGTTCTCCCGGGTATTCTGGCGCTTCTCGATGCGCTTAAAGTCCGGTCCGACGCCTGTGTTGGACTCCTGACCGGTAATATCGAGCGTGGCGCTGAGATCAAACTGCGCCACTACGGGGTCTGGGATTATTTTGCGTTCGGCGCTTTTGCGGATGATCACCACGATCGCAACGAACTCGGCAAGTTCGCGAGACAACGTGCTTTTCATGTCGCAGGACATGATTTTCCTCCCGAACGGATCTATGTGCTCGGAGATACGCCCCGGGACATTGAGTGCGGGCGGGCGATCGGGGCAAAGACCGTCGCGATCGCGACCGGCCAATACTCGCTCGAGGAACTCGAGCGTCACGCGCCCGATTTCCTCTTCGCGGACCTCGCGGATACCCGTGCGGTTCTGAGTGCGCTCTTTCTTTGAGGTTGCACAATATCTTGTGGTTGATCGCCGGAAAGCGGCGTAATTTCACTATTCTTGGATAGCAGCCAGGGGAATCCGTTTGACAAACCCCTCCGTAACATATCAATAAATACAGACATGAGCTCCCAGAAAAACGAGGCCTCCGACCTCGTGAAGAACTCGGTACTCTACAAGGAATTCCTGGCGGAGAGGGAAGAGATCCTGCGACACAAGTGGATCGAAAGCGAGAAGGCCGGTCAGGATATTGGTTTCGAACGCGCCCTCCTCGACTGGATCGTTAAATACCGCTCGGCCTGGCGCACCGACCGGAACCGCTCCCAGCCCCGGACCGACCGGGCCGCCACGTAATCCCCGACAACCTTTAAGGCGTTCCTGCGAGTTCGCGAAGGTTCCTGAAATGCAAAACCCACCCAATGCGCCGGTTCTGGCGCTCGATGCCGAGGCGATCCAGAAGGCCATCCGACGGATGGCGCACGAGATCGTGGAGACCCAGCCCGAGTTGGACCGGTTGATCCTCGCCGGAATCCCGACGCGGGGCGTTGAAGTTGCCCGCCGACTGGCCGACCACATTGAGAAAGTCGAAGGAATCCGGCCGTTCGATGGCGTGGTCGACGTTTCCATGCACCGGGACGATCTCTCCACGCGCCAGCGGGTGACGGCCCTGGTCCCGACACGCCTTCCGATGGACCTCGATGGCCGTCCGCTCATTCTAGTCGATGATGTATTTTATACCGGTCGTTCGTGCCGCGCCGCCTTGGATGCGATCACGTCGTTCGGGCGTCCGTCCCGGATCGGCTTGGCCGTTCTCATCGATCGCGGCCACCGCGAGCTGCCGATTCGCGCAGACTATGTCGGGCGCAATCTGCCGACCGCGAGGAATGAGAAGATCCGAGTAAGGTTCGAAAACCTCGACGGGGTTCCTGATTCCGTTCACATCGTCAAACCGGAGGCCGCCTGATGCATTGGAAATACAAAGACCTCACGGGTCTCGACCATCTCACTGCCGGGGAGATCACGCTCCTTTTGGATACGGCCACCGCGTTCAAAGGCGTCGGAGAGCGCAGCCTGAAAAAGGTGCCGGCCCTTCGCGGTAAAACCCTCGTCAATTTCTTCGTCGAGCCCAGCACGCGCACGCGGACCTCGTTTGAGGTCGCGGCGATGCGCCTCAGTGCCGACGTGGTGAACATCGCTGCCACGGCCTCCAGCCTTCAAAAGGGCGAGACGCTCAAAGATACGGCTCTGAACCTCCAGGCCCTCCAGGCCGACATCATCGTGCTCCGCCACAGTTCGGCCGGCTCACCGCAGTTTCTGGCCGACCGGCTGGAATCCTGCGTGATCAATGCCGGCGACGGCGCGCACGAGCACCCGACCCAGGGATTGCTCGACATTTTCACCATGAGGGAGAAGCACGGCCGCATCGAGGGGCTCAACGTGCTCATCGTGGGCGACATCCTCTTCAGCCGCGTCGCCCGTTCGAACATCTTCGGCCTTGTGAAGCTCGGTGCCCGCGTCACGCTCGTCGGGCCGACGACGCTGGTCCCGAAAAGCTTCGAGCGTCTCGGCGTCCGGGTCGTCCACCGGTTGGACGATGTCCTCGAGGAGGCGGATGTCATTAATCTCCTCCGCATCCAGCACGAGCGACAGCGGAAGGAATACTTTCCCGGGCTCGGTGAGTATGTCTCCCTTTTCGGCCTGACCCGCGAGCGCGCGGCACGTCTCAAGCCGGACTGCCTCGTCATGCATCCCGGCCCGATCAATCGCGGCGTCGAGATCGCCAGCGACGTGGCCGACGGTTCGCAGAGCGTGATCCTCGAACAGGTGACCAACGGCATCGCGGTCCGCATGGCTGCTCTCTACCTTTGCGCCGGCGGTGCCGGACTCCCGACATGAAGACTCTCCGCATTATCAACGGACGGATCATTGATCCCGCCAGCAAGCGCGACGAAACCGGCGACCTCTGGATCGTCGATGGAAAAATCGCGGAGTCGGGAAATCCCGAAGGTGCCGAGACGATTGATGCCAAGGGGCTCATTGTCGCGCCCGGTCTCATCGATATTCACGTCCACCTCCGCGAACCCGGTCAGTCGCACAAGGAGACGATCGCGTCAGGCAGCCGTGCGGCGGCGGCCGGCGGATTCACGACGGTCGTGGCCATGCCGAATACCACGCCGGCGGCGGACAGCGCGGCAACGATCACTTGGATCCGCGAAAAGGCCCAGAAGTCGGCGGTCGTCAACGTCCTCTGCACGGGCGCGATCACGAAGGGTCTGAAAGGCGAAGAGCTTGCTCCCTATGGGTCGATGGTCGGTGCCGGGATCGTCGCGATCACCGACGACGGCCGCTGCGTGCAGAATCACGAGGTCATGCGCCGGGCGGTCGAGTATGCCCGCATGTTTGATCTTACCGTGATGGATCATTGCCAGGATTACTCCCTGGTCGGAGACGGCGTGATGCACGAGGGCGAGTGGAGCCTGCGGCTCGGCCTCCCGGGCTGGCCGCGCATGGGCGAGGAAATGATTGTGGCGCGGAATGCCATGATCGCCGACCTCTGCCAGTCGCGTGTGCATTGCCAGCACATCAGCTCCGGCGGAAGCGTCCGCCTCCTCCGCGAGGCGCGGGCGCGGGGAATTCCAATTTCGGGTGAGGTTTGTCCGCACCACATTGCGCTGACCGATGCCTCGCTGGCCTCGTTCGATACCAACTTCAAAATGAACCCGCCTCTGCGTGCTCCGGAGGATGTGGAGGCGATTCTCGAAGGTATCGCCGACGGGACCCTGAACATTCTCTGCAGCGACCATGCCCCGCATGCCGCGTATGAGAAAGAAGTGGAATTTGACCAAGCCCCGTTCGGCATCACCGGCCTCGAGACCGAGTTTTCCATCTTCTGCGATCTTCTCGTTCACAAACGCAACGTGATCCCGCTGGAGCGGCTCATCGCACTTTACACTTCCGAACCCGCGGGCTTGCTGAACCTTGATTGCGGCACGCTCCGCACCGGTGCGGCCGCAGATGTCACGCTGATCGACCCGTCGCTGGAATGGACGTTCGACAAGGACCAGTCGGTTTCACTTTCCAAGAATTCGCCGTTCCATGGACACACGTGGAAAGGACGCGCCGTTCGCACCATCGTCGGCGGGGAGACGGTCTGGAAGCTGGGCTGACGTGATGTCGCTCCTGATCCGCGTTGCGGTCGTTCTGGCCGGGCTCTACCTGCTGGTCTGCCTGCTGTTTTTCTTCCGGCAGCGGAGCATGCTGTATTTTCCGGA
>CAZSMN010000305.1:3637-4774 GCA_964607615.1 uncultured Chthoniobacterales bacterium | reverse complement strand
GCCGGCAAGGACTGACAAAAAGGAACATCTCATCTAACGGGCATTTTTTCCAACAGGGACAGGGTCTCGCGCAAACTAGAATCAGGGTCGGAGGCCGTCAAGCGGGGAAACTTTCCCCCGACGAGGATGTAGCTCCCTCCCCGTGTCAGCATCACTTTCCCTTCCCGGACTTCCACCATCGGAATCCGCCGCGCCGAGGCTTCCAGGCGGATGGCTGCCACGACGAGCGCGTTCGTTGCTGCCTGCGGCAGAGGTCCGAACCGGTCGCGCCACTCGGCTGCGAGGGCATCGAGTTCCGCCCGGCTGCCGCTCTCCGCCATCCGGCGGTAGGCCTCGATGCGCTGCTTCGGCTCAGTCATGTAAGATGTGGGCACAAAGGCACCGGCGACGTCTCCGGCCAGAACGAACTCGCTCTCGCTGGTCTTCACAAAATCGCTGCGGAAGACTGTCGTGCTTCCGCCCGCCTTCCGGCCGCGCACAGACTCCACCGCGCGTTTGAGGAGCTTGCAGTAAAGGTCAAATCCCACGGCGACGATGTGCCCGCTCTGCGCCGTGCCGAGGAGATTGCCGGCCCCCCGGATTTCCAGATCGCGCATGGCGATCTTAAAACCCGAGCCGAGTTCGGTGTACTGCTTGATCGCCGACACCCTCCGGCGCGCGGCACCGACGGTCATCAGCTCGCGCGGGAGCAGAAGATAGGCATATGCTTTGTGGCCCGACCGGCCCACGCGGCCGCGGAGCTGGTAGAGATCGGCCAGGCCGAACCGGTCGGCGCGGTCGATGATGATCGTATTGGCATTCGGAATATCCAGCCCGCTCTCGATAATCGTGGTCGAGACGAGGATGTCGGCCCGGCCGGAAACGAACGTCTGCATCACGCCCTCGAGCTCTTTGTCTTCCATCTGCCCGTGCCCGACGATGACCCTCGCCCCCTCGCAAAGCTCACGGATCCTCAGGGCCGTCCGCTCGATGGTCTGGACGCGGTTGTGGAGGAAATAAACCTGCCCGCCACGCGCGAGCTCGCGTTTGATCGCATCGCGGATCACGCGCTCATCGTAGCCGCAAACCGTCGTCTCGACCGGTTGGCGGTTCGGCGGCGGCGTCTCGATGAGCGACATGTCGCGCGCGCCCATGAGC
>CAZSMN010000305.1:3389-3627 GCA_964607615.1 uncultured Chthoniobacterales bacterium | reverse complement strand
GTCGCCGACAGCGTAAGAACGTCGACCAGACGGAACTTCTCCTTCAAGGCATCCTTGTGCTTCACACCGAAGCGCTGCTCCTCATCGACCACGACGAGCCCGAGATTTTTGAATTCGACGTCTTTCGAGATCACGCGGTGCGTCCCGACCACGATGTCCACCCCACCCTCCGCCATGGCGGCAATGACCCGCTTCTGCTCCGCCGCCGTGCGGTAGCGGCTCAGGAGCTCGATCGTGA
>CAZSMN010000305.1:0-3379 GCA_964607615.1 uncultured Chthoniobacterales bacterium | reverse complement strand
ACTCGCTCATCCGCTCGCGGAGCGTCTGATAATGCTGTTGGGCCAGCACGGTTGTCGGAGCAATCACCGCGACCTGCTTGCCGCCGTTCACGGCCTTGAACGCCGCCCGGATCGCCACCTCGGTTTTGCCGAATCCCACGTCGCCGCAGATGAGCCGGTCCATCGGCCGGTTGGATTCCATATCCGACTTTGCCTCCGCGATGGCGCGGAGCTGGTCGGCGGTCTCGGTGAAAAGAAACGAGCGCTCGAATTCCTGCTGCCAGTGGGACTCCGGCGGAAACGCATGCCCGGTTCCCGTCTCCCGCTCGGCCTGCACGCGGAGCATGCGCGTCGCATACTCATAAATCCCCTTGCGGGCCTTGTCCTTCGCGCGTTCCCAGCGTCCGTCGCCGAGTTCGGAGAGATCGGGGTGTCGTTTTCCAAGGCCGACATAGCGCGCGACCTGCCAGGCCTGATCGAGCGGCACGTAGAGGCGCGCTTCGTTGGCGAATTCCAGCGCCAAAACCTCCGCCTCGCCGCCCGGTTCCTTCTGCATGCCGAGGAAGCGCCCGATGCCGTGCTCGAGATGGACGACAAAATCGCCTTCTTCGAACGCCGAAAAATCCATCACCGCCCGTCCCGAGCGGTAGCGCTCCCGCCGGAGGGCCAGCCGGTGCGCCCGCTGCGAGGCCGCCCGGCCGAGGACTTCGGCATCCGAGAGGAGGGCAAGCTTCTCCGCCGGACAGACGAAACCGCGCGTCACCGGCACGTCGCAGAACGTCAGGCGGCCCACATCAAAATCGAACCCCGCCGCCAGTTCGCGGAACCGCTCGTTTTCCCCCTCGTTATTGCAGCAGAAGACGATCGTCCAGGCGGCGGCATCCCACTCGCGGAGCTGGTCGAAAAACGCTCCCCGCTTGGCCTCATCGAGCACCAGATCGCCGGCTGCGAACTCCGCGAAGGGAGCCGGGAAAAACGGGCGCGGATTTTCCCCCGGGGCGGACGTGAGCCACATTCCGCACTCCGGGTTCTCCGGCGGCTCGATCCAGAGCAAACGGTCAGCCGGCCGCAGGTAATCGCGCAAAGGCGTCTCGCCGGTTTTCTCGGACGCGGAGAGAATTTCGCAGCGCTCCAGAGGACCGGTCGAGCTCTGGGTATCGATATCGAATTCGCGAAGGGACTCGATCTCCACATCGAACCACTCGACGCGCACCGGACGCGGAGCCTGCCACGAGAACACATCGAGAATCCCGCCGCGCCGCGCGAACTGGCCGCGGGCGGTGACCTGCGGGGCTTTTTCGTATCCGGCCGCCATGAGCTGCGCTTCGACCTCCTCGGGTGCGGTCTTGGTCCCGGCAACGAGTTCGATGATCCGCTTGAGGAGCCCCGAGCGCGAGGGCACCGTCCCGTCGAGTTGCGCGGCGTGGACGACGATCACCTCGTCTCCTCCTTTCCCTGCCAGGCGGTGGAGCAACTCCAACCGCTCGGACGCCGTCTCCGCATCGGGCAGCGCATCGTCTGCCGCGCTCTCCAGTTCGGGAAAAAGCTTCACCCGCGGCGACCAGGCCGCCATCTCCGCGGCAAAATCCTCCTGGCGTCGGACATCCGGACAAATCACCCAGACCCGGCCTTTCACGCGTTCGACCAGAGTCGCCGCCACAAACGGCTGGGCCGGCTCGGAAAGATCGGTGAGACCTTCCCCCTCGGTCCATGTCAGCGCAATGCGGACAGGGAGAGAGGCGGCGTCAGGCTTGGAGGATTTTTTCACGGTAGGTCGCGACAATCGGGCCAATGTCTCCGAGAGGCCTTCCGTCCAGTTCCGTTACGTGCTGAATCCCGATCCGGCTGTTGGTAAGAAAGCACGCCGTTGCTTCCGAGAGGGCTGCGGCATCAACAACCGACTCTGTCGCACCGGTCTCGCGGAGCGCCCACTCGCGGACCACTCCGTCGCGGGCCCCACATTCCAGAGCGGGCGTCACCCAGCCACCGCCGATCTGCAGGAAGACATTCGCCATCGACGCCGAAACCAACGCACCGGCGGCATTGAAGAGGAGGGCTTCGCAGCAACCCGCCCGCCGCGCGGCGGCCAAGGCGTCCACATTCTGCCAGTAGTTTCCCGTCTTCCACCCGCCCGGCCGCGGTGTGTAAGGAGCCGCCACCGAACAGAGCCGGAAATCTCCCGCCGCCGGGCCGACCGCTGCCGGCTCCGCGAGCAGATAGATGTTTCCCTGAAACGGATCGGTGATCGTTCCCGGACCCGCCGTTACGTAAAGGCGCAGCACACCGTCCGGCAGAGGCAGCGCAGAAATCGCGGATGCCAGCACTTCAATGCCTCCGATCGCTCCGGCCGCCTGCTCAAGCCGACGGAGATGTTCGAAAAGAAAAAGCGGCCGGCCGCGGAAGATCGCGACCGTCTCAAAGAAGCTCATCCCGTAGCGGAATCCGCGGTCCGCCAGCGGAAGCGACTCCGCCGGTTGCACCAGGCCATCCGCGAACCGCCACGCGATCACGCCGCGGCGGATTCCCCGCGCTCGAGATGCTTGCGAAGGGCGGCTTTCGTCACCCCGAGGAGCTTGGAAGCTTCCGCCGCATCGTCGCCGCAGCGCTCGAGTGCCTGCAAGGCCAGAGCCTGCTCAACCCGCTTGAGAAGGGGCGTTCCGGGCTCGTCTTCCGCCGATTGGAGAAGGACATCGATCGCGCGGCTCCACGTTACCGGAGACCCGTCCCCGTTGGATGCCACCTCGTTGCTCAACTGACCGAGCGGAATATCCTTCGGCAGCAAAACATCTGCCGTCGCGAGCACGGACGCCCGCTGCATCGTATTTTCCAGCTCGCGCACATTGCCGGGCCACGGATAGGCCTCGAGCACTTTGATCGCATCTTCCGAAAGTTTGAGGGGCGGACGGTGCTTCTGGTTCGCGATCTTCTGGAGAAAATACTCGGCCAGCAGCGTGATATCCTCCGCCCGCTGGCGGAGCGGCGGCAGGTGGATGCGGACCACGTTGAGACGGTAGAAGAGATCCTCACGGAACCGGCGCTTGGCCACTTCCTCCTCGAGGTTCTTATTTGTTGCGCAGACGATGCGCACATCGGTGCGGAGCGTCTGGTTGCCTCCGACGCGCGAAAATTCGCCCTCCTGCAGAACGCGGAGGATCTTGCTCTGAACCTGTAGCGGCATCTCGCCAATTTCGTCGAGGAAGAGCGTGCCGTTGTCGCACTGCTCGAACCGGCCGATGCGCTGGCTGTGCGCGCCGGTGAATGATCCCTTCTCGTGGCCGAAGAGCTCGCTTTCGAGGAGGTTGTCCGGTATCGCCGCGCAGTTGATCGCGAAGAACGTCTTCCCGCTCCGCGCGCTGTTGTTGTGAATGGCGCGCGCCACAAGCTCCTTGCCGGATCCGCT
>CAZSMN010000304.1:0-4820 GCA_964607615.1 uncultured Chthoniobacterales bacterium | reverse complement strand
CGGATGGGGGGGGATTCGAACCCCCGGAACCTTTCGGTTCACACGCTTTCCAGGCGTGCACAATCGACCACTCTGTCACCCATCCATGAAGGGAGGGGAGAACCTATCGGAGTTTTCGGGCTTTGACAACCATGCAAACGGCCACGTCAGATTTCCGGGTGGCGGAGGCATTCCCACGCGAGGATCAGGCGTTTGCGGTCGGTCCCCCAGCGGTAGCCGCCGAGGGCGCCGGTTTGGCGGAGGACGCGGTGGCAGGGGATCAGGTAGGCGAGGGGATTGGCACCAACGGCGGTGCCGGTGGCGCGGATGGCTTTGGGAAATCCCGCATCGGCGGCGAGGCGGGCGTAGCTGGTGAAGTGGCCCGGCGGCAGGAGCAGGAGTTGCTGCCAGACGCGGATCTGAAACGGCGTTCCGGCCACACAGGCGCGGAGCGGCTTTGCGGGAGGTCCGGAGAAAATCGACCGTGCGAGGTCCGCGGCCTGTGCGGGGTCGGGGGTTATCTGTGCGGCTGGCCAGCGGCGGGTGAGTTCGTCCCATCCGGCGTGCTCGTCTTCGAGGAATTGCAGGTGACAGAGCCCGCGCGGGCCGGTGGCGAGCAGGCAGGGTCCGAACGGACTCATTGCGACGCCGGCGTGGAGGGTCCATCCCGCACCGCCGGATTTGATTTCCCCCGGCGTTGCGTTTTCCAGCCGCAGGCAGAGGTCGTGGAGGCGGCCCGGTGAGGAGAGTCCGGAGTCCAGCGTGGCATCGAGCACGCTGGCTCCGCGGCGCAGCCGGTTCCGCGCCTCTTCGAGCGTGAGGCAGCGGAGGAGGTTTTTCGGCGTGATGCCGGCCCAGTGCTCGAAAAGCCGGTGGAAGTGAAACGGGCTCAGGCCCGCCTCGGCGGCCAGCGCTTCGAGGGAGGGCGCAGGCTCCGGGCGTTCATCGAGGAGCCTGATAATCCGCGCGATGCGCTCGTAGTCGTTCATCCGCTGGAGCGTCGCTGGAGGCCGTCCGGCGCGCCACCCGAATCTTGCGGCGGATTTTTCTCAGCGGAGGATGCCGAGAAACTTCCGGCGCTCGGTCCACAGAAGAAACAACGCAAGCACGGCAGCGACGGTGGAGACCGGATTGAAGCCCTTCACGAGGTAGAAATCGTAGAGGAGGATATTGACGATCACTGGCACGAGGAGCAGGAGTCCGGCAGCAGTGAAGCGTCCGCTCCAGACGAGCAGACCCCCGGCGATCTCAATGCCTTTGACGACGGCCAGATAGCCGCTGACGGCCATGGCTCCGATAAAGGCACCGGCCTGGCCCTGGGCGGGCGGGATGGGGATGAAGCGGAGCCAGAAGTTCAGGCCGAAGACGACGAAGATGAGCCCGAGAAGGAACCGGGCGATGATGGTGGCGGCGTGCATGAGATCAGGCGCTCAGCTTGAGCGTGTATTCCGCAACGCGGCGTCCGTAGGCTACCGCGGTGAGCTCGTCGCCGGGGAAAAGTTCAGCCGGTCCGCCCTGGGGGCTGGTATTCTGAGCCATGATGCCGAGCGAGGCGCCGAGGCGGTTCACGCCGTCCGTCTTGCCGAGGTAGTGCGAAGGGAATTCGCCGTTATTGATCCAGACCATGCCGTGCTGCGCGGCGAGGATCGCGAGGTAGGTGAGCGTCTGGAGCTTGTCGCCGCTCGGATTACCGCTGCCTGTGAAACCGCCGGCGACTTTGTTTTTCCAGCCTTGGCCGAACCAGATGCCGGCCGTCGCGTCGGCGAAGGCCTTGAACTGCCCGGCGACATTGCCCATGTAGGTCGGCGATCCGAAGATGATGGCGTCGGAGGACGTGAGCTTTTCGAGGAGCTCTTTGTTCGTGTAGCGGCCTTCGACGATGTCTTTGCCGAGGATGGGAAGAACCTCCACGCTGATGCCCTCGACGGCGGCCGCGCCTTTGGCAACGGCTTCTGCGATGAGCTTCGTGTGTCCGGTTCCCGAGAAGTAAACGATCGCCAGTGTTTTCATTGCAGCGGGATATACCACCGGTTCGTCGCGGCCGGAAATACCAAGTTGCTTGCCTCACCATAAGCAAAAAGCATACTAACTGTCCGATGGAACTACGCCACCTGCGGTATTTTGTTGCGGTTGCGGAAGAGGAAAACGTGACCCGGGCGGCGGCGAGGCTCCATGTCTCGCAACCGGCGGTGAGCCGGCAGATCCGGGATCTGGAGGAGGAAATCGGCGTGGCGCTGTTCCGGCGCTCGGCCCGGGCGCTCACCATCACGGCGCCGGGGCGTGTTTTTCTGGATCATGCGCGGGACGTCCTGCGCCGCGCCCAGGCCGCGGTGGCGGCAGCACGCGACGAGGACCGGTTGCCGCCCGAGGTGCTGCATGTGGGATTCTCGCCCTCGCCGACGGTCGATATTCTCGCCGAGTCGTTGCGGGCGTTTCAGGAGCGGCATCCGGAGGTGAAGGTGAGCCTGCATGACATGACATCGTGTGAGATGCTGGAAGGCCTCGCCGGCGGAACGCTCCAGGCCGCGCTGATGGTGCGGCCGGACTACCGCCCGGTGCGCGGTCTGCATTTTGAAAAGCTTCGAACCTATCGCATGGGCGTGTTGCTGCCGGCAAAACACCCGCTGGCCGCAAAAAAGTCGCTGACGGCGGCCGTCGTCGCGAAGGAACGGCTCGTCTCGTATTCGCTGGAGGAATATCCGGATTACGCCCGGCTGGTCTCGCAGGTGTTGGGACTAAAGAAGGGGAGGTTTCAACCGGCGGAGGAATGCGATGGCGTCACGAGCCTGATCGCAGCGGTTGAGTCGGGAAGGGGAGTAGCGGTTGTCGCGGAGAGCATTGTCGGGATGACCGGTCTCCGGGCGCGGTTTGTCCCGCTGGTGCCGGCGCCTCCACCGCTGGAGGTTGGTGTGGCTTATCGCAAGGCGCTCCTCACGCCCGGCGTCGGACGTTTTGTGGAGACCGTGAGGATGATCTCCGGCCAGCCGGCGTGAGAAGTTTTGTGTTTCCTTCGCGCCCGCGAGCGTGTCCTCTGGATGGCCCATGAAGAGATTTGAAAATCAGGTAGCAGTCGTCACGGGTGCCGGTCGCGGCATCGGAGAAGCCATCGCCAAACGCCTCGCTGCAGAAGGCGCGAAGATCGCCGTGGTCAGCCGCACGGAGTCGAACTCCGAACGTACGGCAGCGGCCATCAACGAAGGTGCTGCCGATACGGCCAAGCCGTATGCGGTGGATGTGGCCGACTTCGACGCCGTGCAGAAGCTCGGCGAGCAGATCATTGCCGACTTCGGCCGCTGCGACGTGCTTGTGAACAATGCGGGCATCACGCGCGACACGCTCGCGATGCGCATGTCGAGCGAGGATTGGGATGTCGTGCTCCAGACCAACCTGAAGGGAGCCTTCAACATGACCCGCGCGCTCCTGCGCACGATGGTCAAGCAGCGCTCGGGCCGCATCATCAATATCAGCTCGGTCAGCGGCCTCATGGGCCTCGCCGGACAGGCCAACTACGCCGCCAGCAAGGCCGGCCTCATCGGAATGAGCAAAAGCATCGCGCGCGAGCTCGCGAGCCGCGGCATCACGGTGAACGTGATCGCGCCCGGATTCATCGAGACGGATATGACGTCCGTGCTCAGCGAGGACATCCGCAAGGGAGCGCTTTCGCAGATCCCGCTGTCGAAATTCGGCCAGGGCGAGGACATCGCGGCCGCCGTGGCGTTTTTTGCCAGCAGCGAAGCCTCGTTCATCACCGGCCAGGTTCTTGCCGTCGATGGCGGCATGAGCATGTAGTCCGTGGTCGTCACGTTTCTCAGGCACGCCGAGGCCGAGCCGCTGTCCACGACGGACGCGGCTCGCCGCCTCACGGCCAAGGGTCTCGAGCAGGCGGCGCGGGTGGCGAAGTTCTGCCTGCGGGCGGGACTTCAGCCGGACCTGATTCTCACGAGTCCGGTCGTCCGTGCGCGCCAGACGGCCGCCATTGTGGCCGAGGCCTGGGGCCAGTCCGCGATGGAAGTGCCATGGCTGGCATGCGGCATGTCGCCGTTGACCTGCCTGTCCGAATTATCAAAACTTCCCCGCACGGAATCCCTCCTCCTTGTCGGACACGAACCGGACATCAGCGAAACGGTCGCGATGCTTGTCGGCCTCGGGACACCGGAGGGCCTCAGGATCCGCAAAGCGTCGTTGACCGCTGTCGATCTGCCGGCCTTCGTCAAGGGGTGCGGACAGTTGCAATTTCTCGTTCCGGCACGCTTAATGTAAAACCCCATGCCACCCGAAGTCATCCACTCCAAAACATTTGTCGAAGATGCGGTCGAACTCATCACGAAGGAAGCCGCGGCAGCGATCGCTGCGCGCGGGGGCTTCCGCATCGCGCTGAGCGGCGGCAATACGCCGCGGCCGGTCTATGAAGCGCTGGCAAAAACCGGTGCGGACTGGGACCGGTGGGAGATCACCTTCGGCGACGAGCGCTGCGTTCCGCCGGATGACGAGCAGAGCAATTACCGCATGGCAAAAATGGCGCTCTTCGACCGCGCCGGAGTTCCCGAGAACCGTGTGCTCCGCATGCGCGGGGAGGATGATCCCGCCACGGCGGCCGCCGATTACCAGAAGGCTCTCCTCGCACGGTCGGAGCACTACCGTCACGACCTCGTGCTCCTCGGCATGGGCGACGACGGCCATACGGCTTCCCTTTTTCCCGGCACGGAGGCGCTCGGCGTTACCAACCGTCTCGTTGTCGCGAACTTCGTCCCCAAATTTTCCACCCACCGGCTGACGTTCACCTATCCGCTTCTCAATTCCGCCCGGCACGTCTGTTTCCTCGTGAGCAGCGCGGGCAAGGA
>CAZSMN010000303.1:0-4826 GCA_964607615.1 uncultured Chthoniobacterales bacterium | reverse complement strand
GTAAAAATCGCATTTTTTACCAATCGCAGGCTCAAAATGGCGTCTTTTTTTGACAGAAATCTCGGAAAGACGGAGGAATCGTGACAGGTCGTTCGGTTTGTTCAAGAAAAAGTGAATAAATGCGGCGGAGGGTGCTTGGGTGCGACCACTTGCACGGCGCGGAATGTTGGATTATGGAGAATCCACGATGTCTGCCCAAAAAGAGGCTCTGGCCAAACTCCTTCGCGATGATGATCCCGAGACGGTCCGGCTTGTGAAGGAGCAGCTTGTCCGCAGCGGTGAGGAGGGGCTCGGCCGCCTGGAGGAACTGTGCAACATGGACGATGCGTGCGTGTCGAATCATGCGAGAGAGGTGCTGGCGGAGATTCGGGGCAGGGATTTGAACCGCGATTTTTCGCTGATCTGCCATTTCTTCGGTGAGCGGATGGACCTCGAGGTGGCGTGTTGGGGGCTGGCCCGGGCGGTGGAGCCGGGATGTTGCACGCTGACGTCCGAGCACAGCTTGAACGTTTGGGGACGTGAACTGCTGGACAGGATTTCGGGAGCCTGCTGCAATCTGGAGCGCGTGAAGCAGCTGTCGGATCTGATGGCGGGCAAGCTCGGGTTCGGAGGAAACTCCGAGAATTATTACTGCGAGGAAAATTCCCTGCTCCCGAGAGTGATCGAGTCGCGGCTGGGGATTCCGATTTCTCTCTCTGCTCTTTACATGATGGTCGGCTCGCGGGCGGCGATGAAGATCGAGGGGATCAATCTCCCCGGGCACTTCATTGCGCGGCATGGCGAGGTGTTTTTCGATCCTTTTCATGGCGGGCGGATTCTGGAGCTCGCCGATGTCGAGCAGATCCTGATCCGGCAGGGCCTGAGGCTGAAAGAATGCCATCTGCAGCCTGCGACGCCGCGGCAGATCCTGGTGCGGATGCTTGCGAACCTTCTCTATGTTTACGACCTCTCCGGCGACGCCGCCAAACATCAGCGGGTGAAATCCTGGATGGATGCGCTGGCGTGCGGGAGGTCGGAGCGGTGACGGTCGAGGTCTTGAATACGGGATCCGAGCTGTTGCTCGGCGAGGTGGTGAACACGCATGCGGCATGGTTCGGCCGCGAGCTCTTTCCGCTCGGGCTCCGGATCGCGCGACAGACGACCGTGCCTGACGGGGCTCCGATCCGGCAGGCGCTGATCGAGACGGTCGGGCGCGCGGACATTGTGCTGGTAACGGGCGGGTTGGGTCCCACGACGGACGACATGACGCGCGAGGTCGCGGCCGAGCTTCTCGGGATGCCTCTCGTTGCCGATGAGAAAATTCGTGCGGCGATCGAGGCACGTCTTTCGGCGAGGGGGATTCCGATGCGGGAACGCATGTTGCGCCAGACGATGGTGCCGCGCGGGGCGACCGTTTTACCGAATGACCATGGGACGGCGCCCGGGCTTTATCTGCCGGCGGTCGAACAGGGAATGACGACTACGCCGCATTTCTTTCTCCTGCCGGGGCCGCCGAGGGAGCTGCACCCGATGTTCCGCACGTACGCGCTGCCGGTTTTGAAATCCCTCTCCGGCGCGGAGGCATCGCGTGAGTGTCGTGTTTACCGGGTGGTCGGCATGGGCGAGAGCGAGGTCGAGGAATTGATCGGTCTCTCCATCGCGGCGGATTCGCGGTTCGAGGTGGGCTATTGCGCGCGGCCGAACGAGGTGGACTTCCGCCTGATCGGCGCGCGGGAGGATCTCGACCGCGTGGAGCCGGACGTCCTTTGTGCGCTTGGCCGCTGTCTGGTCTCGCAGCGGGGCGAGGCGATCGAAGAGTGGGTGGTCGGCCATCTGGCGGAGCACGGATGGAACGTGGCGACGGCGGAGAGCTGCTCCGGTGGACTCCTTGCGAACCGGCTTACGAATGTGCCGGGGGCGTCGGAGGTTTTCCGTCAGGGATTTGTGACCTACTCGAACGAAGCCAAGTCGCGCGCGCTGGGGGTTGATCCGGCGCTGATCGTGGCCAATGGCGCGGTCAGCGAACCGGTCGCCGCGGCTATGGCCGAAGGTGCGCTGCGCGAAGCGATGGCAGATTTTGCCCTCTCGCTCACCGGCATTGCGGGTCCCGGTGGCGGAAGTGAGGAGAAGCCGGTCGGAACTGTCTTCATCGGGCTTGCGGCACACGGCGCTGCGACGGTCGTGAAGAAGTGCCGGTTCCCCACGGACCGCGAAACCTTCAAGCAGCTCGCCACGCAGGCGGCTCTGGATCTTTTGCGCCAGCGGATGATTGATCTGACGGACGGTTCAGCCGCCGGGTGATTGCGGTGCGTCAGACCCCTGCGACGCGAAAGCCTTCCTTCTCGAAAAACGCGCGGACGCGGTCCGGCTGGTCGCCCTGGAGTTCGATCTCGCGCCCGTTGCAGGTTCCGCCGCAGCCGCAGGACTGGCGCGCGGCGCGGGCGAGTCCGGCGATTTCCTCGCCGGTGAAGTGATCGGCGAAATCGCTCACGACGACGACGGTTTTTCCACTGCGGCCGGATTTCTCGCGACGCAGGACGACGCGGCCCTTCTTGTGTTCCGTCTTCGGCGGCGTCACGTCCTCCGGCCCCGCGGGCAGTCCGGCGATTTCCAACGCGGCGAAGGGCGAGGCAAACGCCGTGGCGTGGGCGGAGACGGGGATGCGCGGCTTTTTCATGATGGAAAAATGTCGGCCGCGGGGGTGCGGTCCCGCAAGAACGAAGATTGACGTTTGGAGCGGGGCATGGGAACGATGCGCGCATGGTCGATGTGCTCATTGTCGGTGCGGGTCCGGTCGGTCTCACGATGGCGCTTGCGTGCCGCAAGCAGGGGCTCACGTTCCGCATTATCGAACGCCTTGGCGAACCGAGCGGACTCTCCAAAGCGCTTGCCGTCTGGAGTGCCGCACTTGAGATGCTCGACGGGCTCGGCGTCGCGGGAGAATTTCTCGCCGGCGGCATTGAGGCCAAGGGGATGCGGATCTCGCGCAAGAGCCGGATGTTGATCGAGGTACCGGCCGGCCTGGGCGTGGACAGCCCGTATCCGCAAATGCTATTGCTGCCGCAGTCCGAGACCGAGCGCATTCTGGCAGGAGCTCTTTCCCGCGAGGGGGTGACGATCGAGCGCGGGGTCGAGGTGACGGATCTTGTGCAGACCGAAGACCGCGTGAGCGTGACGGTGAGGCGTGCCGATGGCAGCGGCGAAACGATCGACGCACGCTGGGTGGCGGCGTGCGATGGAGCGCACAGCACGGTGCGGCATTTGGTGAAGGCGGAATTTGAAGGCCGCGCGATCGAAGATGTTTTTGTGCTCTGCGATGCCCGCATCGACGGGGAAATCGAGGAAGCCCGTGCCCAGCTCTTCTGGTCAACGACCGGCTTGCTGGCGGTGTTTCCCGTAATTCGCGGCGTGTGGCGCATCATCGCGACGCGCGGATCGAACAGCGATGCTGAGGTTACGTTGGAGGAGGTCCAGCAAATCCTCGACGAACGCGGGCCGGGCGGGTGGCGCCTCCATGACGCGACCTGGCTGTCGAAATTCCGCATCAGCGAGCGGAAGGCGACGTCGTTTCATCACGGCCGCGTGCTCCTTGCCGGCGACGCCGCGCATATTCACAGCCCGGCGGGCGGGCAGGGGATGAACACTGGAATGCAGGATGCCTACAACCTCGCGTGGAAGCTCGCGCTGCTGGCGGCCGGACGTGGAGACGAGAACGCGGTGCTCGAAAGCTACCATGCGGAGCGCTCGCCAGTGGCGGCCAAGGTGCTGGAGGAATCCGGCCGGATGATCAGGTCGAACTTCGTCAAAAATCCTCTCCTGCAGGTGGTGCGCGACACGGCGGTGCGACTGGCGTCGGGATCGGATACCTTCAAACGCACGATGTCGCGTGCGCTCTCCGGGCTCGGGATTCACTACCCGGAAGGCTATTTCGTGGCGTCCGACGCCTCATGGCATGAGGACTGGCGACCGCACGGATTTGCTCCTGGGTGGCGTCCGAGGGATGTGACGGTTTTGCGCGGCAACGAGCCGGTATCGCTTTTCGCCGAGACCGGTCCGCCGAAGTTCACGCTCGTCCTTTTTTCCGGCCGCAAGCCGATCTACCGCGATGTCGACCGTCTGGCCTCGGTGGCCTTGGTCGGCGAGGGGTGGGCGGAATGGATCCGGATCGTCAAGGTGTGGAGCGGGGAGCATCCGCCGGATGACAGCTGGCTCCTTGATCCGGAAGGAAAAGCCCACCGCAAATTCGGAGCCGAGCAGGCGTCCTTCTACTTGATCCGTCCGGACCGGTATGTGGCACTCCGCTCGCAGCCGGCCGAGGCCGCCGTGCTCCACGATTGGCTGGAGAGGCGGCTCCCGGTTGCGGCGGTTGAGCGGTAGGCGGCTCAGGCCGCCTGCGTGATCAGCTGGCGCAGCACGAACGGAAGGATGCCGCCGTGGCGGTAGTAGTCGACCTCGATCGGCGTATCGATGCGGAGCTTCACGGCGAGGGACTGCGTGGAGCCGTCCTTGCGGGTAATCGTGAGGGTCACGTCCTGACGCGGCTCGATCTCATCGCTGAGGCCGGTGATATCGAACGTTTCGGTGCCATCGAGTCCGAGCGTCTGCGCGCTGACACCTTCGGGGAATTGCAGCGGCAGAACGCCCATGCCGACGAGGTTTGAGCGGTGGATGCGCTCGAAGCTCTGTGCGACGACGGCCTTCACGCCGAGGAGGCGGGTGCCCTTGGCGGCCCAGTCGCGGCTCGAGCCGGTGCCGTATTCGTGCCCGGCAAAGACGACGAGCGGAGTTCCGGCGGCCTGGTATTTCATGCAGGCGTCGTAGATGCTCATCTGCTCGCCATCCGGCTG
>CAZSMN010000302.1:0-4834 GCA_964607615.1 uncultured Chthoniobacterales bacterium | reverse complement strand
AAACATGGCTACGCCATTTCAATACATGGTGATGCTTTAGTCAGGGTTGCTGCGAGCCATTCTTCAGAAACTCAGCTGCTTCCGGTGGTGGCAGATCCTCAACCCCAATACAATAGTCGCTCTCCCCGATATCAGGACCTAGAATCGTCACGACGAAATGTTGCGTAGGGTCGTAGTCGCCAACCATCCTTTTTAGGTCGCTCGAAAAAGCGGAGCCGTCAGCTTGAGATTTTGGGACATACTTTGCCTGAACCCCTGTCTCTGCGTCGTCAATAATCAGAACTACACCCTTGCCTTCGCGCTGAAATCCTTCCCAAGCGAAGGCCGCTAGCTCCACATATTTTTCGCGCAAAAAGGCGGTGTGCCTCGTTCTCGCCGAGTCCTCATCGTCGACAGCTTGGTCTATTTCCTGCACGATGGGTTTTCCATCAACGACTGGGGTAAGACAAAAAAGAGGGGCGTCAGAGGAGCCAAGCAACGTTAACGCCTCCCCGAAAACCTCAAGGTGCCGGCCGGATTCACAAAGGGATTGCCACACATTAGATGAGATCCCTGAAACCAGTTCCCCAGTTCCAATATCTAGAATCTTGTATCGGCTGGGGAGAGGAAAGCGCTGTGCTTCTGAAAAATCGGTTAAAACCCTACTCAGCAAAAACGATTGCTTGTCGTCGTCCGAGGCTTGGAAGTCACCAAGTTCGTAGGTCTTGACGCCTATTTCGACAATCACGGTGTCCGAAATAAACAGGAACAGGTTGAAAATTTTTTCAGACATCGCGTTGGATAACTAGAAGACGCTACTGAACGTCCAAAATAATTCCGAGAAATTTTTTTTGATCGTAAACTATTGATTAAGTGATTTTTATGACCTGAACTCAGGTCGCAAGTAGGGGAGTTCTACGAACTCAAATGCAGTCTTCTCTGACTTTACGACAAACACGATCTCTTCGCCGGTTCGTGTTGAGAATCCGCCCCCGTTGGGGCGCCACTTGAAGCCCCGGCCTTTGGCAGCTCGTGCAAGCCTTTCGTTCGATTCCTTTCCCCCGGTCCGACTTACCAAGCTGGTCCACCAGCTCTCCGGTGTGCATGCGAAAAAATCGACGGCAATTCCGCTGGGAACGTGTCGCATGAATTTGATGAATTCACCGTAAGTTTCCTGTCCGTTTTTCTTCTTTCTCCTCTTCAGGAGGCCAGAAGTTTCAAGAATCCTCAGAGATGATGAGGCGTAGTCGATGTCAATATACTGCCCAAAGAGATCGTCTGGATCTTTTTCTCGATCTATGCGGGGGATGAACAGAATCTCTATGTCGGAGACCATCGGGCTCTTTCGGCGGATAGACCCCACGACCTTGCAGCGGACGCAGAAGCATCGCAGTTGACGAAGGATGTCAGCTGCTACCTTTCTCGCTACCGGTAGGGGAGTTTTTACTTTTTTCACGTTTTTTTGTTTCGGGCTGTTGCCCGCGCCGCGTTTCAGAGTGACCTTGGGGTAATTTTCCACCAGCCGGTCACGTCCTTATCGGAAACCGCTGCAGCTCTGTAGTGCGCAAGAATGACGGAGGGTGAATTTCCCATTTCGTAGGCCGTCTCATTTTCATTCTTCGTGGCGTAGTAGCGGTAGGTGCCGAAGGAATGGCGCAGCACGTTGGCAGGCATGATGATTTTCCCAGCTTCGCAGGCACGCTGAATCCCGTCATGCCAACCACTCTCCGACATTCCGACAACCGAACCTTTGCCGCGCGCTTTTTTGAGCCATTGGGCCAAACAGGGCTGAATGGGGATTCCTCTGGTTCTTCTGGTTTTTGCGTTCTTTGAGAGAATTTGAATCTTCGAGTCGGATACCTGCTCCCATTCGAGGCGCAGCAATTCCGATGTCCGAAGACCAGCGAATGCCTTGATTGCCACGCCGACCAAGAGCGCGGGTTCGTGGGTTTTTATCGCGTGGAGAAATGCCTTCATTTGTTCGCATGTCCAGATCGTCACATCCCCATCGGATTTGGAGTTCCTCTGGAGAGCTGTTGCTGGATTGGTGGCGCACCAGCCCCGTTCGATGCCCTCCGAGAAAAGAATGTGAATGTGTCTGGCGTAGCTGGCCTTGGTGGATGGGGAGACGTCGTCTTGATCGGTCAGCCATTCTTCAAGGTTCTCCCGCTTGAAAGCCGCCAACTTCTCTTTGCCGAGATCGTCGACAACCCGCTTGAAAATCGACCGCATTCCCTTGAGGTGCTTGCTCGATACGCCCTCAGTCTCCTTGAACTTGAGGATCTTCTCAGCAGCATCTTTTAGGGATAGGGAGCCACCAGGGGGACGCAGATGCTTGATTGCATAGGCAATCGCTTCGGTCATTGCGAGGCCGGCACCTGACAGCTTTTTGAATGCAGAGGTGGCCTCGGCGATTTGGCTGGCCGACAGATTGAACGCCGAGCTTCCGGCCTCAGCTTTCAGGGCAACCACCGGGACACAGGACGTTTCCTTTTGAGCTTCCCCGAAGATGTAGGATCTGGCATCCGCTAGCTCCTTGAAATGCTTCACCTGAATTTCTCCTCCGGTGAATTTCTTCCCGAGCCGGACGCGGAAGTAGTCGATCCCACTGATTTTTACCTTTCCGACCCCCACGCCTGAGGGGAGATCGGCTATCATTGATTTTTTGCGCTTTTGAGTCTTCATCTATTCTTATTTTAGTAAGAATTTGATAAAAAGAAAGCTCTTCTATCTTAAAAAGGCGGACTGTAAATCCGCTGGCTTATGCCTTCAGTGGTTCGAATCCACTCCTGCCCATGTTTTCCCTGCATCGCAGGGAAACAAGTCTCTGAGAAGTGGATGAGAACACGGTTCGACTGCCCGCGCGACAGCGCCGGGAGGGAGTGGCGAAGCCTGTTTCGCAGAGCGTTATGCGGAGCATAACGATCATCCACTCCTGCCCATGTTTTCCCTGCATCGCAGGGAAACAAGTCTCTGAGAAGTGGATGAGAACACGGTTCGACTGCCCGCGCGACAGCGCCGGGAGGGAGTGGCGAAGCCTGTTTCGCAGAGCGTTATGCGGAGCATAACGATCATCCACTCCTGCCCATATTTCCGCACTTAGCGCGGGAATACGCTGCCAACCGGATGGATGCCCTCCCGATCCGGGAAAAACCGGCCGTTGCAATGGATCGACCATGAGGCCTATCATCCGATCATGTCTTCCCAAGCTCTCTCCGAAGCGGCGCAGGGAAGCCGGATGGACGAAACGGACGAAATCGAGTTCACCTCCGCTCCGGAACTGACGCCGGAGCAGACCGTCATCGTTGATCTCCATTCGGTCATTAACTTGATCAGCGTTCTCTACGGGTGTCTCGAGCTCATTGAACTGGAGATTGGCGCTCCAGTCGGAAGGGCCAAGGAGCGCGTTTTTGAACTCTCCGAGGCCATCAAAGAGGCTGCGCGAACCGGTAGGGAAATCCCTCTCGACCCATCCTTCCCCGGATCTCTGTCCGCCGAAACCGATTCTGCATTGAAGAATGCGATCACGTCTTCCGGGTCAGAGAACCTCAAGGATCTTCGGGAGACCATCGCGTCTGTTCTTGAGATTTTCGTTGTGAGAATCGAGGAGCTTCAGGCCCGGATTCATGACCCTCAAGCCTGGGCGAAGTTTTCAAGCACGCAGCTGTCGGAATCCATCGAGCGGGTTCTGGCCGCCATCGAGCAGAATGCGCACGGCCGGTACCGAATCGTGAAGAACATTGCCGAGCAAACGCCACATGATTACCAGGTCGATCTCGACGTCAGCAGCGACACGGGAGAGGAGTTCCTGATGCCGCCTGTGCTCCAGGACGTGCTCCGCGACTTGATCGCCAATGCGAGGAAATACACGGCCCCGGGTGGAAAAATCAGTGCCGGATTGCATTCCTCCGTGGAAGGTGTGCGCCTTGTTATCGAGGACAACGGTGCGGGAATTCCGAAGGACGAACTACGCAATGTCGCCGAGTTCGGTTACCGCGCCAGCAATGTTTCGAGCAAGCGGACCCTTGGTGGCGGCTTCGGCCTGACAAAGGCACTGTGGGTTGCGAAGCGGTTTAATGGCCGCATGTGGATCCGCTCGCGCCTCGGTGTGGGAACGCGAATCACGCTGTTCATTCCGAGGAGCCCGGAGCCAAAAAGTGGCGATGAGGTGACGCGTTCCTGACGCTCAGGGATCCCTGATTGCCGGATCGGCATAACGCGACGTGATCGGAAGCAAAGGCATGACACCCTCTAAAGAGGAGCCGTAGGCTCCAGGTTTCCTGAACGGCCCCCGTTCCTTCCCTTCGACCGGGGTGTTGGAAACCCCGGTCGAAGGAGAAAGCTTTGGCCTCAGGGAATGGCGACAGGGTCGAGCTTCCAGATATCGCTCGCGTATTCGGCGATGGTGCGATCGCTGGAGAACTTTCCGACGCGCGCGGTATTGAGGATCGCCATCTTTGCCCAGCGGGCCTTGTCGCGGAACGCTTCTCCGACAAGCTTCTGGCAATCGCTGTAGGCTTCGAAGTCGGCGAGGCACAGGAAGGGATCGTGATAGATCAGGTTGTCGCGAAGCGGGCTCAGGACTCCCGGCGCCTCATCGGGCGTGAAGTAGTTCGAGCCGACCCAGTCCACCACGGCGCGCAGCTCTTCCGAGGCGTTGTAAAAGTCGCCCGGCTTGTAGCCGTCGCGGACCAGTTTGTCGACCTGTTCGACCGTGTTGCCGAAGATGAAGATATTCTCGTCTCCGACTTCCTCACAGATCTCGACGTTGGCGCCGTCGAGGGTGCCGATGGTCAGCGCGCCGTTGAGAGCGAGCTTCATATTGCCGGTGCCGGACGCTTCCTTGCCCGCCGTG
>CAZSMN010000301.1:0-4876 GCA_964607615.1 uncultured Chthoniobacterales bacterium | reverse complement strand
ACATGTCCAAGACTTCTCCCGCGAAACGAACGCGCCCGGCGACGCTCGCCGAGGTAGGAAGATTGGCCGGCGTATCGGCGATGTCGGCCTCTGCCGTTCTCAATAACTCTCGAACCTCCACCCGTATCTCAGCGCCCACGCGAGAGCGGATCCTCCAGGCGGCCGCCGCGGTGCGCTACCGTCCCAATGCCGCCGCGCAGGCTCTCTCCAAGGGCAAGATGAATGCGATCGGTGTGGCCGCGGTCCTCGAGGGAGGCATGCTCAATCACTATTTTCTCGAAATCCTCAACGGCATCGTGGAGGCGGCCGTCCGGCATGACCACCACATCACGGTGTTTACGATGCACGACTGGGAGAAAGAGGCCTCCCGCATCGAAACGTTCTGCGATGGGCGTGTTGACGGGTTGATCCTCGCCGCACCGATGATCGCCGAGGTGACGCCTGAGCTTTTCCCCGCCCACGTGCCGTTTGTTTCGCTTCATGCGAACCACCCGCTTCCCGGCGTGCTCAACATCCAGCCCGATGAGTTCGCGGGATCGGCGACGATGGTGAAGGAACTCATCCGCCTCGGCCACAAGCGCATCCTCTACGTTGCCGGTCCGGCCCATATGGAAGGCGCGAGACGCCGTCTTGAGGGCTATCACCATGCGATGGCAGAAGCCGGGTTCGGCGGCGATCCCGACCTTGTCGTGGAGGGAGGGTTCAGCAGCATCAACGGAAAACAGGCCATCAAGAGATGGCTGGAAACGCACCGCGGGGAGAGCCTACCCACCGCCATTGTGTGCGCGAACGATGCTTCCGCGATCGGTTGTCAGGAAGCTCTCGCCGAGGCCGGGATTCTGGTGCCGGACGACATCAGTATCGCGGGATTTGACGATACGCTGGCATCGCGCATGACGGTGCCGCCGCTGAGCACGGTCCGGCAGCCCATCGCCGCCATGGCCGCCAAGGCGGTCGACCTTCTTCTCGACCCGGCCGCCCGTGAGATGGTGCCGGCCGAGGGCCTGATCTTTCCCACGGAAATCCTGCTTCGAGGCTCCGTCGACAAACCGCGTAAACACAAGATCATCGCCGGTCAGCGATCCGCATCCTGAGCCGTTCGTGCGGCCGGTGTGGAAATGCCGTCCTGCCGAGGTGACCGGACCCCGAGGTTTGCGCGCCAAACATTTTGCCGAGCGCGCGTTCGTCTGCGCAGTATAGCCCCGCATGATTGAGACTTGGACGGCGTGGATGGAGCAGGCGATGCTCTGGATCGAGCACAGCGGATGGGTGGGCTGGATCTGGTTTATTGTCCTCTACACGCTCTCCTGCGTGCTCTTCCTTCCGGGCTCGGTGCTGAGCTTCGGCGCGGGTGCGGTCTACGGGTTCTGGCCGGCAACGATCCTCGTTTCACTGGGCTCGGTCGCCGGCGCGCTGGCGAATTTTCTTTCGACGCGCTACCTCCTGCGCGGTTGGGTGGCGCGGAAATTCGCCAACAGCCGCAAGTTCTGCGCGCTCGACCATGCGGCGACGCACAATGCGTGGAAGCTGATCATTTTAACGCGGATCTCCCCGGTCCTCCCTCACAGCCTCGTGAGTTGTGCCTTCGGGCTCTCGCGGGTGTCCTTTTGGAGGTATGTGGGAGCGTCGTGGATCGGATTCCTGCCGATCAGCGCCGCGTATGCGTATGCCGGCTCCGTGATCGGTAAGGCGGCCAAGGGCGGGATCCACCAGGGCCCCTGGGCCTGGCTGGCCTACACGTTGGAGCTGGGAATCACGATTTTTGTCACGGTTTGGATCACCCGTCTGGCCCACAAGGCCTTGAAAAACTATGCGCCGGAGGTGGTCGACGAAGAGGCACCGGCGCCGGCCACGGAACCGCTGCCCCCGGACATCAAGCCGACCTGTGAATAAGTTGGGAAAAACTCTCTGCTTCTATCGGGGTTTATTCACAGCCGCTTTGTGAATGGTATGACAATTTTTCCATGACCCTGAAAGAGATCCAGCAGCACCTTGGGGAGTTGGGCACGGTCCCGACGAAAAGCCTCGGGCAGAACTTCCTTCATGACCAGAACCTTGCGCGATGGATCGTGGCGCAGCTCGATCTCCAGCCGGGCGATCATGTGGTCGAGATCGGTCCCGGCCTGGGGGCGCTCACGGAGTTTCTCGCGGAGGCCGGGGTGCGGCTCACGTTGCTTGAGAAAGACGATCGTTTGATCCCGCATTTGCGGCGTGTTTTTGAGCGGGGAACAACGCGGGTGTTCCACGGCGACGCGCTGGATTTCGACCTGCGCGAACTCTGGGGTCACGGGCCGGTGAAGGTGGTGGGAAATCTTCCGTATTACGTCTCGACGCCGCTCATTGCGAAATTCACATCCGCCCTCTCACCCGCATCAATCCTTGTTCTCACGCTCCAGCTCGAGCTGGCGAAGCGTCTCGATGCCGCGCCGCGGACGAAGGATTACGGTGCAATGAGCGTGTGCGTGAACCGGCGTTGGAAGGCCTCGTATTTGAAGAAGCTGCCGGCGTCGGTTTTCTATCCGGCGCCGAAGGTCGATTCGGCCGTGGTCTCGCTGCGCCGGCGCGGGCGGAGCGAGGTGAGGCCGTTGGACGATGCGGTCTTTGAAGGTCTTGTGCGCAAGGGTTTTTCGGAGCGCCGGAAGCAACTGCGGAATCTTCTGCCGGAGCTGCGTGAACGGTGGCCGGAAGTGACGGCAACGCTGGGAGTCGACGACACCGTCCGGGCAGAGGAGCTGTCCCTGAGCCAGTGGGAAACGCTGGCCTGCCTTGCGGCTCCATCCTCGGCGCAGAGCGGCGCAGAGATGTTTGACGTCGTCGATGAGAACGACCGCGTCCTGCGGGCGGAACCGCGCGATATCGTGCATGTGAATAACTTTTGGCACCGCGCCGTCCACATGATCGCGCAGAACGCTGAGGGGGAGTTGTTTCTGCAGCGCCGCTCGATGTGGAAGGACCGCAATCCCGGCGTGTGGGATTCCTCGGCCGCGGGCCATGTGGATAGCGGAGAGGACTACCTCCAGGCGGCGCAGCGCGAGTTCTTTGAGGAGCTGGGGGTCGAATGCCCGCCTCTTGAGCGGATCGGCCGGCTCTTGCCTTCCGAGGTAACGGGTTGGGAATTCATCGAGGTCTACCTGACGCGGCATGAGGGGCCGTTTTTCCCCGCGGCCCTGGAGGTCGAGACGGGAGCCTTTTTCCCGCTGGAGAGGATCCGCGAGTGGAGTGCGGCGAGCCCGGGGGATTTCAGTCCTGTTTTTCTGGAGTGTCTGCCGTTGGTTGAGGCCGCACGACGATCCTGAGGCCCTCGTGGAGCACGACGGTGACGGGTGTGCCGGCATCGACAAAGGCCGCATCGGCCACAACGTCGAGCCGCCGGTCGCCGATGCGGGCGGTTCCGGCCGGACGGAGCGGAGTGATTGCGATGCCGTCCTGGCCGACAAGCGATTCCGGCGCGGGGTTGCCGGAAGTATCAGGCTGCCGCAGGATGAAGCGCTTGCCGATCGGCGTGAGCGGGAAGTAGCGCAGCCAGAGCAGAAACGCGCACGTCGTGAGCACGAGGATACCGGCAAAGGCCAGTGTGCCGATCAGGGGGCCGAAGGCCATGTAGCAAAGCACAACGACGCCGGCGAGGCAGAGGAAGCCAAGCGAGCCCAGAACGTAGCCGGG
Organism: uncultured Chthoniobacterales bacterium; assembly: GCA_964607615.1. Classification (GTDB taxonomy): domain Bacteria; phylum Verrucomicrobiota; class Verrucomicrobiia; order Chthoniobacterales; family Terrimicrobiaceae; genus CAZSMN01. The sequence goes on along the minus strand of CAZSMN010000301.1, from coordinate 1,213 downwards.
CACGAAGACCTCGGCGGCGATCATCAAGAACCCGATGACGGTGAGAACGATGATGGCCTGTTGCATGCTACTGGACGGCCTCCGGTCCGATCGTGCGACGTCCGGTGACGGTTTCCTGCACGTTGCCGATCGTGCGCAGTGTCGTGTCGCGTGTGCGGGTGGCGATGTTCTCGCCGAATTCCCCGACGCGCTCGAGAAGTCCATCGGAAGACCGGTTGGTCTGTGGTGGCTCGACGCGGCGGTCGGGATGGGGAGTGAATCCCTTCACGACGGTCCCGCCGTCGCCTGCGATGCGGAGGGTGCCGACGGGCGCTCCGAGGTTGTCGTAGATTTTCACATCCCAGACCGGGCGGCCGAGTTGGGGGTCGACCTTGAGTTGGTAATCGATCCAGTCGAAGCCGACTTCATTCTTCACGGCCTCGCGCTGCGTGATCTCAAAAACGCCTCCGGCGTCGGTCGTGACCGCTCCCTTGGCGAGCGGTGCCATGGCGGCGACTTCGGTTCGTCCGCTCATCGGCGTGCGCTCTCCGGTGATCTTGCCGTCGGTGAGCGTGATCTCGCGCACGCCGCCCCGTGCGGTCGGGTCCTTCAACGTGGCAATCCACTCGACCGGCCCGGGCGATCCCCGCTCGCCCACAATCTCAACGACTGCGACGTGGTCGGCATACGGTTTGAGAGCAATGGCGGCAAAGACCTCGGCGACGGGCGTCATCGGGGAAGCGGCCACGGCGCTTGCGGCGAAAGCGAGAAAAAGCACAACCGTCCGGCATTTCATGCGGGCATCATCGGCGAACCTCTGCCGGCACGCCAACGGATTTTTCGCCCCGGGTATTGTCCGCCCCTCGCGGAGGCGCCCTCTGCCGCGTCGCGAAGAAAGGGGTTGCACCACCGGTTTGGCCGTTCAACGCTGGAAGGGTGCGTTTGATTCTCCCCGTCCTTGCCGCTGCGCTCCTGCTTTCCGGCTGTCCGTCGCCCTCCTCCCCGGAGGCACCTCCCTCCTCCAAGCCGACGCCGGCCCCTTCGCCAGCTCCGAATCCCGCCCAGCCAACAGCCGGTGAGCCGCTTTCCCGAGAGGCCTTCCCCGGCGTGTGGGTTGCCAAAGACGAACAGGGTCAGGAATTTGAAATCATCCTCTTCTCGAACTGCCAGGCCGTGAGTACTTGGGTGAAGTGATCGGGTGGCGCGAAGGGAGAGCGCGGACTCTGGCGCTTTC
>CAZSMN010000300.1:0-4876 GCA_964607615.1 uncultured Chthoniobacterales bacterium | reverse complement strand
CAGGGAAACCGCACCCTTACGGTCAACGCTGGTACACTTACCCTCGCGGGAGTTCTCTCGAATGACAGTCCACGCAACCTGACCAAAAATGGACCCGGCACACTGGTTCTCAGTAACGCAAATTCCTTCGCCGGAAACACGATTATCAGCGAGGGCACTCTGCGCATCACTCACCCAGCAGCGCTGGGCACAGCGAACACCACATTGACACTTCCCGGGGGGAGCTCGCTCGGCGCGCTCGAACTTGGCGGCGGGATCACGCTTTCCCGCCCGATCCAGCTTGCCATGCACAACACGCCCGGCCACGCCCAGCTCCGGAACTTCTCGGGCAACAACACCTTCAACGGCACGCTTTCACTGAATGGCGGCGGAGCCCGGTGGGAAGTCACATCGCAGAGCGGCCATCTTTCCGTCCAGGGAGCCGTGACCAATATCGTCACCGGCACGGACACCTGGAGAACCCTCCACCTGAACGGTCCCGGATCGGGCACGTTCTCCGGAGCGATGACGGATTCCGCTTCGGGGAACTCAAAGCTCAATCTCACGGTCCTCTCAGGAGATTGGTCGCTCACCGGCACCGCCAAAACTTTTTCAGGATCCACGGTGGTATCTGGTGGATCGTTGCGGATCGATGCGGCCGTTGCCTCTCCGGTCACGGTGGCAACGAGCGGGACGCTTGCGGGAATTGGGTCCACCGCAGGAACTCTGACGATGCAAACCGGATCGACGATTGTAACCCGGGTTACCAATTGGAATGCCGTTCCAACGACTGGCTTCGGTGTGGCTGAACTCGTAACGGCGGGGGCAACTAATTGGATCCTCCGTGTGGACACAACTGGTCTGCAGAACTTCACGGAAACCGCCAGGACATTTCCTGTCATCACAAAGGTCGCCGGTCCTGTGACTACATCCATCCCCGCCATAACACTCTCCACCGTCGGGTTCCCGGGGACGGGTACTTGGGCGGTCTCCACATCGGGCAATTCTCTGACCGTTGCCTACACTCCAAAATCCTACGAGGCATGGGCCGCAACCATCGCGTGGAATGGCGCCGATGCTTCTCCAGACGCAAATGCCGACTCCGACTCCGCAACGAATTTCATGGAATACGCACTCGGCTCAAATCCCTTGATTTCTGACGGAGCCTCGCAAGCCACAGTAGGCCTGATTGCTGGACAATTGGGCATCAGCTTCGGTCGCAACCCCCAGGCCGGCGACGTCACTTACACTGTGGAGTCCAGCGGCAATCTCCTGTCGTGGACACCCATCGCCCGAGCCGTCGGGCTCGGTCCTTGGCAGAATCTCGGTGGAGCCGGGAGCATTCTCCAAACCGGCACTCCACCAACTCCGTATTCGGTCACAGTCACTGATGCCGCTGCCGCCAATCCCAGCCGATTTATAAGACTTCGAATCACCCGATGAAACCCGTGTCTTTTCGCACAGCTTCGCTTGCGATTTTGCTTTCTGCATCCGGCATTCCTGCTTGGGCGCAGGCTTGGTCGCCTGTTCCCGCGGTAGATTTCGCGAATCTCAACGCCAGCCAGTTTGCAGACAACGAACTGGAAGTTCCCTACTACCTGCGACATTTCGCGCAGGTGGCAAATGCCGTGGTCGAGACGGGCTCAAACCGGGGATTTCTCAACATCGCTGTAAATCGAAACCCTGCAGACAACCAACCCTACAACGCGCGAATCATGGAGAACCAGCTCTCGCTGGCTTACTTTTACACCGCCAACAGGCCTTGGAATCCCTATCGGGGCAACGCCTCTGTGCGCGTGCGCCTCGAAGCCATGCTAGACCGCTGGACGCGCATTCAAAACCAACCCGGCTCTGGCGATGGAGATTTTGACGGACTCTTTGCGGAATACAGCGCGACGGGCTGGAATCTGGCAGCGACCGGCTTTGGGGTCATGCATGCCGCCGAGGCAATCGATCTGATCCGGGACTCAGGCCTGCCCTTCGACGCGACCATCCTCGAAAATGCGCGGATATCCCTTCGCCGTGCGCTCTGGGCTCTGTTCACACGCAGTGACATGCGCAGCCTCGCCCGCCAATACAGCAACCAGTTTAACTGCTCCTACCATGCCGCTCTGATCTACCTCGAGAACTGGCCGGACGCCGAACTGGATAATCGCTTTAAGCAAGCCGTCCAAGACTCGGCCAGTCAGGACAAATCCCCTGCGGGATTTTACTACGAGCAGGGCGGACCCGATTTTGGCTACTCCCGCGTGCACGAGCGCAACGACACGGTGGCGCTCCCGCGAATGCGCCAGCGGGCGGATCTCCTCCCGATCGTCATCGCCGCCGATACGACATGGAACGAATGGCTTGCGGCCAATTACGTGCCCCAGCCGGGCCTTTCCCCCCGCACTTTCTTCGTTAACGCCGGCCTCAACACCCGCACCATCCACACATCGCTCACCGCAGGCTCACGCCCGCTTTCCGAATGGGTGCAACCATCACGAATTTTTTCCCAGACAGACGCGGAATACGCAGCCGCTGTCGCCACACGCCGCTCGCAACTCCAGTCCGAGTTCGGAAAATGGGGACCGCTCGCCGTCCCGAGTTCGGCCTCTTACATCCCAAGCTTCGTCTTCGACGCAGTCCGGCCACTTAACACCTTCCAGCCGACCGCTGCCCAACGCACCACTGCTGAGGCGTTCCTCGGTTGCCTGGCCCCGGAATCCGTAAACCGGCAGTTTTATGATTCCCTGCCCCTCGCGGTGACCACCGTCAAACGCCCCTCATACTACGGCATCGTGAATACCGGCCGCATCCGCATTCAACGTCAAGTCTACGGCCTCGGCCTGCTTTGGAGTCCCTCATTCGGCCTCGCCCTTCAGGCTGTTGCGAATACCGTTTCGACGAATACCCAAGTCTGGGGCACTCGCCGCGCGGGGACCACCGGAACCTATGAAACCTCCGACATTACCGCAACGATCACGGCTGGCGGATCGGTCGTCTCCCCGACCACCGGAGCGAGGACTCTGCCCTCCGGAGATGTCGTTATAAACTATCCGCTCTCAAACTACGGGCAGAAATCCATCATTCTCTCCGACACCAGCGTTCAGGTGAACATTCCCCATAGTGGAGCATTCTCCGAGCTGCTGCCGCTGGCCCATGCATCCGATGCCACGCTCACGACCACTGCGACGCGACTGGTGCTCCAACGGCCAAATGGCGCATCCTGCCTTCTGGAACTCCTGTCGCCCGGCGCCAGCTTCTCCGTGGGCACAACCACAACGCTCACCACCGGCATGGTCAGCCGCCCGATTACTGTGAATGCCTCCGGAAACCTCTCCTATCGCATTACGCTTTCTGATCAGCCGCCCCCCGCCATTTTCACCCAGCCCGATCGCATCATTACCACCCCCGGCACTGCTGTCCGGATCAATGTCCTCGCCAATGATATCTCCGCTTCAGGCTCACCCCTGACCGTAACGGGAGCATCTTTCGCAACCGACTCTTCCGCCTCCGAATTTCCCCACGGGGCAGCCATCCTTGATGCCTCTTCCGCCACCGCCTTTCCCACATCAGTGATCAACACCGCCGCAGCCGGCGCCACGGCAACCACCGCCGTTTCCGGCCTGCCCGGGTTTCTCGCGATCACAGGCTGGAAAGACGCCAACAGGTCATTTGCTGCGAAGGGATCCACCGCCGCCGGTATCGTTAACTACCATCTCCGTTCCGACGCCACCAAATCCGCCATTCGTTTCGAGATCAATGCCGATACCACGAGCAATCCCTCCAGCGGCGCGCTCACAAACGCTGCTGACCTCTGCGGATCGCCGGGGGAGGCCGTCTATATCGGAGCCGTCGGGTCCTACTACGGGGAAGTCACCATAACCCTCGGCACGTATTCGGCGTTCTCGCAAAACCCAAACACCCTTGGCTACCGCACGGCGGATGCGCTGAGCGGGAAGCCATTCGCGAGTCGCGCGGTCGGCTTCGTCGTAACCGGCGTGGATACCGGCCGATCATTCTCGGCCGACTTTATCGGAGCCCGCGGCCAGATCATCGCGACGCAGGTTGGTACCGCCACCGCCCCGAACTCACGGATCTTTTTTGGCCTCGACACCGGAACCAACTCCGCCGAATGGATCCATCGCGTGGTTCTCCGAGGTGACAACGGCCTGGCAAACGCCGGTCTCGACGACTTCGGCTTCACTCCAATCACGCCCGTCTCTCCGGGCCCTGTCGGAACACTCACCTTCGTCGATGGCCTGCCGGTCTACACCTCCCCCGCAGGATTCCTGGGCACCGTCCGCTTCACCTACACCGTCACCGATGGATCCATCACTGCCGAGGAAGACGTAACCATCACCGTAGATAACGCTCCCGTCACCGTCGCCTCCGTCACAGCGTCGATCTGGCAGGATCCCAACACCCCGGCCAAAGTGCTCGACGGAATCACCGACGCCGCCGTTTCCCGCTGGTCAGGCTTTGGCGACGGAGCCACGCTCACACTCACACTGGCCAATCGCACGAAAATCAGCGCGCTGAACGTCTCGATCTTCGAAGGCAACATTCGCCGCGCCCTCTTCGACGTCGAGACCAGCGAGAACGGCGTCAACTGGACCCAGGTATTTTCTGGATCGAGTTCGGGCACCACCTCCGATCTGGAGCGTATCGCTCTGATCCCCAGCTGGGGCACCCGGGTGCGCATCATTGGTCATGGCTATGTGCGCAACGATGGACTCCCTGGAGCCCTGTGGAACAGCTTCGGCGAAGTCCAGGTCATCCCCGGACTCAACATCCAACCCGTCGCGCTTCGAATTACCCGGTTGATGCGAACGAACACCTCAATCGATCTGGATTTAGCGACCCTCGGGAATGACCCCGACAATGGACCGTTACCGCTGGTGGTGAGCGGGCT
>CAZSMN010000299.1:0-4880 GCA_964607615.1 uncultured Chthoniobacterales bacterium | reverse complement strand
TTTCGTTCACACCTTCGGCGACCTCCACCTTTACGCGAACCACCTCGAGCAGGCCCGGCTCCAGCTCACGCGGGACTTCCGCCCGCTTCCGACGATGCGACTCAATCCCGACGTCCGTGAGATCGGGGATTTCCGCTTCGAGGATTTCACGCTCGAAGGCTACGACCCGCACCCGGCGATCAAGGCGCCGATCTCGGTATGATCGCCATCGCCGCCATGTCGCCCGACCGCGTCATCGGGGCCGGGGGAAAAATCCCGTGGCATATTTCCGAGGATCTCAAATTTTTCAAACGCACGACGCTCGGCCACATCATCGTGATGGGGCGGAAGACCTACGACTCGCTCGGCCGCCCACTTCCCGGACGCGAGAACTGGGTCATCTCGCGCTCGGCCTCGCCGGAGGGCGTGAAGGTCTGGCGGAGCCCGGAGGAAATCGTCGTGCCGGAGGACGGACGCAAGGTATTCGTCATCGGCGGCGCCGAGCTCTACAAAGCGCTCCTCCCGCGAACGACAGAGCTCTACCTCACGCGGGTCGACCTTCACGTCGAGGGCGACACGTGGTTTCCGCCGTTCGAGAATGAATTTGATGCGGGCGAAGTGGTCGAAGCCGGCGACCATTACGAAATCCGCCACCACCGCCGGGTCGGGTAGCAGCTAGGGCGCCTCGATCGGCAGAAGCCGCGCGGCCAGAATTGCCAGGGCGTTTGATGGAATCTTCGCGCGCAGGGGTGTGATCTCATCGCCGGAGTCCGGGACCGCCCATGAGAACATCGTCCGGTAACCGCCGCCGGGCTGAGGAAACTCCCCGAATCTCCAATCCGATACGACGAGACCTTCCGGCGTCTCCTTGGCGCTGAAAAATCCATTCGAGAACCATCGGATACGCTCGATCGAACGCGTTCCGGCCAGCGATCCCAGCGCCTCGTGATTTTTCGGCACGTAGAAAAACTCGACCGACTGCCCGGGTTGAAGGAGCGAATAGTATCCGATCCAGAATCCCTCCGGTCCCTCTGCCAGCCCGCGCCAGAGGAGCGTATTGAAGGGGGTCGGCGCTGTCTGCAGCCGCACGGCAGGCAGGCCTTGATCGGCGAGAGCCTTTTCGATCCGGTCGGTCGCAACGGATTTCGCCCCGAGGCTCCAGACGACATAAAGACTGCTCAGCACGAGCCCGAACGTGTTCCAACGGAATCTCCACCGGTCATCGCGTCGAAGGAAAAATGCCGCCAGCACGCCAACGAGAAGCGGCAGGGTGAAGAGCGGGTCGATGATGAAGAGGTTGTTGAAGCCGACACGCAGGTCGCTGAACGGCGCGAAAACCACTGTTCCATACACCGTGAAGACATCGATGAGCACGTGGGTGAAAAGGATCGCCCACACGGTTAGCGCCGCCCGCAGCCATCCGACGGCACCGCCGTGGATGCGGGAAACAATCCACCCGAGTAACGGCGCGGCCAGCGTCATCACGAGCAACGAATGCGAGAGGCCACGATGCCACTCGAGGCGGCCGATCTGGTCGAGCCAGGGATAAACCAGGACGTCGAGATCCGGCAGCGTGCCCAGCGCAAGGCCCCAGGCGAGGGCCTTGTTGCCAAGCTGCCGCCCGAAGCCCGCCTCGGCGACGGCGGCGCCAAGAACGGCCTGTGTGACGGAATCCATTTTTCGAACCGTAGCGAGGGATCGTCACCCTGCATGTGGAATCTCTTCGGAAGGCGGTGGCGTCCCGCGTTCCGGCAGGTATGCTCCGTGCATGCAAGTAACCAAAGTGAAATACGCCCTCTGGGCTGCCGACTGGCAGCGGTGCCTGCACTTTTACCGCGATCTCTTCGCCGGCGAGGTGACGATGGAATCCGAGGTCTGGAGCGAGGTCGTCATCGCCGGAGCGACGATCGGGATCCACGGCGGCGGCGAGGGCAAGCGCACATGGACCGGCCTCACGTTTCAGGTCGATGACCTGCGCGCCGGCATCGAACGCCTCAAGGCCTGCGGCGGCGCGCTCACTCATGAGCCCGTGGATACGCCGGAAGATCCTCTTCACCTCGCCATGTGCATCGACCCGGATGGCAACGAGTTTATGATGACCCAGAAGCGCTCGCGGGGCTGATTTTTCCCGGGCTGCGCGCGAAGGGCAAACGGGGCGTCGGCAGTATCCTTCGGGAAGTTCCCGCTCGCTCCACTCCTCCACCGCATCGCAGACCCGGCCGATTTCGGCGGGTCGGAGTCCAGGAATACACGGCAGGCTCAATACGGACCAGCACCATGCCTCCGCCAACGCCTCGGCGCACCGGGCGACGTAGCGGGCGCATTCCATCGTCATTGACCAGCCCGGTGTGCCCCGCTGGTTAGATCCGCCCAGCCAGAGAGGGCGCTCGATCACATCGTGCCCAGCGACAAAGGTTCCGCGTCCTGCGGGAAACCAGGGAGAGAACGCCGCTTACTTCCCGTGATGGTGAAGAGTCTGCGAAGGCGTCTCACCAAACTTGCCATGATAGGTCGTGGCAAAGCGGCCGAGGTGGGGAAACTGGAGGCGGCCGGCAACCTGGGTGATGGTTTTCCGGCAGTCGGGATCGCGAAAGCGCTCTCGGGCGGCGTCAAGGCGGAGGTCGCGGATGCGGGCATGCGGGCTCGTGTGGAAGTGGCGGAGAAATCCTTTCTGAAGCGCGCGCATCGTGACGCCGGCCGCCGCGGCGAGGTCGGCGAGCTCAAATTTCGTGTGCAGACGGGAACGAAGCCAGGCATCGACTTCGGCAACGGTGAGGTGGCCGATGTGCTGGCAGGCTCCCTTCTTCGGCGGGATGTTGCCGGCAACGGCGCGGGCGAGCACGGCGATGAGGTGGGCTTCCAGCCGGCTCAGGTGGAGCGGGGGCAGGTCGGAGCAGCCACCAAGGCGTTCGAAATCCGCGATGGCAAAGTGGAGGAGATCGGAGACAGCGCACGCGTCGGGACTGCCGAGTGTGAGAGCAAAGGGAAAGAGTCCGGCCTCGACGATATCCCAGGCGGCAAGCTCGGCGCGGAGCTTGCGGGCGGGAAGTTCGAGCACGACGCACCGGATGGCGGTCGCGCGGAAGGCGATTTTCGTTCTCGGAGGCACAAAGGCAGGGCCGCCGGGCACCGCGCGAAGCTTTTTGCCAGCAGCCTGAATCTCCATTTCTCCCTCCATGGGGAGATAAACGAACGCCCTGGTGGCATTCCCCTCGGCGGCGACCTCCATGGGCACGCGGCAGTCGACAAAGCAGAGGTGGGACTGGCCGAGCGGCACGCGGCTGATGGTGGATCGGTAGGGCTCGTCGCCGAGGACCGTGCTTTTGTTTTTGGCACACATGCGGGCTGTCGTCTTGCAGCCGGCCTGGTGGCTGGACGTATCCAGAATCACGTGAGCCGGGAGCCGGGGGGACTTTTTTCCGACAGAGGTCTTGCGCGGTGCCGGGCTCATGGCGCGGAGGATTTCACAGGGCTTGAAATTTTATAGCGCGCTACGCCGCGCGGCCGGTCTTCAACCACCCGTCGGAGGATGCATCGTCGGCCAGCAGCCACGCAGGGAGGGGAAGTGGATCTGCAGCGAGGGGTTTGAGCGGATCCAGCCCGGCTCGCCGCGGTCATCGACGAAGGCGACGCCGATCGGCAGGTCGAGCTGCTCGTCGGCGAGCAGGGTCATCTCCTCGCGGGCGCGGTCCGAGGCGGCGATCCATTCCTCTTTCAGCGCGAAGGGATCGAGTTTGCGGGCCTGGATTTCCTCGAGCTTCGCCGGATCGATCCTCGCGAACCGGATCATCATCTTGAGCAGGGAAAGCGGGTTGAATCCCGGGTCTTTTCCGCAGGCGGCCCAGACGATGGCCTCGAGCGGATAGCGGCGGGTCAGCTCGACCATGTCGACATAGTCGCGGGTCTCCGTGCGGGCCGAGAGCGCGAGCGCCTTGTTCGTCGCCATGTCGAAGAGGTGCAGCCTCCAGCCGAGCAGTTCGTCAGGAACAATCGGGAAAAAGCGGAAGGCCGAATCGTGCGCCCAATCGAGCTCGACCTCACCGCCCGCGCGGCGGACCCGCGCCTTCCGGAACGACGAGGGCTTCGACCATTCCTCGTTACGTTCGATCCTCTCGACAGCGAAGCCGGCGGCCTCTAGAGCGGCGACGTCCTTCTCGCTGGCAGCGACCAGATCGTCAACGGCCTCGTGGAAGACATCGAAATCGTGCGAGTAGCGGGAGGAATCCTCCGGCGCATTCAGCACGAGCCCGCCCGCAAAGTGACTGGCCTCCGACCGGTTGCCCACCAGCACGCCAAGGACTTCCTTCTGAAACGCAGTTAAAGGCATTTTTTCAGCTCTTTGGCCGCCTCCCACGCGCGCTTGTCCCCGTATTCGCGCAGGTGCTCGATGACCAGCCGGGCATCGTCTTCGTAGCGCACCCTCGCTTCCGGATGCCTGAACCAGAAGCACTCGGAAAATCGCCGCACGAGGTCCGTGGCAAGCGCCACCACCTCGGGAGACGCCGGCACGCGGGCCGGGTAGCTTGCGGCGGGTTCCTCGACTTTCATGAAAAAATCATAGTGCGGATCGGAGCCGCCAGCAATCCGGATTCCCCTTCAATACGATTCCACGCGGTCGATCTTCAACTGCCAGGCGGCCTCGCCGGGTTTGAGCTTGTATTGGAACTGGCGGTAGCCGCCGGTCGGCTTCGCGTTTGTGTCGCCTTTTTTGTAAACGGGAAAGCGGCGGACGAACGTGTTCTCCATCACCTCGAATTCATCATGCCCCATGTAGCCGGCGAGGTCTTTCTGCGACGGCTTTTCGATCACGATCGGCGTGAGGCTTTTTTTGCCGTTGGTCGAATAAGCGAGGACGTCGCCGTAGGATCCGCTGCCGGGGCTGGTGAGGACGATGAAAAGCT
>CAZSMN010000298.1:0-4883 GCA_964607615.1 uncultured Chthoniobacterales bacterium | reverse complement strand
GCTCGAGCCCCCCAGATAAAATAAGCCGCCGAGGGAGAAGATCGTTTAGGACTTGTATCCCGTCTTTCGACTGATCCCGAACTCCCGGCACAACCCCACGAACTCAAATCGGCCGCTCTCCGCCAAACTCACAAATCTCATCTTCTCTTCCATTGGTGACACTTTTTTCCAGGCCATATCTGGCCTTTTTTGTGTCACCTATCTGCCCGGTCAATCTGTCACCCTTGTGCCCGGTTCATACCCCGCCTCGCCCGGCAGATCACCGGAGAAGAAGCGGCGAGAGGACACCCGGCAACACCTTCATCTCGTGCGAGGCCACCAGCTCCAGCGCGCCGAACGTGGTCCCGGATCCCACCATCGGTTCTCTAACCTCCACCCCACAGCCCACGACTAGCAAGCCCGCACCGCCGGAGACCTCAGCGCCGCGCGCGGTCGCCACCGTAAAAAACTCCGGCGGCAGACGCCGGACCAGTTCCTCCCCATGACCGGTGCCGCCGGCTAAGACAATGCCCCACAGCACGGCCGCCCTGATTGCCCGTTTCCCCCATCCCTGCCATTGATCGTAAACCATATTCCTCCCTCGTTTTACCGTCCCTCAGCCCACCCTGCGGCACACGCAGCCTAAACAGCATATCCCCCGCCAGCCTGTAAACCAGAAAAGGCGGCCAACAGAGCGCATGCCAGCCCACACCTTGATGTGCATCATTCTTCGCACGTCATCATTCGCCCCTACGGCCCGGCGGTTTCCAATCGCCGCGCCCGGCCTCACGCACCCCTGCGGGAAATTCCATATTCCAAATCAAGAATTACAAATTCTCTTCGGATCTATTTTCTCCGCATCTTCATCAGCCTGCGGAGCCTCTTCGCTTCCCCACAGACGAACCAGAAGGCAAGCACCCCCGCCGCCAACAACGTCACAGGATCCGAGAAAGGCGAGAGGAAACAACTCCCTCTTTCCCGCAGAGAGCCCGCTCCATAGTCCACGGTAAACAATGGGAACTCCGCAATGCGATCCCCGAGACTCGATACGAAGTCCAGCGCGCGCCCTGGGTGCAGATTCCAAACGGCTCCGGTCAGCCAGTTCCATCCCTGTGCAACCGGCTCAGTGGCCAATGCCGCCCGAGAGGAGAATTCGCCGGGCAACACCTGCAGAGGCTCCGGTTTCCCCAGCCCGGACCCGAACAAAATCACGATTCCTGCGGTGACCAGTAAAGATGCAGAGACTACCGCCACCACGGCCGTGCGATCCTCCAGCCATCCTCTTTGCCGCTCCTCGATCTCCATATCCCTTTGCTCCTCCCGTTGTGTCCGCCACCCCATGCGCCGGACCCACACCAAGAAGCATACCACGTGCCACAATGTGAATCAAAATGTGCACCCGCAGAGTATTTTCTTTCCATGAAGGGCATGGAGCGCATGAAGAAGTAGAAAAACCATTAGGGGCAAAGGGGCTCCAACAATGGAAAAATTACCCCCAGCTCCCCCTCCATGTTCTCCATGTCCTCCATGGTAAAAACCGCGCCGCCCGCCTTTTTTCTCACCATGAAGCTCATGCAGGGCATTGAGGAAGTCCCTCCTCTCCGCGCGGCCCGGTGCGGGCGCCCTACCGCCCTTCAACCTCCCCGCCCCCCGGCGGGAAATTCCACATTCCAAATTAAAAATTACTAATTCTCTTCGAAATCTATTTCCGCCGAGTCCTCATCAACTTGCGGAACCGCTTCGCCTCGCCCAGGCCGATCAGAACGAGAAAAGCCGCAACCACAAGCACCGTCGTCGGCTCGGGGATCGCCGTGATCGTGAAGGTATTGGTCTCACCACCCACCCACGAGTAGGTGAAGGAATTGTCGAAATCAAAAAGGCTCGCCGAGTTGATGCTGGAGGTTAGATCCGTCTTGAACGTCAGAACGTTTCCTTCGAGGAAATTTGTCACTGTCAGCTTGTTGGAGCCTCCCGTGTAGGTGCCGAAGTTCAATGCACCGGTTCCGGTCGTTCCGAAATCCAACTCCGACGCCGCCGTAAGGGTCAGCGCGCCGAACTTCTCACTCACCCCGGTTCCACGCGTAATCTTGCCACCATCCAGCTTAACACTCGCGGCATTGTTCACCGCATCAGACACTGTCACCTCCAGTGTGGCTCCGGAGTTGACCGAAAGGTTCGCTGTGCTGCCAAGCGCGTTCACCGCCGAGACACGGAGCGATCCCGCCGAAATCGTTGTATTGCCAGTGAAACTGTTGCCGGTATTCAGCACCACATCACCCTCCCCAACCTTTGTGATCGCCCCCGCTCCGCTGATCGTACCGTTGAAGGAGGCAGTCCCCCCTGCTCCAGCCGTGAGCGTCGCCGTGTTGTTCACAACCACGCCGCCCGTGTAGGTCGTGTTGCCCGAGCCTGTGATGCCGAGACTTCCGGTGCCGGAGGCGGCGACTGGGACACTTCCAGAGACCGTAAAGTCATCACCCGACTGAAAATTATTTAAATACCATGTGCCATCTGCGGTGGACGCATTGTAGTTCACCACCCTGAACGTGATCGTCGTTCCAGAATCAACGTTCTGCAGTGCAGCGATTCCCGACAGATCAATCGCTCCCTGTCCATTCCCGCTAGAGGTCGTCGTTGTTCCCCAAGTGATAGCGCTCCCCAGATCCACAAACGATCCAGATCCGATACTGTATTGCCACAGACCTGTGGTCGGTCCATTGCTTGAGCGCCGAACGTTGTACGCATCGATCGAAGACAGGCTCAGGCTGGAGCCTGGGCTTCCCGTGAGGGTAAAAGTTGCTACGTCGTTAGCACTGATTGCGTTCGTGGAGTTCGAACTGGTCCATCCGTTGCCGCCCCATGCACTAGCGGCTGCTGATCCCGACGTTGTGACACCACTTCCGCGGGTAAGACCCCCTACCGTTACTTCAGAAACGGTTGTTCCAGCAGAAAGCGGCGAAGCACCATAATTCGAGAGTCCATTAAAGTCCCAGCCAGCTATGACGCCCGTCGTGGTGCTTGCGGCCGTCCCAATCGTAATCGCATTCGAAATCGTCACCGCATCGCCACCGAGCACCTGGCCGGAGGACATCGTCAACGACCCGCTACCGAGACCGTTGGTTGTCGCAACGTTGAGTGTACCACCACTAACGGTGACCGCTCCGCTGTAGCCGGAGTTCGCACCGGAGAGCGTTGTCGAACCCGCAGCGGCTGTCATGGCTCCGCTGCCAGCCAAACTTGCGGAAATCTCGCCACCGTTCACGGCGTAGCTTGCGCCTGTGAGCGTTCCGTTGGTGATCGAGCCGCCGGAGATCGTGACGGCTCCAACGGTTTCGGAATTTCCGCCGAGATTGAAGGCCCCCGAGCCAGAGACGGTCACAGCTGAGCCGTTGGCGATCTGATCGGACGCACCGAGACGCGCCGTGCCGCCACTGACGGCGAGCGCCCCGGCCACCGCGTTCGTGCCCGATGTCTTGGAGAGGATGAGTTCACCGCCAGTGACGGTGGTCGAGCCGGTATAAGTGTTGGCTGCCGTGCCATTGAAGGTCACCGTTCCGCTCTCGATTGCGACAGAGCCGCTCGACATGGCGCCCGAGAAATAGGTGCTTCCCGCTCCGCCGACGGTGAGCGTGGACGATCCCATGGAAACACCGCCTGTGAACCCGAGGGTTCCGGAGTCCGAGTTGATGCGCGAGGCACCGGACATCGTTACGTCACCGGCGAAGGAGTTCGTGCCGGAAATGTTGCGGATCGCACCGCCAGTCGAGACGCCTGAGCCAAGAATACTGAGAGCCTCAGCTCCGACAGCGATACCGCCTTGGACTTCAAGGGCGGCTCCGGAGGCAACGATCGTGTTGGAGCCTGTGGTTCCGAGGGCTGAGGCGTGGCGAATATTAACAACACCCGCGTTGACACTGGTGATGCCTGTGTAGCCGTTAGAACCGGAGAGAACGAGCGTTCCTGTGCCGTCTTTTGTCAGACCACCACCACTGCCAGCGACTTCGCCGGAGATTGAGGTATTGCCGATTCCGCCAACGGTGAGCAGAAAGCCGCCGTTAGTGACCCCTCCGGCGATGGTGAGCAGCCCCGCGTCGGAGTTGATTCGGGAGGACGATCCCAAAGTGATACCCCCGGAAAGCGTGTTGGAATCCGACATATTGCGAATAGCGCCCCCACTGCTAACGCCGGTTCCATTGAGCGTAATGGCCTCAGCGGATGAGATGCCACCTGTGAGTTCGAGAGCAGCTCCCGCAGTAATAGAAGTCTCATTGCCTGCTCCCGCAGCACCCAACGCACTTGAGTTGGCAGCACGCAAAGCCCCCACAGAGATCGTCGTAGTCCCCGTATAGTCATTCGCCCCCGCAAGCGTCAGGCTCGCCGAACCGAGTTTTGTGAGGCCCGCTGATCCAGAAACGGCCGCGTTGATCACGGTCGTTCCTGCGGAGGTTGTAACGTTCCCCACTCCGAGCGTGAGCGAACCGTTTAGCGTGTAGCCGGAGGGGGTGAAAATCAGGCTGCCGGCCTGGATAGGTCCGCTCGTTGTGACGGTTTCTCCACTACCGCCAAAAGTAACTGTGTTGGTCGTGTTGTTTGAGTAGGCCGATGCGAAATTCCCCGACTGCCCGTTTTCCCAAGTCCCTCCCATTCCTGTGCCGGTCCAGACGATGCCAGCCACAGTCAAGGATACCGTTCCGCTAAAGGTAAAATCATTGATGCTATAGGTTCTAGTTCCTGCACTCACACCAAACGCGTAAAATCGAAATTCGATCGCCGAGGTGAGATTCTGATAAGTCGCCCCTGACAGATCTATCGTGGTTCCGCTAGTCGTTGGACTACCTATGTTTGAAGCAAAGCTATCAAGACTTGATCTGAACGCAAAAGACACTGCCCCCCCCGAAATTTGC
>CAZSMN010000297.1:0-4888 GCA_964607615.1 uncultured Chthoniobacterales bacterium | reverse complement strand
ACGAATTTGCCCTTCTTGGGGGCTGCGGACTTGGTTGTTTTTGACATAAAGGGAAGCGTCGAGTTGTAGCAGAGGATCTTCCCATGTCAACGCAGGGTTGGTGCGTTGTATTAAATCTTCTGATAAGCGGCACAGAGTTGCAAAAGCGGCGCGGGCAAATAGCTTCTTGATCTCCATGTCGTCCTGCTGCTCCTGCTCCACCACTTCCCCTCCCGTCGAGACTGCTTCGCAGGCCGGCTGGATGCGACTGGCGATCGCGGGGCTGGTGGCCGGGCAGTCGATGATCTTCGGGCTGGCGGCGAGCATTTCGCCGCCGGAAGGGACGGCGAGGCTGGTGATCCATGTGGCGCTCGCCCTCTCGGCGGTCGTGGTCTTTTTTCTGGCGGGGCTGCCGATCGTGCGCGAGGCCGTGGCGGCGGCCCGGCAGGGGCGGATCGTGATTGAGCAGCTCTTTCTGGCCGGCATCGCCGGGGCGTTCGGAGCCTCGGTGAACTGCACGATCACCGGCTACGGACATATTTACTACGAAGTCGTCGCGATCCTGATTGCGATCTACACGTTCGGAAAGCTCATCGGCGAAAAGCGGCGACGTGCAGCACTCGATGCGGCGAGGGCGCTGGGGGTCGAGTTTGACCGCGCGGAGCGGCTTACCTGCGACGGAACGACCGTGCAGGTGAAGGCCTCGGAGATCACCGTGGGCGAGCGCGTTATCGTGCGGGCAGGCGCCGCGATTCCCAACGACGGCATCATCGAGAGCGGCACGGCCTTCATCCGCGAAACCGCCCTTACCGGAGAGCCGTTTCCGGTGGTCCGCCGTGCCGGCGACTCCGTGCTCGCGGGGAGCTATTCCGTTGACGGGATGCTGGTGATCCGCGCAACGGTGGCGGGCAATGCGCGGCGGCTCGATGCGTTGCTCGACAGCGTGCGTGCGGCGCAGGAACGGCCGTCGAATCTTCAGCGGGAGGCCGACCGCCTGGTGGCGTGGTTTCTCCCGGCTGTGCTGCTGATCGCCGCGCTGACCTTTGCCTTCTGGACGTGGAAGGAGAGCTGGATCGCCGGCCTGTTCAACAGCCTCGCGGTGATTCTCGTCGCCTGCCCGTGTTCGATGGGTCTTGCGACGCCGGTGGGAATCTGGTCGGCGCTGGCCGCGCTTGCGGGTCGCGGGATTATTCCCAGAGATGCCAATCTGGTCGAGCGACTCGCACGGGCCGATGTGGTCGTCTTTGATAAAACCGGCACGCTCGGTGAGGAAGAACTCGAGCGTGTGGACTTCGTGGAAGCGCAGGGCGAGGATCGCGCGGAGCTTCTGGATGCGGTCGCCGCGCTGGAGGCCTCGAGCAACCACCCGGTCGCGCGGGCCTTTCGAAAGGGGGGCGTGGAACCGGTGGAGTCGCGGTTGCTTGCCGGAGCGGGACTCGAAGGAGAGGTCGCCGGCAGCAGCATCCGGGTTGGCAATCTTTCCGTCGTGCCGGAGGACCAGAGAAAAGCGGCGGAGGCGTTGGCCTCGAATCTCCTCGGGAGCAATGGGGGCTCGCACCGCGTCTACATCGTTCGCGACGGGCGCATCGCCGGCGTTGCCCTCCTTCGCGAAAAGCTGCGGGGCACGGCGAAGGCGGCCATCGGTGCGCTGCAGGATCTCGGGCTGACCTGCGAGGTGATGACGGGCGACCGGGCCGAGGCAGCCGCGGTTCACGACTTGCCGAATGTGCGGGCCGGGCTCACGCCGCAGCAGAAAGCGGATCTCGTGAGCGCCCATGCGGCTGCTGGTCGACGGGTTTTGTTTATCGGTGACGGTGTGAACGATGCACCGGCCATGTCCGAAGCGGATGTGTCGCTCGCGATCGGCGGGGGAAGTGCGCTGGCACGCGAGTCCGCAACGGCCGAGTTGAACTCCGGCGACTTGTCGGCCGTCCCCTTCGCCATCACCCGCTGCCGTCAGGCGCTCTCGACGATCCGGGGCAACCTGCGCTTCGCGGCGGCTTACAATGCGATCGGGATCACGCTCGCCGCGATGGGAATTCTCCACCCGGTGGCCGCGGCCCTGCTGATGTTGGTTTCGAGCTTCACGGTGACGTGGCGGGCGCTGGGGTTCCGCGAGACCGGGTCGAGCGAGCCGGTGCCGCCGCCGCTCCACATTCCATGGCGGGTCGTGATTCCTGCGGTCGCGCTTGCTTTGCAGGGACCGGCGATCGCCTGGCTGGGAGGGTTCCGGGGACCGACCGCGGCAGGCTTTATCATCCTCTTTCTGGTGGCCGGTGCCGTGTGCGGCTGGTGGATGCTCCGGCGTCCGTTTGGACCGTTCGCGGAGATGGCGGTCGGCATGTTTACGGTGGGCGGTCTGGCCATGCTGGCGGGATGGTGGGCGGATGCGGGCTTCGCGCCGATCGTCCGCGAGGGTGCGTGCCTCTGCGGCTGCGCGACGAGTAACATGGGACTCGGTCTTCTCGCGCGGGTGAACTGGATGGATGTCTCGATGCTGGCGGCTTCCTTCCCGGCGGTCTTTCTGGAGCGCGGGAAACGCGGGCGCTGGTGGTGCTGGGCGGCCGGCGTCGCGGGCATGTTGATCGGCATGGAGGCTGCGGCCGGGCTGATGGCTTTGTTGCCGGTGCGAGCGCCGGAAGCTGCCTTCTTCGCAACCTATGGCGCGATGATGTTCGGGATGTGCACGGGAATGATCCTCGCCTGCGGTTCCTGGCAACGCTGGATCCGAAACCGATGACAACGCACACGCCCTCCCCTGAAACCGTTCGCCGGAAGATGATCGCCGACCGTCAGAAGACGTCGGTGACATGGCGTGTTATCCACTGGCTCGGATCCCTCCAACTCGCGCTCCTGCTCCTTGCGACGATTGCCATCGCCTGTGCCGTGGCGACGTTTGCGGAATCGTCGTTCGACTCCAAAGTCGCGCAGACCTACATCTACAAGGCTCCGTGGTTCATCCTCTGGCTGGCAGTTCTCTGCATCAACCTCTTTGCTGTCACGCTCACGCGCTGGCCGTGGCAGAAGAAGCACACCGGATTCATTGTTACCCACTACGGTATTATCATTCTGCTCATCGGAGCGATGGTCGGGCTTCACATGGGCTTCGAGGGAAATGTCACCCTGCACACCGAGAAGGCTCCCGTCCGGAAAATCACGGTGAACCGCAGCATCATCCAGGTCGAAAGCCCGACGGATTCGGCGCTTTACGTCATGCCCTTTGATGCGTCGGTGGCCGGCCTTTCGGAAAAGCGCCCCCGCGTTTTTCCGGTTCCCGGGACGGATCTCCGGATCGTGGCCGATGCCTTCAGCGACAACTTGATCCGGGAGAAAAAGCTCGTGGCGGGCGACGGAGGAACCCCGGGGGTCATGCTCCGCTTCACGAGCCCGCGGATGGGACAGACGCTCGATATGCCGCTGGTGCTCGATGGCGATCAACCCCGCCGGGAGGATTTCTTCGGCCTTGCTTCCGTCAGTTGGCAGCGGTCGTTGCCGGCTCCGGTGCGCTCCGCCTCCGAGACGCAGATGGTCTTCGGCCGATTCGCGCCCGTCGTGCAGTCCGAGTCGGCAGCGAGCGGCGTGAAGGTGGCGCTTTCCGCCGATGGCCGCAAGGTCTCGCTCGTGGCGCCGGATGGCACGAGCGCGACCTACCTTCGCTCCGACATCATGAGAAAGCCGGTTCAGGCCGGCACGGCAACCGTCACGCTGGAAGATTACTGGCCGGATTTTGAAATGAAGGACGGCAAGCCTTCATCAAAGTCCGACCAGCCGAATAATCCGGCGGCCCTTGTCCGTGTGGTTGCAGCGGGCGGAGCGACGGATTTGAAGCCGGCTCTTCTGGCCGCGCCGGAGGCGGACGGTATTGCCTACCAACTCCAGCGCTCGGGAACCACGTATGCATCCGGCCGGGCAAAGGCGGGCGATACCTTTTCCCTTGGCTGGGCGGATTGGCAGGTTGAAATCGTCAGCGTTCTGCCGTCGGCCGTCGAGGCTTCCCTGGTCAAGCCCGGGCCACCCCTTGAAAAAGGCGTGCAGGGAACGCCGGGATTCCGTGCCCGTCTGGAATCACCAGGAGGTCCTACCGCCGAACCGCGCTGGGTGGAGTCGGGAGAGATCACCGCGCTCACTGACGGACGCCGGGTTGTCCGGATCGGCTACGGTCTCGAGCTCCGGCCGATTCCTTTCTCGCTGCGTTTGGTGAATTTCGAGGTACCGCGCTATGAGGGCACGGAGACGCCGTCGAACTTCATCGCGAGCGTCGAGTTTGAAGATGCGAGGACGGGTGAAAAGAAATCGGGAACGGCAAAAATGAACCACCCGGCCAGCTTCCCGGGCACTCTCTGGGCGAACCTCACGGGCATCAATTACAAGTTCTCGCAGGCGGAATGGAACCCGAAGGATCTCGGTGAGACGACGCTACAGGTCCTCTATGATCCGGGCTGGTCGCTCAAGTGGTTGGGCTCGCTCGCGATCTGCGTCGGGATTGCCATCATGTTCTACGGCAAGCCGAAGAAGGACTGAGCACCTGAGGTCAGGCGCGCTTTTTCTTCGTTTTCGGAGCGACGGCTTTCTTCGGTGCCAGGATGTCGCGGAGAAACGGAGCCGTCCGGCTGGTCTTGGATTTCGCAACCTCCTCAGGCGTGCCCTCGGCGACGATGCGGCCGCCGTCTGCGCCGGCTTCGGGTCCGATATCGAGGACATGGTCGGCTTCGGCGATCACGTCGAGATGGTGCTCGATAACGACCACGGTGCCACCTTCCTCGACGAGGCGGTGAAGGACGGCGATGAGCTGCGTGACATCGTGCGCATGGAGGCCGATGGTCGGCTCTTCGAGAACGTAGAGCGTGGACTTGCCGCGTCGGGTGGTCCGAACCTCCTCGCCGCGGGCGGTCGAGCGGCGTGCGAGCTG
>CAZSMN010000296.1:0-4918 GCA_964607615.1 uncultured Chthoniobacterales bacterium | reverse complement strand
TACAGCCATCGCAAAAAGCGGGGGCATCCTCAAAAGGGGTGCCCCCGTCCATTTTTCAGAAAGCGATCAGCGGATTGTCCGCGACCACGTCGGCTCGCTCACCTTGCCAAGCCCCGTCACCACCGGCACGGGACGTCCTTTGACTGTGTCGAGCAGGATCAGGGAAGAGCCGTCGCTGTAAATCAGGTGGCGGGAATTCGGCGCCCAGACCGGATCCTCACCCTGCGCAATAATCCGCGCTCCCCCGCCGGCCAGATCCATGACCGCGATGGAAAAACCACCCTGCCGCACGGTGAAGGCGACCTTCTTGCCATCCGGCGACCAGCTCGGCTCCGTCGCATAGGCAAAGCCGGTCGGCACGAGCCGCCCCGAGCCCCCACCCGACCCGATGCGGAAAAGCTGGGGTCCGCCCCGCTCGTCGGAGGAATAGATCAATTCATTGCCACCCGGCGCCCACGTCGGGGAGGATTCCACGCCACGGGTCTGCGTGAGGCGGCGTGCGCCACCACCGGTCGCGCTGGCGATGTAAAGCTCGGGGTTTCCATCTTTGCTCGACGTGAACGCGAGCCGGCCGCCATCCGGTGAAAAGCTCGCGCCGGAGTTCGTTCCGGGGAATTTCACAACACGGTTGCGGGCACCGCTGGCAAGATCGACGAGGTAAATATCCGCGTAGCCGCTTTGATAGCCTGTGTAAGCAAGCTTCGTCGCATCGAAAGAGATCGTCGGCGCAACGCTGATGGATCCGTCGCTCGTGAGCTGCTTGACGTTCGCGCCGTCATAGTCGGCCGTGTAGATCTCCTTGCGGCCGGTCCGCGCGGAAACGAACGCAATGCGGGAATTGGCCATGCCCTTCTGGCCCGTGAGCGTCTCGACGATCTCATCGGCAAACTGATGGGCCGCCATGCGGGCCGGTCCGGTGTAGGTTTTTTGCAGCACAATGCCGCCGCGGTTATCGGTGACAAGGCCGGACAGCGAACCCGGGTTGGCCGTGCCGGAGATCACGAAGCTCGCACGCTCGGCCGGCGTGAACTGGATCGTTCCCGAGAGATCGAGATCGTTCTGAACGACTTTCGAAACCAGCCCGCCTTCGGGACCCGAAACCGGCTTGAGCATCACGCTCGTCGCATCGCTTTTCTTGATCGTAATCGTCGCCCCGTCCTGGGACATGGCTGCCGCAGGAAGAAGGGCCAGCACGCAGAGGAAAAGAATTCTCATAGCTTGAAAAAAACGCACCCGCACTGCATCGCAAAGCCCTGACCGGATGACAAGTCAGGAACCAAACCTCTTCCCGATCGGAAACGTGCCGAGAGTCACCAGCGTGCGGGCAATGACCGCCGCGCGGTCCAGCGCTTTCACGACCGGTTCGCTCGAGCGGCCGCCTTCGATCTCGACATAAAAAACATACGTCTGCGGCTGGCCGGGCACAGGGCGGGAAACAATGCGCGACAAGCTGACTTTTTCCCTGGCAAACGGCCCGAGAAACTTATGCAGGCTGCCGCACTCGTTCCTCAAAGTTGCCACGAGCGCAGTGCGGTCTTCGCGGCGCACACGGCCGGGCGTGCGGGCGATCGTGAAAAAATTCGTCACATTCACTTCCTCGCCCCCCTTCGGAAACTCAAGGACCTCCAAGCCATACATCGCAGCCGTTCCGGGAGACGCCAGCGCGGCCGAGGCCGGATGGTCCGCCGCCTTCTGCGCGGCGACCGCTGTGCTGGAAACCGGCACCAGTTTTGCCTTGGGATGTGCCACCTTGAGCCAGTCGGCGTGGTGTTTGATCTGGGTGAAATGCGAGTAAACCGTCTTGAGCCTCACTCCCGGCCGGCCGAGGAGCGCGATGCGGATGTTCAGCGAGAGCTCCTCACGGATGAAGATCGATCCGGCATGGCGGATAAAGAGATCGATCGTGTCATAAACGGTGCCGCCGGAAGAATTCTCCACCGGCACAAGTCCGGCCGGCGAATCTCCTGACAGCACCCGATCAAAAACCGCCTCAATCGTCGGACACGCGACATGCCCCGGCCGGGCACCAAACCGCTCGCGCGTAAGAATTCCCGAGAACGTTCCCTCCGGCCCTAAAAATGCGACATCACTCATCTGATCCCGGCACCTTATCGGATGCTTCCCGCTGCGGAAACGGCAAAATCAGCCCTACCGCAAGGCCCCAGCGAGCGCGTCCCTGAGCGCTGTGCCGGTGGCGCCTTCCGACTGTCGCCACGCCACATACCCATCGGGACGAACAAGTACCGCTCCCGAACCCGAGAAGCCCTCGCGGGACGGAAACTCCGGATCCTCATAAGCCTGGCCCCGCACAAGTTCCACGCCCGGCACGTGGTCGACGGCGGCTCCCGGTCCGACAAAGGCGACAAAGCTCCCGCCCACGAGGTCCAGCGTCGATTGACGCAGACCATCCTTCATCAGCCACGCATGCGGGAACCGGCCGAATTCCCCGTAGCGGATACCAATATCAAACGGCGCATCGTCTTTCTGGCGGTCCGATTCCGCGATCAGCTTCCGCAGTCCGTCAAAATCCCCACGGAGCGCGCAGTCGACCTGCCGGAAGACCTCGCCGGAATTATCGTTCGCATGGCGCATCACACCCACCGAGACGTCGAGCCGTTCGCGTTCGTAGCTGTCGAGCAGGCTCTCGAGGGCATCCCCGCGGATCACGGCCGCCAGCTTCCACGCCAGATTGTGCGCGGACTGCAGGCCGGTATTCATGCCAAGCCCGCCGGCCGGACTCAGCCGCGCCGCCGCGTCGCCGGTGAAAAAGACTCTCCCGTCACGGAAGCGGGAGCTCACTTTCGGGCTCATCACCCACGGTGCCTTACCGAGAATCTCGACTCCGAGGTCCGGCACGCCGAAGGCCGAGCGGATCATGCCTGTAAGCCCCTCCGTGCTGAATTTTGCCGCATCCTCGCCGGGCTGCAAAAAGTGATGCATGAGCCACAGGTCGCGTCCATTGACCGACACCAGAAACTCCACCAGATCCTCGCGGAGGATGTTGTAGAGAAGAGATTTCCGGCCAGCCATGCCCTGGCCCGGATCGGCCCGGAAAAACGTGTTCAGAAAATGTCCCAGATCCCCCGGCCCCTCGGCGGCGATGCCCAGCTGGCGGCGGATCGGGCTCGCGGCCCCATCGGCGGCGATCAGCCACTCCGCGCGCCAGATTTCCTTCGCCTCCGGGCCGGCCACATCGACTTCAACGCCGTTCTCGACGTCACGAAGACCGCTCACCCGGTGACCGAAGCGGACGTCGGCCAGCGGCTCCGCTTTCAACGCCTCCAGAAGCACAGCCTCGGTATGAGTTTGCGGGCAGTGATACGCGCGGCACGGGCTCACGGAAAAATCTTCAACCGGCAACGGCGCCCGACCGAATTCCTCACCGACCATCGACTTCGCCCAGATCATCAGCGACGTGTCCGGACCGGAGAAATCCGCCTCCATCATCCGGTCCAGCAGGCCGAGGTGCCGGAAAATTTCCGCCGTCCGCCGCTTCACCCCCATCGCTTTGGGGTGGGTCGAGAGTCCCTCATGCTGCTCAAAGAGCGTGCAAGGCACGCCGGCTCGCGCGAGCAGAAGCGCGCTCAGAAGTCCGGCCGGTCCCCCGCCCACAATCATCACGCACGTCGCTCGGTAGTTTCCCATACCGCAGGATGGCAGAGGCCCGCCGGTTTGAAAAGCCGCGTTACCGCTTGTCGGTGAGCCCTCAACGTCGGATACTTCCCGCGTGATGCGCTTCCCCACGTCGATCGCTCTGGCTGTCGTTCTCTGCACCCTCGCCGTATCCTGCCGCCCGGCACCCACGACACCATCCGGCGAAAACCCGTCCGGGGAAAAACCTTCACAGGGACGTCCGGCGGACCAAGCCGCCAACTCGCCGCTCTCACCCTTGCATCTCGCTGCCGAAGAGGCCGCGCTTGATGCGTTCCAGTTCGGAAAAAAGACGGCCGGCTGGCCGGGCGATACTCCGGCGAAATCCGGCGCGGAGTATTTGTCCATCCTCGCTGCG
Source organism: uncultured Chthoniobacterales bacterium (assembly GCA_964607615.1). GTDB lineage: Bacteria > Verrucomicrobiota > Verrucomicrobiia > Chthoniobacterales > Terrimicrobiaceae > CAZSMN01. The sequence continues at coordinate 909 of CAZSMN010000296.1, read as the reverse complement.
GCGGGCTATTTGAAAGATTCGAATCCACCCGCAAACGTCCGCGTGGCCAACGTGCGCGAGGAAGACCCCCTCACCACCGCGCTTTTCGCGCAGGTTCCGCCCTCCGGCCGGATCCTGATCATCCGCAAGGACGGAAAGGCGGAATCCTTCCCTTCCCAGGTGGAAGCCGACCGCTTCGCACCCCCGCCCCCGAGAGATCCCGCGTGGCTGCCGTGAAGACCTTGCAAATTTTTTCGCCTTATCCGAATATGATTGAATTCGCTCATTTGTGAATATCTCCCTCTTCATCCCCTGTTTCATCGACCAGTTCTACCCCGACGCAGGAATTGGCATGGTGAAAATCCTCGAGAAGCTCGGGCACACGGTCCATTACCCCGAATCTCAGACCTGCTGCGGCCAACCGGCCTTTAACTCCGGCTATTGGGACGAGGCCCGCACGGTTGCAGGGGGAATGCTCGATGCCTTCCGCGATGCCGAGGTGATCGTCGGTGTTTCGGGCTCCTGTGGTGCGATGCTGAAAGTCTTTTATCCCGAGATGTTTCACGGCCAGCCGCGCGAGGCCGAGGCCAAGGCGCTGGCCGCGAAGACGCACGAGTTTTCCTCCTTCCTTGTGAACGTGCTTGGAGTGACCGACCTCGGCGCGGAGTTTCCAGCGAAGGCGACGTTTCACGACGGCTGCCATGGCCTGCGCGAGCTCGGCATCAAGCGTGAGCCCCGCGCCCTCCTTGCCAACGTGAAAGGCCTCGAGCTCATCGAGATGAAAGAGGCGGAGACCTGCTGTGGATTCGGCGGCACGTTTGCCGTGAACGAAGAAGCGATTTCGTGCATGATGGGACTCGACCGGATTCACGATCACGAACAGGCCGGCACGCAGGTGCTGACGGCCAACGACATGTCGTGCTTGATGCA
>CAZSMN010000295.1:0-4937 GCA_964607615.1 uncultured Chthoniobacterales bacterium | reverse complement strand
GAAGCGAGCCTGCGGGCAGGGAGGCCATGAGCGGCTGGTAGTTGGGATGGACCTTGAGAAGTTCCTGTCCGAGGGGGGCTCGCATGCCGGTGGCCGGCTTCTTGAGTGAGAGGCCGAGCTGGTCGAGAAGGACCCTGCGGGCCAGCGAATAGCCGTTTGTATGCAGCCCGTTACCCTTGAGGCCGATGAGGACGTCGCCTTTGCGCACCTTCGAGCCATCAAGCATTTTCGGGCGGTCGACAACGCCGACAATAGTGCCTGCGACGTCGTATTCGCCGGGCAGATACATGCCGGGCATCTGCGCGGTCTCGCCGCCGACCAGCGCGCACCCGCCAGCTTTGCAGGCTTTGGAAAATCCTTTCAGAATCTGTTTGAAGACGGCGGGATCCAGCTTCTCGCCTGCGATGTAATCGAGGAAGAAAAGCGGCTTGGCACCGATGACGGCGATGTCGTTGATGCAGTGGTTGACGAGGTCCTGACCGATCGTGTCGTGCCGGTTCGTCGCGAAGGCAATTTTGAGCTTCGTGCCGACGCCATCGACGCTCGAGACGAGCACCGGTTCCTTCATTCCCCGGAAGTCCGGCCGGAACAGCCCGCCGAAACCACCGATTTTTCCGAGCACCTCGGGGCCGTGGGTGGAGCGGACGAGGGCCTGGATGCCCTGTTTGACTTTGTTGCCGAGATCGACATCCACGCCGGCGGCGGCGTAGGCCTTTACTTTACGTTTCATGTTCAAAGAAGACGGTTTTCCGCGGGCTCGAGAAGGCGCGCTTTTTCGCGCCGCTTCTCCATGATGAGCTTGTCAAAGTCCTCATCGTAGGGAATCGGATATTCCCCGTTGAAGCAGGCCATGCAGAAGTCGGAGGTTTTGCGCCCGGTGGCTCGGACCATTCCCTCCACATCGAGGTAGCCGATGGAGTCCGCTCCGAGATACTTGCAGATCTCCTCGTGCGTGCACTGGTTGGCGATGAGCTTCTCGGGGTCCGGAAAATCAATGCCGTAGTAGCAGGCATGCTTGTGGGGAGGGCAGCTGATCCGCATGTGCACCTCTTTCGCGCCGTTCTCGCGCAGGTTGACGACACGCGTCCGGGCTGTGGTGCCGCGGACGATCGAGTCATCCACCACGACGACGCGTTTTCCCTCCACCGCCTCGCGGATGAGGTTCAGCTTCACCCGGACGTTAAAGTCGCGGATGATCTGCGTCGGCTGGATGAAGGTTCTCCCGATGTAGTGATTGCGGACGAAAGCCGGGTAGTAGGGAATGCCGAGTTCCTCGGAGAAACCGAGGGCGGCGTAAATGCCGGAGTCCGGCACCGGAACGACGAGGTCGGCCTCAACCGGGTGGCGGCGGGCCAGCTCGCGTCCCATCTCGACGCGGACCTTGCTGACGTTCACGCCGCTCACATTGCTGTCCGGGCGGGCGAAGTAGACATACTCAAAGATGCAAAACGCGCTGCGGCCGGTTTTGAACGGCCATTCGCTGCGGACGCCGTTGTTATCGATGATGACGACCTCGCCGGGTTCGACGTCGCGGATGAATTCGGCGTGAATAAGGTCAAACGCACAGCTCTCCGAGGACAGGACATAGGCACCGTCGACCTTGCCGAGGCAGAGTGGACGGAAGCCGTGCGGGTCCCGGAAGCCGATGATCTCGCGTTCGCCCATCAGGACGATCGAGAAAGCTCCTTCGAGCCTGCGGAGAGCGGCGAGGCCGCCGCCGGCGCCGTAGGGCTGGGCGAGCAGGTGGAGGACGATTTCGCTGTCCACCGTGGTCTGGAAAATTGATCCGCGCGCCTCGAGTTCAGAGCGGAGGGATGCGGCGTTGACGAGGTTGCCATTGTGCGCGATGGCGAGCTGGCCTCGTGCGGTATCCACCACGAAAGGCTGCGCATTTTTGTGCGTGCTCGAGCCGGTTGTTGAGTAGCGCACGTGGCCGATCGCCCGCGTTCCGACAAGGGCGTCGAGGGCATCCGGGGTGAAGACCTGCGAGACGAGCCCCATCCCCTTGTGAGACTGGAAAACCCGCTCGGATCCTTTGGCCGTGGCCATTCCGGCGCTTTCCTGGCCCCGGTGCTGAAGGGCAAAAAGCCCGTAATACGTCAGAAGAGCCGCATCAGGATGGCCGAAGACACCGAAGACGCCGCATTCATGAGTGGGTTTATGATGGCTGGACAAAACAGTGAAAGGTATGGCCCGAGGACAATGACGACTGCCGACGCGGCGTTCAAGGTTTGAAATTCGCCCCTCGGCCGCGCCGCCATGCTTCGTCGAGGCTTTTGAACAGAGAGTTGGCCTCGTCCTTGCTCTGGAGGCGGAATTCCACTGTGTGCGCATGCGTCGCTTCCGGATGTTTTTTGACGACCTTCTTCCAGACGTCGGTGCCGGAACGGTCGAGCCCCTCCCGGGCCTTGGCTTCCAAAAAATCCACTGTGGACTGGCCGATCCCGCCGGGAGCAGAAGGCGTATTGGGCTCGATGTAGTAGAACCTTGCCTGCACGGACCCCAGTGTATCCACGCTGACTTCGGTCACGCGGGCTGCTCCATCAACCAGGTATTCGTGAATGCTCACCGAACTGATCGCCGCAAGGGCGACCACGTAGGTGCCGCCGGGAAGTTCGGCGCGCCAGAACGGCCGGCCGGGCGACGTGTCTTCCGGTGTCGGCGACGGCGTCTGGGCAAATCCGGTGACAGCGAAAGCGAAAACGAGCAGGGGAACAAGAAGTCGGCAGTTCATGGGCCTATTCACATCCGGCCGGGCAAGGCTGACAAGCCCGCAGTTGGCGTCTGCGCGGAGGATCTCTATATTGCGCGGTCATGAAATTCCGGAAAAATGTGGCCCTGATCCTGACCCGCTCCGGCGGCGAGGTTCTCATCTGCGAGCGCGCCCGCACTCCGGGCTCCTGGCAGTTCCCGCAGGGAGGTCGCAAAAACGACGAAGAGCCCGAGGCGGCCCTCCGGCGGGAGGTGGAGGAGGAGATCGCTCTCGGGCCGGACCTTTATGAGCTCAACGATTGCCGGGGACCGTATCGCTACGTTTTCCCGGAGGGCATGAAAAAGAGCGGCTGCGACGGACAGGAGCAACTCTACTTCCTCGCACACGTCCTTGAGGGCGCCGATCGACGAATCCGGGTCGACGGGCGCGAGTTCCGCGCTTTCCGCTGGATTGCTCCCGCGTCATTTTCCCTCGACTGGTTGCCGCCTTTCAAGCGGGAGGTTTATCAGGCGGTTTTCAGGGATTTTTTCGGAATCGCGTTGGAGTAAAGTGCGGCATTTTTCACGAATCTTATTGACTCGCCGGTCAAAACTTGGGATTCCGCCGCCCCATCATATGCTCTCACTCACGGCCTTCTCCGTCCTCTCGACATTGCTCCTTGGTTGCGTATGGTGGGTGAGCCGTGACGATCAGGGAGTTTCCTGAGTAGCCCTCGTCCCGGGCTGCCCGTATATCTATAAATGATTTCCTGGTTACGTTTTGAGTGGTCGACCGCCGGTGTCCCGGAGGTCGGCGAAGAGATCTTGCCCCTTGTCGCGCGTCCTGCGTCGAAAGAGCAGGTCGCAGAGGTCGAGAAAGCGATTTCGAGCGCTTTCTCAATGGATTCGACGTGGGGCGATGCCACCCGTCTGCTCGATCAGAAGTTTTCCGAGAGCATCAAGTCCGCCTTCGAGGGAGATGAGCCCTCCTGCGTCGTACTTCTTCACGGCCAGCGCATCATCGGCGCCTCTGTTATGAACATCGCCGAGGATGCCCAAGCACACCTGCTGACCGGTCCTTGTGTCCTCCACGAGTATCGCAACCGCGGCCTCGGCACGGCGCTCCTCCAGGCATCTCTGGTTTTTCTCCGCGAACACGGGATCCGGACGGCGCGGGGTCTCACGCGCAAGACGTCGATCGCCGCGCGGTTTGTTTATCCGAAATTTGGAGGCACATCGGCCGCGGTCGAGGGCGATCCCCTGAAAGCCCAGGAGGCTTGAGCGGCATCCCGGTCGGCGCTTTTCGGGAAATATGATGAGCTGCTGTTTTTCCGCTTTTCTTGAGAGAGCGAGTTTGTCAGCTTTCGCACCGGATGCAGGGGATGTTTGAAAATTACGACAGGGAAACCTTCTTCGACGAGATGTTTGCCGAAGACGGCAGCGTTCGTCCCCACTACGAACTTCTCCTCGAGCGCTTCTCCGGAATGGAGCTTCTCGACTTCCAGCGCAAGCGGACGCTCGCTGAAAAATCCTACCTCGATCAAGGAATCACTTTTACCGTTTACAGCGGCGACGAGGGCACGGAGCGCATCATGCCCTTCGACCTCATCCCCCGGATCATTCCATCGTCCGAGTGGGACGAAGTGGAAAAAGGTCTCACCCAGCGGCTGACCGCGCTCAACCTTTTCCTCCACGACGTTTATCACGATCAGCGGATCGTGAAGGACGGGATCATCCCGGAGGAAATCATCCGCAGTGCGAAGCATTTCCGTCCCGAGCTCGTCGGCTTCGACGTTCCTAACAACACGTATATCCACATCTGCGGCACGGATCTGATCCGCGGAGCCGACGGCCAATACCTGGTATTGGAAGACAACGGCCGCTGCCCGTCGGGCGTCTCGTATCTTCTCGAGAACCGCCAGGCGATGAAGCGTGTTTTCCCGAAGCTTTTCTCGCGCTACTCGGTGCGACCGGTCGATCGCTACCCGCAAGAGCTGCTTGCCGCTCTGCGCTGGTCCGCTCCGCATGGAAATCCGGATCCGACCGTGGTCGTGCTCACGCCCGGCATCTACAACTCGGCCTACTTCGAGCACTCGGTCCTCGCGCGCTCGATGGGCATTGAGATCGTCGTCGGCCCGGACCTTGTCGTGAAAGACTCGCGTGTCTTCATGAAGACGACGAAGGGCCTCAAGCAGGTCGATGTCATCTACCGCCGCATCGACGACGACTACCTGGACCCGATGCAG
>CAZSMN010000294.1:0-4953 GCA_964607615.1 uncultured Chthoniobacterales bacterium | reverse complement strand
CCCCCGAGCACTTCTTTCCTTCTCTCAGGGTTTGGCAAACGGCCAGAAAATCGGGATCAGCACGACAGCCGCGACGAAAAGCAAAGCATTCAGCGGCACCCCGACGCGGAGGAAGTCGGAAAACTTGTATCCGCCGGCGCCGAAAACATACGTGTTTGTCTGATACCCGATCGGCGTGCAGAAACTCGCACTCGCCGCGAACATGACTGCCACGATGAACGGCCGCGGGCTGATGCCGAGCGACTCCGCAATAGCCACAACGATCGGCGTCAGGATAATGGCCACCGCATTGTTGGTGACAAACTCCGTCATCACGGTGGCTAGCAGGTAAATACCCGCCACCATTACGACGGGTCCCATGTGCCCGAGATGGGTGGTGAGCGTATCGGCGGCAAGCTTCGCCGCACCGGTCGTCTCGAGTGCCTTGCCGAGGCCAAGCATGCCGACGATCATGAACAAAATCGGCCAATCGATGCTCTCATAAGCTTCCGCCGGCTCGAGGCAGCGCGTCACGACGACGACCACGGCCGCGATGATGGCGGCCGTGACGATCGGAACAATATCCAGAGCCGACAGGATGACCACGGCGAGAATGCAGGCGATCGCGATCGGGGCATTGCGGCGTCTCAGCGGCTTTTCCGTGCTTTCGTTAAGGCTCAAAAAATCATCCTCATCCCGCAGCCGGGCGAGGTTGCTCTCCGGACCTTCAAACAGAATGGTGTCCCCGAACTCGAGCGGAATATCCTGAAAATGGTCGAGCAGGTTCTGTCCGCGCCGGTGGAGCGCGGCCGCCACGACGCCGTAGTGCCGCCGCAGACCGAGCTGCCGGATGGTCTGTCCGAGCATCGGCGAGCGGGGTCCGATGATCGCTTCGACGAGACGGACCTCCCTGCCGTTCGGGGAAATGCTCTCGCGCTCGAACGAGAGATCTCCCGTCTCCTGGATCGCCGCCACGTCACGTGCCGAACCCTTGAGCACGACCGAATCTCCCTCCTTGAGCGGGAGTGCATCGAGCGGGATGTCCGCGAGTCGCCGGCCGCCACGCAGGATCTCGAACACCCGCACCGTCCGGCTCTTTCCGAGTTCCGTCTCCGGAAGACGCTTTCCGATGAGCGAGGAGCCTTTTGTCACGATGGCCTGACTGCAAAAACTGCGGGTGTCCTCGCTCGACATGAGCGAGGAAAGAGTCGGCCGGTCCGGCAGCAGATGAGGCCCGGCAAGCACGAGATACATGATGCCCGCCACGGCATAAATCGCACCCATTCCCGTGATCTCGAAGACTCCGAACGCCGGTTGCCCGAGGTCGACTGCCAGGCCGGCAACGAGGATGTTCGTCGACGTCCCGATGAGCGTCATCGTGCCGCCCAGAATCGCGTAAAACGAGAGCGGAATCAGAAGCTTCGATGCCGGCAGCCCCGACTCGCGCGCGAACGCCATCAGGACCGGGAGAAAAACCACAACGACCGGCGTGTTGTTTGCAAAAGCCGACAAAGGCACAACGATGAGAGCCAGAACGGCGAGCGCCCGTGTCAGATTCCGCCCGGCAAGCCGTGAAAAAATCCGGGCCAGCCAGTCCATGATGCCGGTTCGCTCCAGCGCTGCACTCAGGACAAACATGGCTCCGATCGTGATCGGCGCGCTGTTGCTGAAGAGCCCCGCCACGGTATTCGCATCGATCGCGCCAATCGCGATCACGATGACCAGCGCACAGAGAGCAATAACGTCCGGAGCGGCCCACTCGCGGAGAAACGCCACGAAAACCCCGAGCGTCACCAGTACAACGACCGCCATCTGGAAGTTTTCTTGTGTCATCAGGTCAGCCCGCCGGATACCAATCCTCGCCGGTCAAGTCGATGGGGAAAAACGTGGCCGGGGATACGTGCTCCGGGAAATCAGCCCCCTACTTCGCGGCTGCGTGAAAGCGTGCCACCCCGTCGACAATCCGTTTCGCCGTCTCATCATGCGAGAGGCCGGTCGAATCGACCTGAAAATCCGCCGCCGCCTCGTAGATCGGAATTCTCGAAGCCAGCAACGCATCGAAGGTCACGCGCGGATTCTCGGTCTGCAAGAGCGGCCGCCTGTTTGAACGCGACGCCCTCTCGAAAAGCACGTCAGGATCGGCATGCAGCCAGACAAACACTCCGATCTTGTGAAGTGCCGCGCGATTGGACTCCTGCAAAACAGCCCCTCCCCCCGTGGCGAGCACGATGCCGGCCACGCCGATCAGATCCTCGATCACCGCTTTTTCCACGTTCCGGAAAGCCTCCTCACCATCGGCGGCGAAGATTTCCGTGATGCTCCGCCCCTCGCGCTGCACGATCAGCTCGTCGGTATCCACAAAACGGTGGCCGGTCATCAAGGCGATCCGGCGCCCGACAGAGGACTTCCCGCAGCCCATAAAACCGGCAAGGACAATGTTCGGTAGCACCCGGCTACGTTCGCACAACGCGGCTTGCTCGGGAACCTTTTTGATCTCTTGCCAGTTCGTATTCCACCTGCTCGCCTTCCTTGAGGCTCCGGTAGCCCTTTGCCTCGATGGCGCTGAAATGGACAAAAATATCCTCACCCACGGCAGGATCCACGATGAATCCGAACCCCTTTTTGTCATTGAACCACTTAACTGTTCCTGTAGGCATGGCGCTGTCTGGTATTGCTTCGGGGAAGGGAAGACTTCCCGGAAAAGACGTTCCTAAAAGCTGCCGGCACAGAGTCAAAACCCGTTAGGAAACAATTTCGTAACATGAAACCAAAGCGTCCGAAGACCCCGTCCCCACTCGTGGGCGTCGTGATGGGGAGCAAATCCGACTGGACTACCATGAAGGAGGCCTCCCTGCTGCTGGATCTGCTCGGGATTCCCCACGAATACCGCGTCGTCTCTGCCCACCGGACGCCTGACCTCATGAGCACCTATGCCAAAGCGGCCGCCGGCCGCGGCCTTCGCGCCATCATCGCCGGAGCCGGCGGGGCCGCCCACCTGCCGGGCATGATCGCCGCCCACACCACCGTGCCCGTGCTGGGCGTGCCCGTGGAGAGCAAGGCACTCAAAGGTCAGGATTCCCTCCTCTCCATCGTACAGATGCCGGCCGGGATCCCGGTCGCCACGTTCGCTATCGGCGTCGCAGGCGCAAAAAACGCCGCCCTCTTCGCAGCGGAGATGCTGGCCTTCGACCACGCCGCGATCCGCAAGGCGCTCGAAGCCTTCCGCAGCCGGCAGACCGACGAATCCCTCGCCAGCAAGCTCGATTGAAAACCACAGTCGCCGGCGCCCCGGAAGGCATCTCGGCTGCCGCGGCGCTCCTCGCCTCCGGAGATATCGTGGCCCTTCCGACGGAGACGGTCTACGGACTCGGCGCCGATGCGCTGAATCCGCGCGCTTGTGCGAAGATCTTCGAGGCCAAAGAACGCCCGCTCAGCGATCCGCTCATCGTCCATGTGCCGGATCACGGCTGGGCGGCACGGCTGGCAGTTCTGCCGGAAGCAGCTCTCCGGCTCGCGGAGGATTTCTGGCCCGGGCCGCTGACTCTTGTCGTCCCGCGGCAATCCTGCGTTCCCGATCTCGTCACGTCCGGTCAGGAAACGGTTGCGCTCCGGATGAGCGCGCACCCCGTCTTCGCCGACGTGGCCGCAGCCTTCGGACGTCCGATTGCCGCTCCCAGCGCCAACCGCTTCGGACGGATCAGCCCGACATCGGCCGCCCACGTGCTCGCGGAGCTCGACGGCCGTATCCCCCTTATCGTCGACGGGGGCCCCTGCCGGCATGGTATCGAGTCCACGATCGTTTTCGTCGAGGGAGCGAACCTCCACATCCTGCGCCGCGGCCCCATCACGGCTGAAACGCTTGCGGAGTTCGGGACAGTCACCGAGGGCCGGGCCGACATCACCATGCCCGGGGGCCTTAAGAGCCACTACGCCCCGCGGACCCCGCTGGAGATTTTCTCCGCTCCCCTCACCCCGCCGCCGAATACCGGCCTCCTCGCATGGAGCGGCAGCGGTGAGGGATTCGCAAGAGTCGAGCACCTGAGCCGGACAGGGGATTTGTGCGAGGCGGCGGCGAATCTGTATGGAGCCATGCGGCGCTTGGACGAGGCCGGGCTTGAGAGAATTTTTGCCGAAGCCGTGCCGACGTCCGGCATCGGAGCCGCCATTATGGAACGCTTGGAGAAAGCAGCCGCACGATGAGCGCGGGGAAGAAACTCAACACCAAAGCCAGCGGCATCATCGCGGCCGCCGTCATGTTCAGCCGCGTGCTCGGGCTTGTCCGCGAGGTTCTTTTCAACTCACTTTTCGGCACCGCCTCGATGGGGCTGTTCCTCATCGCCTTCCGCATTCCCAACCTTCTGCGCGACCTTTTTGCGGAGGGTGCGCTCTCCACGGCGTTCGTGACCGTTTTTTCTCAGAGAATCGAAAAAGAAGGCGAGAGATCGGCCTGGGTGCTGGCGTCAAAAATGATGACGCTCGCCGCCGTCTTCATGAGCCTCGTCACTGTGGCGGGCATCCTTCTTTCCCCCCAGCTGGTCGGCCTTCTGGCGGGCGGATTTTCCCAGGACGACAAGGCGTTCACGATTCTGCTCACGCAGATCATGTATCCCTTCATCCTGCTCGTCTCCCTCGCGGCGCTGGTGATGGGAATGCTGAACTCGCGGAACATTTTTACCGCCCCGGCGATGGCTTCGAGCTTCTTCAACATCGGCTCCATTCTTGGCGGTGCGGCGTTCGGGTGGTGGATCGACCCCGGCTTCGGCCGCAATGCGCTCCTCGGCCTGGCCGCGGGAACGCTCCTCGGTGGCCTGTTGCAGCTGGTGATCCAGTTTCCGAGTCTGCGCAAGGCGGGATTTCACTTCCGCCCGGACTTCCGCTGGCGCGACCCGGGCATCAAAAAGATCCTGGTTCTCATGGTGCCGTCAGTCATCGCCGCGAGCGCCGTTCAGGTCAATGTGCTCATCAATACCGGCT
>CAZSMN010000293.1:0-4968 GCA_964607615.1 uncultured Chthoniobacterales bacterium | reverse complement strand
TGCTCGCCAGCTCCTGCGTAGTCCTGCGGTATGCAATCTTCATAAAATGTTCCTTCTTCTGTCGTGCGTGAAATCACAGCGGGCGTGCCGGAGGGAGGCTCCCAGCTCCCTCCGGCCGATGCCCTGCTACCCCTAGGAAGTCGCAGCGAACTTGCCGAGGACCGACGGGTTGCCCACGCCGAGGCCGAGGATCGCATCGACAAACCCACGCGGGCCGCCGCCTTGATCTTCGAGCTTCACCATGCGCGGCTTGCGGTTGAACCGCAGCTCCACCTGGTCCATGTCGAGCACGTATCCGCGAGCAGCCTTCACCGCTGCGGCAGAGCCGACGGCCAAGTAGCTGGAGATGTGCAAGGCCAGAGCACCGAAGTCAGATTCGTAAATATCGATCATATTCACGATCTTCTTGCTCTCCGCGCTCTGGGTGAACATGCGCACCGAGCTGAACACATTGGTCGCCCCGGTGGTCGTGCGAATGAACCCGCTGAACGCACGCTTGAGCGCGGTTCCGCAGATCACGTCGTAGTTCTTCCGGCGCTTCACGACGCCATACATGCTCTCCAGCACGTCGGTCACGTTCGTCTCAGTGAGCGATCCCGTGGCGGTCGTGTTGATCGAAGCCGACGGCGTGCGGAACGCAGCGGGAACGGCGGTCGCCCTATCGCTCTGAGCCGAGCTGGAGATCCAGCTGCCAAGACCGCGGGTCTTGTAAGGATCGCTGCCGCTCTGCGCCTGGCTGTCGTTGTCGGAGCCGAGGACCGACTCGATGTCGATCTTGCACTCGACCATCGCCTTGGCAGCAGCCTTGTTGAAAGCCTGCTTCTTGCCCACACCGGCCAGATCCGCAACGTTCTCCACAAGGTCATCGACCTTGAAAGCGCGGCGAATCTTCTGGATGCGGCCCGAGAGCAACTCACGGTTCGCGTGTTCGTCCGAGAACGAGGAAACGTCGTCACCAGCCAGCACGCCGGCCGTGGACGGATCATCATACTTGTCGGCGGGCCACTGGAAGAGCGGGTTAGCCGGCTCCTTGCCCTTGCGGCACATCGAGAAAATCGGGGTATCGCCCGGTTCGATGAGCACCAACGCATCACTCAGATCCTCATGGATCCCCTTCACTGTATCGATAGCTGTTTCAGCCATAAAATTCTCCTAATTCCAAACTGTCGTTATTCTTGTGTCGCGCCCTGCGTGCCGGTCCACCCGGCTCACCCGAAGATGTTCGCAACAAACTCCTCGGCCGCACTCCTGCTCCCATCACGTTGCAAAGCTGCCAGTGCATCGCCCTTCGGTTTTGTTGCGGACTTCGGTGCACTCGTCGGGCTCACCACCCTCGGCGCTACCTTTGGCGCGGCCGGCTTCGGCTTCGTCGTGGCTGCCGCAGCCTTCGCAGGCGCCGCATCCTTCTTGCCATCAGCCGTCTTCTGGCGCTCGATCCTCAGCAGGTAGCCGTTGATCATGTCACCGATCGCGATCTCCACGTTCGGCATCTTCGCCAGTCCAGGGTATTGCTTCAGCGTCGTGAGCATCAGCTCCCGTGCGGGATGTTTCTCCTGAAACAATTCAGGGTATTCCGTCCGCGCCTCTGCAATCGCCGGTTCCCTCTGCGCAAGAAACGCACGCATCGCCGATTCACCCTTCACGATCTGCTTCGCCCGTTGAAGCCGGGCCATCAGCTCGCTCTTGGTAAACGTCTTCACGCTGCCATCTCCGAGCCGCACCTCCACATCGCCATCAGCATCAGCCGAGGCAATGAGATCCGGCACCTCATCGATCACCACGTTCGCGCTCGCCACTCTCGCATCGAGATCCGCCACACTTGTCACATCCGCCAGAATGTCCGCCGTATCCTGCAGCACGATCGGTTGTGCGCTCGCCAGCTTCTGCTCGGTCTCCTCCAGCTTCGTCCTCAGCGTTGCCGCTTCTTCCTCCGCCGTCTTCGTCCGGGCCGTCAGCTTGTCCACTCGCTTCGTCAGCTTGCGAACCGCTCGCGACTCCTTCTCGTTCCCTGCATCGTCGTCCGCCTCGTCCTCATCGGTCTCAGCATCCTCCGCGTCGTCATCCTGCTCATCATCGACCGTCGCTTCGTCGTCCTCCCCCGTCGCCTCCGTCTGCGTCTCCGCTTCCGTCTGCACGGTCTCCTCCGCCGGCTTCTGCTCCTCGGCTTTCTGCTGCTCCTCCTTCGGCGTTTCCACCGTCGGGATCGTCACATTCAGCTCATTGAGCACGTCTCCGATGTTAATTGCACCTGCCTCACTCATGGTTTCGCATTGCCCCCAAGAAATAACTCCAGACCTGGTTCACCACCTCCCCGACCGGCACTTGTCCACCAGCCAGGAAATCACGGGCAGATCAGCCCCCGTTCTCTTCGGCATCCCATGCGCCCAAAATTTTCACACCGCAATACCCTTGCGGACAAACCGCGCCATTCCGTGCCGTTTCGCGCCATTCCGGTCCATCATTTCCGCATCCAGACACGACAAAGGCCGCAGACACTTACGCCTGCGGCCTTCACAAAATATCCGTCCGATCAGCCCGATCCGTCCTATTCCGCCACCTTCACCTCAAACGCCTCCCGCCTCCGCCGCTCCAACTCCTCCCTCATCATCCGGCAAGCATCGAGCCCGCCGGCCGCAAACCCCGCATGGCCGTGATTCCCCGCCACCTGCATCGAACACACGATCGCAGCCGCATCCTCCTCCGCATCCTTCAGCGCCGACATCACCGCGACAAACCACGGCTCCTCCGCCGGAACCGCCCACACCGCCGCAGATTCCTCAGCAGTCATTCCCCAGCCAGCCTCCGAACATCCGCAGCCCGATACATCCATTTCCGGCCCGCGATCCGGATCGGATCCAGCATCCCGCTCTCCACAATGGTCATCAGTTTCCGACGTGACACCCCAAGCGCCTCCATCACATCCCGCTGCCGCAAAAGTTTACCCATTCCCATACCTTTCATTTTACAAACCAAGTCAACCCCATACGTCCTATTCGTACTGTAGCGGCGGTCTCCCGACCGTCGCAAACTTCACCATTTCCGGTTTCCCATCTCCCCTTTCCGGTCTTCAGTAAGATCCCCCAGCTCTTACGCGAAGCATCTCCGGATCCTCATACCCCACCCCGCTCAAACAAATATATCTCAATATATCGATCCAATCCTTAGTCGCCCCCTTCTTCCCATCAGCCCCCGTCCACTCCTTCAAAGCATAGATCGTATTCTTGCACTCCTCCGAGATGAAAAGCCGCGGCGAGTTCAGCGCATCCACCGGCTTCTCCGTGTCAAAACTCAGCCAGTCATTAATCATGTCCACCCCCTCCGCGATCGATTGCCCAGGCGTCGCCCGGAACTCCAGCCCCACCCGCTCCGCGCACTGCTCGATCAGCGTATGCACGCCCTCCACCGTCATCGTCGGCGTGTTGCCGTAGCGAGAATCCATCCACCGCTCCGCCACCTCGATCCCCTTCTCGCACCGCTCGATCTCCCGCTTGTAATCCTCGAAGCCGAATCCGAAGCACTTCTGCGCAGGGCCAGCACGCCCATCCACCAGCTTCCCATCCGGCTCCGCCCACGGCCCGGCATACCCCACGCCCTCGATATAATCGATCTGGTTCGGCCACTCGCGGAACACCCAGCACTTCCCGTCTGGAGTGAACCGCACCCAAAGCTGCGCCCAATTCTTCCCCTCACCCGGATCCACAAAATGGAACACCGTCCCATCCCCAGGCACCGCACCCGCCGGCACCACATGCACCGCCTCGCGAAACTTAGGAAACCGCGACAGCCTCGCCCTCGTCGGCACCCCATACGCACGCATCAGCACCCGCTCACTATTCGAGCCCTTCAGCTCCGTCTCCATCGCCTCCGCATTGCCGAACGGATTATCCGCCGTGTGAAAGTAAACCACCCGAGCCTTCTCCTTCACGCACTGCTGCAGCCGCGGCACCATCTCAAACCCCACCTGCACGCCCTGCACAAACCGCGGCAGCAGCCGGGCCTCGCTCTCCTCCAACGTCCGCGCCCCATCCAAGTATTCTTTGACAGTAGCCGTGTATCCCTCGACCGGCGTGAACCCGATCCCAAGCTCCCCGTCCCGCGTCAGCAAACGAAACCTCACCGCCTCCAACCAATCCGGCGTTACCAACTCATCCGCCCAGCAGAAATCCAACTCCGCGCCTTCGATCGATCCCACATCCATCGAGTAAAACTTGAACCAACACTGTGAACCATTCGGCAGCACAAACGAATTTTCCGTGAACCCACCCTTCTGCGAGTAAGTAATGTTCGCCACCGCACCCTTCTTAAGCTTCCCCGAGCCCGACGGCCTCCACTCCTCCGGCAAATACTCCCACAGATACGGCTGCTGATTCTGTATCGACGCTGCCTCAGTCGATTGCAAACACCAAACCTTGGCCCCCGGCTTCTCCACCAGGTGACGCATCGCCCGCCGAGCAAAGTATCGCGACTTCCCCGAACGGTTCCCGCCAAGGATCAGCAGCTCCACCACACCCTTCGGGAATTTCGCCCTCAGATCCTCAAACGCCCGATCCGCATACTGCTTCCATGCCGGAATCTCGTAGCCATACCGATACGGATCCGCCGCCATCCGCGCCACCATCGCCTCACGCTCCCGGTGAAACGCCGCAAATTCCTCCGCCGTGAAAAGCCGGCGCTTCCCATCAGCCCACGCCGTAACCAGCCGGCCATCCGCCACCTTCCCCAGCACGGCCGGCATCTCAACGACAGGCGAAACGGTATGCGGAACCTCGATCACAGCCACTCCTCCCGATGCCCCGCCATGCGACCCCGCAGCTTCCGCAGCGCCTGCTTCTCGATCTGCTCGATCCGCGACCGATGGCACCCGCACACCTCCGCAATATCCTCCAGCGTCATCTGCTGCCCGTGACGATTCACGCGGGACAACACCGCCAGCCCCACATCAATCGACGCCTTCTCAACAAACCACCC
>CAZSMN010000292.1:0-4968 GCA_964607615.1 uncultured Chthoniobacterales bacterium | reverse complement strand
GCTCGCGCCTTGAGAATCGCCAAATTCCTCTCCTGCGATTGCCTGGCCAAAGTGCCTGACACCCTCTGGAGGGTGTCAGGCATTTAATTAGCAAAGAGCCCTTGCGTATTAGGAAATAAGACTTATTACTACGAATCTCCAGAGGAGACCATTCCGTCCCTATTTGCTGGAGAAAACCGGCAGCCACCAATAGATCACTCCATTACATGTCAGACTCCATCCTTGATAAGATCCAGGAAATTGAAGAAGAAGCGAAACGCAAAATCGACGCGCTAAGGTCCGGCGCGATCTCTGAAATCGCTAAGAAGATTTCCGAGAAGAAAAGCGAGCTTGCTGCGCTCGAAATCGAATATACCCGCCTGACGGGTAAAACACTAACCGGTGAAAAGGCCCCGGTAACGCGCAAGCGGCTTACGGCACAAGAAAAAGTGGCTCTCGTTGAGACGGTGAGCAGCATTCTTGCGAAATCTCCGAACGGCATTGCCATGCGCGACATCGTCGCCCAGGCCGGCGAGTCGGTATCGGCCGTCCGCGATGCTTTGAAGCAGGTCAAAGGCGTCCGGACGACCGGAGCCAAGGCTTCGACGCTCTACTTCGCTAAGTAATTCGTTAGCAAATTCAACAAGCCGGGAATGGCAGGGGGAGAACTCCCGCCGTTCCCGGTTTATTTTTGCAAGCTGTTCAGGCCACAGCCGGCTTTACAGGGCCTTTGCGGATCCATCCCATCGGGGCTCCGAGCGGAAGAATAACGCGACCGAAATAGCTGTTAAGAAAAACCGCACCGGCCGCATAGAAGCCAAGCAGTGAGATGAGAAGCTCCGACCAGGCAGCTGCCTCGTGGGCGATTCCACCGAGCGGTGTTCCCTTTTTCAAAAGGCTGATCGCCAGCGCCGGAAGAAGGATATTTATAAGAACAAGGATTGCGGCGAAGACCTTATTGGCCTCGAATGCGGCGATCATGATGAAGAACGAAAAGATCGCATAGCCAAGACAGGCGAAGCCGAATTGCCGCGGATCGGCATTTTCCGCCAGCGGTCCGAACCAGCCAAGGCTGGTTGCCCAATGCATCGCCACCGCCACCCAGAAGAGCCCGTAAACGCCGAGCACGATGGCTCCGAAGTAGTTGTTTTTGCGGAAATCGATCGTTGAGGCCCAGATCTGGGCGATTGATCCGAGGAAGAGCGCCCACGGGATGAGGTAGGTGACGCCGGTCGTCCATCCCATTTTCTGCGAAGCCGCCACGAAGGTCACCATGGCCAGGCCGAAAACGCCCAAGGCGGTCGGATCGGACAGGACGATTTTGGTTTCGGTGACGTGGGGTGCGGACGGCGCGTGTGTTTCCATGTCCGCTTTGTATTAGCGGAACTTATATTAGCCGCGCAAGCGCTTTGTCGCTTGGTGCCGTTTGAAGGCTACGCGGCCTCGTAGCGGAACCGTGCCGTCAGGCCGCCGATGAGGACGTCGAATTCTCCGGGCTCGGTGATGGTCCGGCATCCGGCATCCACAAACGCGAGGTCCGCAGGGGTGAGCGCAAACGTGACGGTCCGCCTTCCGCCGGGCTCTAGAGAAATCTTGGTAAACGCCCGGAGGCGCTTGCCCGCCGGTGTGGTCGAAGCAAAGAGGTCACTCGTGTAGAGCTCAACGGTCTCTTTTCCCGCGCGGGCACCGGTGTTTTTCACATCGATGGAAACGGTGAGCGCCTCCCCCGGACGGAGGATGTCGGAGCTGAGCCGGAGATTCGAGATTTCGAAGGTGGTGTAGCTCAGGCCGTGGCCGAATTCCCATTGCGGCTTCGAGGGGTGCAGCTTGATGTCGCCGGGGGCCGAGATCTCGGTGACGGCGCTGGTGAACTTCCGGTCGTAGGTGACGAGATTGTTCGAGTGCCGCGCGTAGGTAAACGGGAGCTTGCCGGACGGGTTAGCATCGCCGGCGAGGACATCGGCGATCGCCTGCGCTCCACCGCCGCCGGGCCAATACGCCATCAGGATCGCTGCCGCGCCTTGTTCGATCTCGCGGATCACGCGGCCGCGGCCTTCGAGGAGCACCAGCACCACCGGCTTGCCCGTCGCGTAAAGCCGCAGCGCAAAATCCTGCTGCCCTTGGGGAAGGTCGAGGTCGTTGATGTCGCCGGGCGTCTCCGCGTAGGAATTCTCACCGAGGCAAAGAACCACCACGTCAGCCTGCGCCGCGGCGGTCACGGCGGCCTCTGCGTCGATATCGAGGCCGTTGAACTCCACGCCCCGGTGGACTGTGACGTTTTCCGACCCGAACTTCGACGCGATCGCATCGGCGAGCGTCGGCGTGCCGGGCGGATAGTGGTCCTCATCCCAGCCGAGCCAGGAATACGACCAGCATCCGTGAAGCGCTCCGAGGCTCGTTGCGGCCGGGCCGGCGACGAGAACGCGGACATCTTTTGCGAAGGGAAGCGTTCCGCTTTCGTTCTTCAAAAGCGTCAGCGCCTCGGTGGCGGCCTCGACGGCGAGTTCGCGGTATCCGGATTTTCCAAAGGCTGCGACCGCTTCGGGCTCCGGGTAGGGATTTTCAAAAAGCCCGACCTCCGCCTTCAATCTGAGAATGCGGCGGACGGATTCGTCGATGCGCTGTTCGGAGACTTTGCCCTGGGTGACGAGTTCCTTGAGGAGGTGGAAGAACGAAAAATCCAGCGGGACCATGCTCATATCGAGACCCGCGTCGATGGCCTGCCGGACGGCTTCGGCCGGCGTCTCGGCCGTCTTGTGCCAGGTGTGGAGGCGGATGACATCCTCCCAGTCGGAGACGACGACGCCGTCGAAGCCCAGCTCACCGCGGAGCACATCGTTGATAAGATATTTGTTGGCATGGCCGGGGATGCCGTTGACCTCGCCCGAGTTGAGCATCACCGTCTTCGCGCCGGCCCGCACGGCGGCTTGAAACGGCGGAAGATAATACTCGCGAAGCTGGGCCTCGGGGATAAGGGCGGGCGAGCGGTCCTTGCCGCTGACCGGCACGGAATAGCCGATGTAGTGCTTGATGCACGATGCGACGCTGCCGCAGCCGGCAACATTTTCACCTTCCAGACCCTCGACCGCCGCCACGCCGAACGTGGAGACAAGATACGGATCCTCACCAAAGGTCTCGGGAAGCCGCGACCACAGCGCATTGCGTCCGACGTCAAGAACCGGCGCAAATGCCCACCGCAGCCCGGCCGCCCGCGTCTCGCGCGCCGACACTTCCGATGCCCGCCGCATGAGCTCCGGATTCCGCGTCGCGCCCATCGCGACCTGCTGCGGAAAAAGCGTGGCCTCCCGGACAAAGGTTGCGCCGTGGATCGAGTCGATGCCGAAGAGGAGCGGAATCCGGTTGGGCGTTTCCTCGCGGATCATGTCCTGGATCGTCCGCTGCACGCGGTTCCAGTCCGCGACGTCCATCGCAAAACCGACGCCGGTATTGAAAAAGGAACCGATTCCGTAAGTGACAACCGCCTCGCGGAGCTTCTCCTCATCCAGCCGGATCGGACGGACCGAGCGGTCGGTGACCGTCATGAGGTCGAGCTGGGTCATTTGACCGATTTTCTCGTCGAGGGTCATCCGGGCGAGAAGGGCCTCGACATCGGAAAAGGCAGTGGGGGCGGACATCGTGAGACGTATAGACGTGTCACCGCACGGGGATCCACGTCTTTCGTGAGATCGCGCTCCGCCTCTGCCTGGCGGTCATTCAAATTCTCACGCCGTTGAGCGCGAGGTAGATAATCTGCACAAACATTCCGCCTGCTGCAGCCGCCAGTACGCGGTCGCTCCGGAGGTGTCGGGCCCACAGGGCGGCAAGGAGTGAGGAGCAAAAGGCCACGGGCGCCCAGTAGCGGTGCCATGGTACGATGTGCCCCGCACCCAGCAGAACCAGGAGGCCGAGAAGACAACCGGCAACAGCGACGGATTCGAGCGACGGGCGACGGAGCGGAAACACCTTTCGCTCCGCAGCGGCCAGCCCGACAACGAGCGCCAGAGGAAGGAGGGCAACCGCGGTTTTCGCCAGAAATTGCCTCCAGCGGAATTGCGAGCGGAACACATCCAGCTGCGAGACGGCCCGGGCCTGTTCGAAAGTTTCCATGACGCCCATCCCATGCCAGATCGCAGGAACCAGGACGGCAGCAGCAATCCCCGGCGCGGCGATCCACAGCGCCCGTCGCACGGTGGAACGGTCCAAAGTGCGACGGAGCAGGGCTTCGGCGACAACATAGACTCCCATGGCCGGAGGCACGAGCACCAGCGGGAGCAGTGCGACACGGATCTGGCACCCCGCGACCGCGGCCAGCGTTACCCCGGCCGAAAGCCACAGGTTTCCCGGCCTTTTCAACAAGGAGAGGAACAGGACGAGAAAGACCGCCAGCGCAAAGACCGCCGGCGCATCGGTCGTGAGATTCGTGCTCACGCGCACCATCGCCACGGCGGACCCCGCCAGCATCAGGAAGACCGAAACAACCGTCTCGTTGCGTGTCGCATTCCAAAGGTATCGGGCAACCAGCGCCAGCGCCAACACGGCCGAAAGAGCGCTTACTAGAAAATAAGCCGCGCCCACCGTGAAGCCGGAATTGGCCAGCAGCGCAAGGAGCATCGGCACGAGCCAGACCTGGCCGTTGCGGTAGGTCGTCAGGCCGGTCTCAAGGTACGTCGTCGAGCCGGACAGCCAGCGCGCAAGCGCCATGCCGTAGTGCACGTAGCCATCGGGCCAGCATTCCCCCCACCAGAGCCAGAGCCGGCTTTCCACGTTGCGCGCGGACCAGACGAGAAGCGTGCCAGCCACCAGGAGAAACAACGCCGGGAGAAACCCCTGCCGCCCGCGCGCGACACCTCGCGCGTCTCGAGAGACCCGCAGTGCGGACACCGGATGCTGAGCCGCACCGGGATCGGACCCCGCACGGCCGCGCGACCCGTCGGCGGCGCGATGCCGAACGGCTCGCCCGCCGTCATCGCATGGGCCGCCTTGGCAGCG
>CAZSMN010000291.1:0-4983 GCA_964607615.1 uncultured Chthoniobacterales bacterium | reverse complement strand
GATCCCCCGATCAGCGATCCGCCTCCACCAACCGGCGATCCCGGTCCTCCTCCCGGAGGAGGTGGGGGTGGCGGAGGTGGGGGAGGCGGCGGCGGCCGCCCACCGCGTCCTCCACGCCCTTCGATCCAATGGCCAACCGTGTCGATCACTATGGACGACTGGACCGATCCGCACCCGTGTTATCCACCCGATGGCACCGGCACGAAGATGGCCAAATTCGGAGGCACGGTTTCACTCAGCACGACTGCCGACACTGCACCGGGCAAACCGGCAGCAGGCGGCTACTTCGTGTCCGTGCGCTATGGCAACAAGGTGCTCTGGCATGGAATCCTCTGGCCTGGCGGCAGCCGGGACTACGGCATCCATGAGGTCGGCCCAGGCATTCCCGGGCAAAGCTCCTTCACGTTTGAGGCCCGCGCCAACCTTCCGAATTCAAACTCGGGCGACATCACCGACAAGGCGACCAAGCCGATGCAGCCGTGGTGCGAATACGCATTCCAGTTCTGGTGCGAGGTTTCCGGCGGATGCCATGAAGGCGTTGGGTGGGTCACCGTGCGTGCTCCGGGCGGAACCATTCTCTATGAAGGCTGCCCCAGCCAAGGCAGCCTTGGGATGGGCAACACGACGATCACGGCAGGCACCGACATCACGGTTCAATACAGCCAGTCCAACGGTCCTTGCCCCGGTGGTCACCAGTGCGACGCTGCCGTGTTCCGCGTCGAGTTGGCTCACGGCGGCTCCCGCGTGGTCCTCGGCACCGCAAACCTTAACAACGGGGACGACGGCGGCGACCGGGGGCCATTCACCTTCACCGTCACGCAGGCAATGCTCGATTCCCTCGCCACGCCATGATTTCCATCCCTCTCGCAAAACTTCAGTCGGTGGCTGCGCTCAAACCGCAGGGTTACTACAATGCCTGCCTCCGGGCGGGAACCGTCGTGGGCGACAATCTGGAGCTTTCAGAACGCGTCTTTGCTGAACTCCGGGCGCGGTTTTCGCCTCCACCTCGCGGCACCCAGATCCGTTCGTTTGCAGGCGCGGTTGTGGCCGAGTGTGGCGCGACCCTCGCGGGCGACCCTGCCGTTGAACCAGAGGAGAAGGCACGTCGCATCTCAATCTGTGAGGGGTGCGATTGCTTCATCTCCCTCGACCGTCGCTGTTCGAAGTGCGGGTGTTGGATCGACGCAAAGGCCGGGTTCCGAACCCAGCAATGTCCGGAGGGAAAGTGGCCCGCGTTGACATGATCATGTTCGCGTGAGGATCACGATTAGCCTCGAAACCCAGTCGGTTATTACCCAGCCGTCACCGGCCCGTGCCAAAGCGGGCGGATTCGTCCCGATTGAGATCGCGTTCACGCGGAATTCTCAACCTGTGATGCTGCCTGCGGGGGCGACTTTGGAGTTCGCGCTCAAACCCAAGAATACATGGACGGGCGGACTCTTGGTTTATCACGACCGTTTTGAGTTGGGAGCCGGTGCGCTCTATATCGGAACGGTCAATTTCGCAACCGGCCCGATCCTCAGTGCCCTCGGCCTCTCCGACAACGCTCCCGCGAACGACGCCGCGCAAATTGAAACCTCAGCCGAGTTGGTCTGGAATATCGATGGCCAACGCTTCCATTCAGCGACTTTCGCGATTGCCGTTGAGTCACCCCTTCTGGACGCGATTATCGTGCCCCCCACGGACCCGACTCTCTATCCGAGTCCAGCCGAGTTGCAGGCACTCCTTGATGCCAAAGCAAGTGCGGATCACGCTCATTCCATTGGGCAGGTCTCCGGTTTGCAGGCGGCTCTCGATGCCAAGGTAACGAACACCACGTTGGGCGGCTACGTTCAGCGCGCTCCATCTGCCGCCAACTTTCGTTTCAAGGAGGGCAACCTCCTCCAGCTATGGAATCAAACCACATCCAAGTGGCACACGGTGTTCCTCATCGGCAGTGATGGTGCCGCACAGTTGACGTTCGCATCCACCGGAGAATCATGATCCGTAAAATCGCCATCTTCCTCCTCGCTCTGGGCGTAGTAGCCGTTCACGCGCAAATGCCCACGTTGCCAAGCAATCGGACGTCCTCCGTCTCCGTAAACTCCGCTGGGATAGTTGTTGCGCCTCTCAACTTCTGGAATCAGGGCGTTTCTGGCCTTACCGATTACCAGATCGATGCCATTGCCTCGAAGCTCGGAGCGTTGCGGATGTTCCCGGTCTTTCAGCTTCCGATGAATGCCGAAGGCGCCGGCGCGTTTACCGACTTCGAGCTCAAATCCTCGACCGACAACTTCGCCTCGGTCCTCTACTGGTACGACAGCTCGGCATGGATCAACACCTCAACGCCCGATGGCGATCCCCTGATTTTCATCGTCCGCCCCGACATGAATAGCCGGGCGTGGTTTCGCGTCGGGGCCGGCGTGCCGATCTTCACTCAACTCCTTCCAGGTCAGAGCAACCCGCTCACGGTGATCGTCATTCCCTCAAAGATCTCCGGTTCAGAGGAATGGATGTTCCCCGGCAATACCGCCCTCAAGTGGACGTTT
This sequence comes from uncultured Chthoniobacterales bacterium, assembly GCA_964607615.1. Classification (GTDB taxonomy): domain Bacteria; phylum Verrucomicrobiota; class Verrucomicrobiia; order Chthoniobacterales; family Terrimicrobiaceae; genus CAZSMN01. Next base: position 2,455 of record CAZSMN010000291.1, on the reverse strand, counting down.
CGCAAGAAAACGCCCGGCAGTGTGGAGTTGGATGGCCAAGGCCGCGAGGTTTGGCATCCGATCGTCCCCGTTCAGTGGCTCAGAGAACGCCTTATCCCATGAAAACAACCTTCGTCCTCCTCGTCAGTTCCGTCGCGTTTGTCGCGGCCTCTCCCACCCGATTTGACGTCGAGTACCAAAGGGCCGCTATCAATGCTCGCGTAGAAATGCTTCCAGGCGACCCTTCGCTCTTCAATCGCCCAGCTCCGCTGCTACCCGTGGAAAGCCCACAGGAAATCCTCCGGCGCTTGCGCTCAGAGATCCTTGGGACCAAGGCGGGATTCGCGCCACACCCGGCTAGCGGCTTCGGCATGAAGCTTTCATCGCTTGCAAAGCGGCAGGCCAAAGACGGGTTTGAGGCGGTGAGGCAGGATTATATCGCGACATTTCGCGCATTGAAGGCCTGGCTGGATGCCAATCCTGCGCAGTAGTTGACACGATCCCCCGGGCAACATGAAACCTCTCTTTGTTGCCGCCCTTCTTGCCGTTACCGGAATCCTCCACGCTCAAACCGACCCGATTGCTGAGGCGGTGAGCATCGTCGAAAAGGCTCCGACGGGTCCGTCCGAACGTGCCGCCTACATCCGGGCGAATCTCCCGGCGATCAAGGCTGCCGTGGATGTTTTCCTCGCCGGTCCTGAGCGCCCGGCCACCAATGCCGAGAAGGCACTGGCGAACTTCTGGTACGCCTACGGAACGAAATTCGCCAATACGCCCGAGAATATCGAACTCCTCCGTCGCTTCGGCCTCAAATGGCAGATGGTCAATCTGACCGTCAAGACGCCCCAGCAATACGCCGCCCTCAAAGCTGCTGACTGGATCCTGAACGGACTCGAGATCAACGAGCCCTCGATGCAGTTCATTATCGCCGCCTCGTATTCCGACTGGCCGGAAGCTGATCGTATTCTCACAGAGCATTCCCAGGGACCCTCGTTCTGGTGGAATGGCGTCGTGGGAACCCACTACCGGGCATGGTTCGCTTGGAAGACAGCCGGGAAGACGCCTCGGGAAGTTTACGACCTAGCCATCGCCCAGACCGTCCGACTCGAAACCGTTCCCACCGCGAAAGCCACAGTCACTTTCCTCAACGGGATCGCCGACAGCCGATACCTCATCCTTCAACGGGAACGCGCCCTAACCCCCTGATGGACGACATTCACAATCTCGCCGAACGCTGCGAAATGTGCCGCGAATCAGTTCGTGACCGGCTGGAGGCATTCGACCGCCGCCTCCTTGCCCTCGAAATCATCGTGCGCGGCGAGGACGGCCGCAATGGGATGAAAGCCCAGCTTACAGCCCTCTGCACCCGGTTTGACGCCTTCGAGAAGAAGGCGATCCGGTGGATTGCGGTCGGGACGTCCCTTCCGGGGATCGTTGTAGCCGTGGTTGCGGTGCTGCGGTTTTTCGGAAAAATCTGATAAGCCGTCACATCTTGAGCAACCGCAACGCATTCGCGATGACGACAAGAGTTGCTCCGGTATCGGCAAGTATGGCCAGCCAGAGACTTGTATGCCCGGACAAGGCGAGCATGAGAAATACCGCCTTTACTCCCAGCGCAAACCCGATGTTTGTCTGAATGACGCGGACTGTGCGCCGACCTAGATGGATGGCATCGGCCACTTTGCACAGGTCGTCTTGCATCAACGCCATGTCGGCTGTTTCAAGGGCTGTGTCCGTTCCTGCCGCACCCATTGCAATACCGACGCTGGCCGTGGCCATCGCAGGGGCGTCGTTAACGCCGTCACCAATCATGCCGACGCTTTTGTGTTGGGACATCAGCTTACGAACCCGCTCCACCTTCTGCTCGGGAAGCAGATCGCCGAAGGCTTCATCAATGCCAGCTTCCTTCGCAATGGCGTTGACCGTCCGTTGGTTATCTCCGCTTAACATCACGACCTTCGTTACTCCTGCGGCATGCAGGGAACGGATGGCCTTTGCGGCGTTCGGTCGGATCGTGTCGCCTATGGCGAGCACACCGAGCACCATTCCTTTGCAGTCCGCGTGGGGCTTGTGGCCAACGACAACAACGGACTGCGCACGATCTTCAATTTCAGCCAGCGTGCGTTCTACTTCATCCGAGCAAACGGCCAATTCGTGAGTGAAGCGATGGTTGCCAACGAAGTAGTCGTGGCCATCGATCACGCCTTCTGCCCCGCGTCCGCTCTGCGCTCGGTAGTTCTCGCTAACCGGAAATTGGATTCCCTCGCTGCGGGCGTGATTAACCACCGCCTGTGCAAGGGGATGTTCGGAGTGAATGTCAATGGCTGCGGCAATGCGCAGTAATTCTGCTTCCGGCGTGGAATTAAGAGGCACAACCCGAGTTACGCGAGGCTGCCCCTGCGTGATGGTGCCGGTCTTATCCACGGCCAGCGCCGTGAGTTTGCCGACCGCTTCGAGAACTGCGCCTCCTTTAATC
>CAZSMN010000290.1:0-4984 GCA_964607615.1 uncultured Chthoniobacterales bacterium | reverse complement strand
TGAAGTTCCGCCTCGGACTGGATGTAAACCGAGAGGCGGCGGTAGCCCACGAGGCCCGCAACCGTCATGGCGATGGCCACAAGAAGAAACCAGACGATGATTTTCAGGCGGAGAGATCGGTGCATGAGGGGATGCGCAGGGAAATTGCCCTTCCATCACTCTGCCACGGTGCCGGACCCCTAGTCCAGCTTCACCGGCTTGCCGGGATCTGGAACGATGACCTCGGTACCGGGGAGTTCTTTAAAGAGGGCGATCTGGAACCAGTCGATGGCCGGACGGTCACCGTGGACGAGAACGATCTTTTTCGGTTTGAGAAGGAGGGCGTAGTTGCGAAGCGTCTCGCGGTTTGCGTGGGCGCTGAAATTAAACTCCTGAATGTCGCAGCGGAGCGGGAGCGCCGCGGTATCCGCCGAGAGATGGATGCTCTCGCCCGGGGCGGCCCGCCGTATTTTCCCGGCCGGGGAATCCGGATCCGAATAGCCCACGAAGAAAAGCGACTGGTTCGGGTCGCCGATGATTTTGCGGCAGAAAATATTGGAAAGGGTATGCTCGGTCATCATTCCGCTTGAGATGGCGAAGATGCATTTCTTCTTCGGAGCGATGGTGTTGATCTCATTGCCCGAGAGGACGTAGGGAGCCATCTCCTGGAGGAGCTGGAGCTCGGGATGGCTCCGCGTGCTGGAGGCGGCGAGCGCGTCGTAAATGCCGGTGATTTTGGTGCTGAGGCCACCGATGTAGAGGGGGACATGCGAGAGTTCTCCACGGAGGCGCATTTTCCAGAGCATGGCGAGAAGCTCCTGGGTCTTGCCGAGGGCAAAGACCGGGATGGTGACGCTCCCGCCGCGGTCGAAGGCGGTCCGGATCCCCCGGGCGAGGCGCTCTTCCTCATTCGCCCGCGAGAACCCGGGCGGGGTCGGCGAGTCGCCGCGCGTGGTCTCCATGACGAGAATGTCGACGCCCGACTCGGGGAAAGCGGCACCTTTCATCAACGTCTGCGGCTCAAAGTTCACGTCGCCCGTGTAAAAGAGCGATTTGCCCTTGTGGCGGATCATCACGCCGGCCGAGCCGAGAATGTGCCCGGCATCGTAAAACTCGAACGTGACGTCTTCATCATCATCCGAGCGCTCGCCTTCGATGTTGTAGCGGATGCCGGTCGCGCAGTGGTGCCACGCCCGCGCGCAAAAATCGACGCCCCGATGGGTGTAAAGCGGGTACTCGGTGATACCGTCATCCTCGCGCTGGCGGAGCATAACGTTGACCGAATTATGGAGCATGACACCGGCGATGCGCGCGGTGGCATCCGTCATGAAGACGCGGGCCTGGGGTTCGCGCCGCGTCAGGACCGGCAGGGAGCCGACGTGGTCCTGATGGGCGTGCGTAATGATAATCGCATCGGCTGTTCCTGCGGGAAAAAGGTCAAAATCCGGCGTCGAGGCGAGGCCTTCGATCTTCGGATGCGTTCCGGCATCGAGGACGATCGTCTTCCCGCCGACACGAAGAAGATACGAATTGGATCCGATCTCGACTCGGCGGGTAAGATTTACGAGTTCCATCAAGCCCAACTTGTCGGAGGTGCCGGGAATCCTCAACACAAAAGAGGCATCCGGATGCGCCCGGGGGGATTGGCATTGTCATTGCCTGACGTTGGTAGGAAAAAAGAACCCATGGCTCCCGCGCTGCGCGCACGCCTTGCTTCGGCTTTCCCGTTTTTCGCCGCCCTCAAGGGCTACAGCGGAACGAGGTGCCTTGCCGATGCGGGAGCCGGGGTTGTGTCCGGGCTCATGGCGCTACCGATTGCGATGGCTCTGGGCATGGCATCGGGGGTGACGCCGCAGCAGGGGATCACGACAGGGATTGTTGCGGGAGTGTTGATCTCATTTTTCGGCGGTGCGCGTCTCTGCATCGGCGGGCCGGCGGCAGCGCTGGTGGTGATCGCCTGCGGGATCGTAACGACCCGGGGTATCGGGATGCTCGTGGCGTGCACGATGCTGGCGGGTCTATTTCTCGTCCTGATGGGGCTCTTCCGGCTGGGGAGGCTTTTTGCCTACATCCCGTATTCCGTGACAGCCGGCCTCACGAGCGGGATAGCAGTCCTGCTGCTTCTTGGACAGGCGAAGGAATTTTTCGGACTACCGGGAAATGCCCTGCCTTTGGGTTTCGCTGAAACCCTCCATGTGCTTCGAGGGGAGCTTGTTCAGGTGAAGCCCGCCGCCTGCGCTCTGGCGGTCGGGTCGCTCGTTTTCCTGCGACTCTGGCGGCGGCTGCGGCTGGCTGTTCTGCCGGGACCGTTTGTCGTTCTTGTCGCGGGGACCGTGCTGGCATCTGTGTTCGAGCTTCCGGTCGCAACGATCGGCTCGCAGTTCGGGGAGATTTCCCAGACGTTTTCCGGCATCCGGCTACCGGCGATTGAGCCCCGCATGTTGGGAGAAATCTTCCTGCCGGCAATGGTGATCGCGATTCTGGTGGCGATCGAATCCGTTCCTGGCACGCTCATCACCGATGGAAGGACCGGCGATCGCCACCAGCCGGACAGAGGCCTCGTCGGCGTGGGGTTCGCCAATCTTGTGGCGCCGGTTCTGGGAGGAATTCCAGCGGCGGTATCGATGACTCTTACGGCGGCGAATCTCCGTGCGGGCGCGGTTTCTCCGGTTTCGGGAATCATCCACTCGGCAACGCTGCTTGCCATGGTGGTGATCGCTTTGCCATTTGCGGGATCCGTTCCTTTGGCCGTGCTGAGTGCCCTGATCGTGTCGGTTGCGATTCGCATGTTCGGATGGTGGGAGTTTTTTTTGCTGCGCCGGATGCCGTTGGCCGACGGTTTCGCATTTCTGACGGTGTTTTCGCTGACGATCGTTTGTGATGTGACGGTCTCGGTTCCTGTCGGGATGTGTTTGGCGGCGATGCTACACCTGAACGCGGTGACATCCGCAACGGCCGTGGGACAAACGGGGCTTGCGGACACCGATGACGCCACGTTGCTTTCCGTCACGAAGCTCCCCGGAAACATCACCGTTCTTCGCGTTGGCGCGCCACATCTCCTCGGGGCTGCCGACATGCTGGAAGGAGCCATGCCCGAGGCGGAAGTGCGGACTTGTGTCGTCATCCTCTCATTGGAGGCCATTACCTCGGTTAATGGCACGGCGCTGAATGCCCTCGAGGTGCTGATTTCAAAAATCACCGCTCAGAAAGGGCATGTCATCCTCAGCGGCGTGCACACCCAGCCGTATTTCCAGCTGGCGCGCGGCGGGTTGCTCAGCGGGCATGACGCACGCCCTGTGGCCCGCGATCTCGCCCACGCGGTGTCGATCGCCGGAGAACTCGTTCGCCGCTAAACGATCCCCACCGCGTCGCGAAGACTCTGCAGGGCAGATTCAGCAGCGGATTCTGAAGCGGCGTGAACAAACAGCAGGGGCTCGCCGGCTGTAACGCTGGCTCCGCATTTGCAAATCCCCGCAACTCCGACCGAAGGATCCACGGTGTCAGAAGTCTTCTTGCGTCCGGCACCGAGCTCGACGCAGACCCTGCCGATGACGCCGGCGTCCATGGTCCGGAGCTGCCCTGAGCGGTCCGCAAGGAGCGGGCGGATCACCTTTGCCGGATGGAGGTGTTCGATTTCCTCTGTGCTCCGCACGTCGCCGCCCTGAGCCGCGACGAGTTCGAGAAACTTCTGGTAAGCCGCACCGCCGGCCAGCCTCGCCGCATGGGTTTCGCGGGGCGTCGTGCTGACCCGGCAGGCGAGATCGAGCGTGAGGTCGATGAGATCCGCCGGCCCGCCTCCACGAAGAACCTCGACGGTTTCGCGCACCTCGAGCGCATTGCCTGCCGAGCGGCCGAGGGGCTCGTCCATCGGAGACAGGACAAAGGACGTCTCGACGCCATTCCGGAGGCCGGCATCGCAAAGCCCGGCCGCGAGGCGCTCGGCATCCTCACGGGTTTTCATGAAGGCGCCGGAGCCGAATTTCACATCCAGCACGAGCCGGTCGAGGGACTCGGCGAGCTTCTTCGACATGATGCTGGCAATGATCAGCTCGCGCGAGGGAACCGTGCCGGTCACATCACGCAGCGCGTAGAGTTTTTTATCCGCTGGGCAGAAGCCGTCACTTTGTCCGGCCATGAAGACGCCGATTTTCTCCAATTGCCGCAGCCCGGCGGCCTGGTCGAGGTGGATGCAAAAACCCGGAATGCTCTCCAGCTTGTCCAGCGTGCCCCCGGTGATGCCGAGCCCGCGCCCCGAGACCATCGGCACCCAGAGGCCATCGCAGGCGAGAAGCGGAGCGAGGAGGAGGGAGACTTTGTCGCCGATGCCGCCGGTCGAGTGTTTGTCGACCTTGGGCGGCGTGCCCTCCGGCCATTCGAAGCTGCTTCCACTGTCGCGCATCGCGGCGGTGAGTTCGGCCGTCTCGGCGTCTGAGAGCCCGCGGAAGAAGACCGCCATCGCAAAGGCGCTCATCTGATAGTCCGGCACCGCGCCCGCCGTGTAGCCGGCAATGAGCGCGGCGATCTCGCCGGACGCCAGCTCCCTGCCCTCACGCTTTCTCTCGATCAATGCCGGGACGTTCATGCACGGACGATGGCGGCGGGTCGGTCGGGGATCAAGATGGATTCGGGATTGCCGCGCGGGAAACGCTCTGATTTGGTGCTTCCGCCCTCGTATGACCTCCAAGCAGCTCACGTTCTTTGCGCGCCTCGCCAGCACGATGGCGCTGTGGGCGCTCATGCTGACGACCGTTTTTTCGGGCTACGATGCCGGATTTTTCTGCCTGCTCGCCGCGATGGCGCTGGTCGCGCTCTGGGAATACTACCGTATGCTCGAGGGCGACGGGATCGGGGTTTTCACGCTGACGGGTATCATCTGCGCTGCTGTTCTGCTGGGCGGCGGATTTCTGATCATGCGGGAGCACGGGCCGGAGAATGCCTACGACTTCGAGCTGGTTGTGCTGGTCCTTTTCCTGTTCGTGATTTTTGCCCGGCAGATGGTCCGCGG
>CAZSMN010000289.1:0-5051 GCA_964607615.1 uncultured Chthoniobacterales bacterium | reverse complement strand
ACCTCGGCGAGCGTCGCCGGGCGCGTTCGTTTCGCGGGAGAAGTCTTGGACATGTAACCGGTAGCCTAAAACCTTTCTGCTCGCTGTAACAGAAAATCTTTGGGCTGCGTCCGGACGTTCGTTTTGAAACGCTTTATCTTGATTGAAAGGGACTTGCAGGAAGTCCGTCACGATTGAACAGATTCCCGTCCGGAACATTCGCCCAGCCATAACGCACGGCAACTGGTTCGGGCACAGAGGGATGGCTCACTTCGATAGCGGAATTGCAAATCATCGCATCAGCCGCAACAAATTTGCCATCTGCACCGGCAATTTCGAAACCGCGGAGAGGCCCGTCCTTGGCTTCAAGACCCTTGCCGACATGCTGGAAAGTGACAAGGGCTTTCCCGTCTTGGACTTTGAAGGATTCGAAAGCGGGACCGGAATACTCGACCTCCTCACCATAGGCGATCGCGCGGGCGGCAAGGGCGAGGCGTTCTCCGACCGGACGCTTATTGGCGGGATGGATATCTTCGGCATCGCCGCAATCCATCGTCACAACCATGGCGGTCTTTGGCGTGTTGATCCACGACTGGCGTTGGGCCTCACGGATCTCGGGCGGCATGGATTTGAAGGGCGCAACTTGAACGAAGAGAAATGGAAACTCCATACCGCCCCAGAGCTGGCGCCAGTCCTGAATCATCGCGGGAAAGCGCACGGCGTAGTCCTGAGGATTTCCCCGGTTGCTTTCTCCCTGATACCAGATGACGCCACGGATCGCGTAAGGGATGAGGGGCTGGATCATCGCGTTGAACAAGCCGGACGCCTGGTTTTTATCACGAGCAGGATCGGCCGGCGGCTGAGGTTTGGCAGGCGCCTTGGCGCCCTCCTGATTCGCTTTCTCCACCGCTTTCTCCCACTCCGACATCAGGGTCGGTTCCTGCTCCCGGAAGGCCGCCAGCTTCGCGGGGTAGTCCGCTATCGCCTTCGCCCACCCTTCAAAAACAGCATCGCCGCCCGGGAGGCTGGACAGCAGTTCGCGCCGCATCCACGCCTCGACCGGCGTCCCGCCCCAGGAGGAGTGGATGAGCCCGACCGGGATGCCGAGACGCTGATGCAGATCCCTGCCGAAGAAAAACGCGACGGCGGAAAACTTGAGCACATTCTGCGGCGTGGCAACCGTCCAAGAGCCGCCTGCTTCGAGCACGGGCGTTTTGGAAAACTTCTGGGGCACGATAAACATGCGCAACCCCGGGAGGTCTCCCGTGGCCGCCTCCTGCTCCCAGTTCACGATGGGTTTCTGGGAATTATGCAAACCCAGCGCACGTTCCATGTTGGACTGTCCGCCGCAGAGCCAGACATCGCCGACGAGAACGTTGGGCACCTCCACACGGTTACGGCCTGTGATTTCCAGCGTGCGGCCCTCCGAGCTGGCGGACATCGGGTCCAGCGTGACCATCCATCGGCCGTCCTTGGCCACCGTCTTCTTGACCTGACCGGCGAAACGCACCTCCACGGTTTCCCCCTCATCGGCGGTCCCCCAGACCGGCACCGGCCGTTCACGTTGCAGGATAGCCCCCGGTGAAAAGAGCGCCGAGGGAACCACATCGGCGTTGCTGCCGGCGGAAGACAGGATCAGGAGTCCGGCCAAGAAGCCCGGAAGATTCATTCTCATGCGGAACATGGGGGGGGCAACGATCAGGGTGCGACAGGGACGAGCTCGACACGCCGAAGCTCCACCGGTGACCACTTGTCCTTCACCGGACGGATCTCGACGGTCTGCTCACCGGCGGGCAATTCGATCTCGCCAAGCGTGACGCTGCGCCATCCCTCGCCGGCGGGAATTTCCGCGGTGAGGTTCGCCTTGTCCGCTTTGACCGTCACCGAGACCGGCTTGGGATTGGAAACCTCGGCTTTGAGTGTCCACTTTCCGGCCTTTGGCATCTTGATGCGGAAATCGACATACCAGTCGCCCGATGTCCAACCGGTCAGCTTGGCCGCGTCTCCGGAGCCTTCGACCTGGATATTGCCACCGACGTTGCCGTGGGGATCGATATCCAGCACCTGAACCGCCAGGGCACCCGCATCGCCCGGCTCCACATAGGGCTTCTGCGTGACGACCGGGGCGGATGGGAAGTCGATCTGGACGACTGAGATGTGGGGATCACGCGCTTTTCCGGGAAGGATCGCCACGAGGCCGGCCGGGGATTTTTCAAAGTTCACCTTCTCCCCGTCGGCAAGCATTTTCCCGGAGGCGGGGAGTTCCTGCACGGTCGGGAAGACAATCCGGCCATCGGCAGGCCAGCTCCAGACATGAGCGTAGAATGTGACCGTCCCGTCCTTGTTCACACGCTGGGTCACGCGGCCCCAGGGCAAACGGCGCGAAAACGGGCTGGCTATGGTGTCGTAGATGGCCTCGCCATTGACCTTCATCCACGCGCCCACCGCCTTCAGGCGGTCGATGCTCTCCTGCGGGATCGTCCCGTCGGGTTTGGGGCCGATATTGAGAAGAAAATTCCCCCCCTTGCTGGAGATGTCGGAGAGGTTCTCAAGGATGGCCTGCACGCTCTTCCAGTTGTGGTCGGTGGATTTGTAGCCCCACGTATCGTTCATGGTCATGCAGACCTCGAACATCTGGCCGGGGTAGCCACGCGGCGGGATGTGTTGCTCCGGCGTCTTGGTGTCGCCTTTGTAGCGTCCGCCCAGACGGTCGTTTGTGATGATCTGGGGGTACTTGGCCAGGAGCTCGGCGAACGGCTTGGCACGCTCGTCGTTCATGTTCACCGGCGTGTCCCACCACACGATATCGGGCTGGAATTTCGACAGAATCTCCTCGACCTGGGGAAAGGCGATTTTTTTGAGGTAATCGTCAAAGCTCCCTGCCTGCGCCGGGTCCCATCCCGCCTCGCCTTCCTTCACACCCATCGCCGCGCCGCCTGGATGGGTCCAATCCTGCGCCTGGGAGTAGTAGAGGCCGAATTTCAATCCCTCGGCCCGCACGGCTTTCTCGAGCGGCTCAATGAGGTCGCGTTTTGCAGCCGACGCCTCGATGGCATTCCAGTCGCTGGCCTTGGTATCAAACAACGCAAAGCCATCGTGGTGCTTCGACGTGATGACCACATATTGCATACCGGCCTCTTTCGCGAGAGCGGCCCAGGCTTTGGGATCGTAGTTGGCGGCCGTGAACTCCTTGCCGAAATTTTTGTAATCCGCGATCGGGATCTTCCCGTTCTTCATGATCCACTCGCCGATCCACCCGATATTCTTGCCCTGCCAGACACCGGCAGGGACCGCGTAGATGCCCCAGTGGATGAACATCCCGAAGCGCGCCTTGTGGAACCAGTCCTTGTTGGAACCCTCGGCCGGTTGGTCAGCGGCGTTCAAGGGAAGATTCGACAGCGAAGTTGCCGCCAGAGCGGCAAGGAGGAGGGAACGGGAGAATTTCATAGTAGCAAAAGGACAAAAAACCAACCGCCTCAGGCGGCCGCGGATTGGAAGGTCAGGGAACTTGCTCCGGCTGCGGGAGTAATCAAGGCCCCTCGTTCGGAAAATATGACGGCGGCCGCACCCTCGCAGGTCCCCGAGCCGGCTCCGATCACCTCGAAGCGGAGCCCCGGAAGGCCTCCCGTCCAGGAAATCTCGATTCCGGCATCTCCTGCGGTGGCCGTGACCATGCCGGCCGGTGAGCCGTCCTTGCGCGGAACGGTGATCGTTTGCGAAGCGCCAGCCCGGAAGCCATAGAGCGAGACGGTCGTGTTTTTCTCAAAGTCGTAATCCGGCCGGCTGTCGTCCGCGCCACGCGCCAGAAGGGTTCCCTGTCGCACGAAAATCGGAAGGCTCAGGAAATCATACTCCTCACGATACCAACGCCCGCCTGAGAGCGTCACGCCGCTGAGGAGGTGCGTCCATTCGCCCACGGGCAGGTAGAATCCTGCCGTATTGTCCTGCGAGAGGACAGGGGCCACCAGCAACGACGGGCCGAGCATGTATTGAAGATCGAGCGTCGCGCAGGCGGGATCCTCCGGAAACTCAAGCATCATCGCCCGGAGCATCGGGACGCCGGTCTCGGTAGACTCTACGGCCGCCGCATAGAGGTAGGGCATCAGCGAGCATTTCAGCTTGGTGAAATGCCGGAGAACGTCGCACGCCTCGTCGTCGTAAATCCACGGCACGCGGTAGCTCGTGCTGCCGTGCAGACGGCTGTGCGACGAGAGCAGCCCGAAGGCCACCCAGCGCTTGTAGACCTCCGCCGGCGGCAAACCTTCGAAGCCGCCGATGTCATGACTCCAGAATCCGAACCCGCACAGGCCGAGCGAGAGCCCGCCGCGCAGGCTTTCCGCCATCGACTCGAAATCCGACTGGCAATCTCCACCCCAGTGCACCGGGAGACGCTGTCCCGAGGCATAGGACGAACGCGCAAAGAGCGTCGCCTCGCCTTTCCCGCGGGCCTCCTCGAGCACGCGGAAAACAACCTCGTTGTAGAGAATCGGGTAAAGATTGTGCATCCCCACCGGATCCGAGCCGTCATGATACACGACGTCTTCCACCGGAATCCGTTCGCCGAAGTCCGTCTTGAACGAGTCCACCCCCATCGCCACCAGCTGGCGGAGATAGCCGGCATACCACTCGCAGGCCTCGGGATTGGTGAAATCCACAATCGCCATGCCCGGCTGCCACTGGTCGGTCTGCCAGACGGACCCGTCCTTGCGCTTGAGGAAATACCCCTTCGCGGCGCCCTCGGCAAAAAGCCGCGAGCGCTGGCCGATGTAGGAATTGATCCACACGCAAACGCGGAGCCCGCGCTCGTGCAGACGATCGAGCATCGCTTTCGGATCGGGAAACACCGCCGGATCCCACTCGAAGTTGCACCAGTCGAACTCGCGCATCCAGAAGCAGTCGAAGTGAAAAACATGCAGCGGCAAATCGCGCTCGCGCATGCCTTCGATAAACGACGTGCATGTCGCCTCGTCGTAGCTCGTCGTAAATGAGGTGGTCAGCCAAAGCCCGAACGACCAGGCCGGCGGCAGGGCCGGACGCCCGGTCAGCGCCGTCAGGCGCCCGAGCACCTCGCG
>CAZSMN010000288.1:0-5057 GCA_964607615.1 uncultured Chthoniobacterales bacterium | reverse complement strand
CGGCGGTGGCGGTCCCGGGATTAGATTTGCACGAAACCGAAACGGCTCTTATTCTCCGCGCGCTGGACGAGAGCAGGGGCAACCGGACGGATGCGGCGAAGATGCTGGGCATCAGCCGGCGGACGTTGCACCGGCGGCTCCATGAGCTGAACATCTCGAAACGCAGAAAACACACTCCCTACTAACCTATGGCATCCACCGGTGAAATCGGCGTACAGGCAGCGCTCCACTCTCTCGAGCAGGGCAAGCTGGCCTCGATCATCAAGTGGGCGATGATTGTAGTTCTGATCGTGGCCCTTGTGCTCGTGTATCTCTTCGTGAAATTCCGCGGGTTCTCGACCGTGACGGCGATGGATCAGGCGCAGATCGCCCGCAGCATAGCGGCGGGGGACGGGTTTTCGACCAAGTTCATCCGGCCGCTGGCGATCTGGCAGTTGGAGCAGGGGGGCAAAACGGTGCCCACGGAGAAGTTTCCGGATTTCTACCAGTCGCCGCTGAATCCGATGGTCAACTCGATCCCGCTGAAGGTGATCGAGTCGTCGTGGAAGATGACGCCGACCGATCTGATCTATGCCGGCGACCGTGCGATCGCGGTGACAGCGGTGGTGATTTTTCTGCTTTCGGTGGTGGTATGGTATTTCATCGGATCGAAACTTTTCGACCCGAAGCTCGCGCTGGTCGGGTGTGCGATCATCCTGCTGACGGATATGATGTGGCAGTTCTCGCTCTCGGGGCTGCCGCAAATGCTGATGCTTTTGCTGTTTTCGATCGCGCTTTTGCTGACGATCGTGGCGATGGAACTGCGGGAGCGCCTGCTGCCGATGCTCGGGGCGCTGTTTGGTGCGGGGGTTTGCTTCGGGTTGATGATCCTGGCGCACGGGCTGGCGGCATGGATCTTTGTGGGCTGGCTGGCCTTTGCGGTGATCTACTTCCAGCCGCGCGGGCTTGCCGGCCTGACGGCGCTGGCAGCAGTGCTGATCATCGTGCTGCCCTGGATGGCGAGGAACTACTCGGTGAGTGGCAATCCCTTCGGGCTCGCGATCTACGATGCGATCTCGATCGGCAAGCCGGAGCAGGGGTATCTGCGCTCGATTGAAGAAGCGCCTTCCGTGGAAGGATTCGGGATCTTCAACAAGCTCAAAGGCGGGGTTTCGCTGCAGATCGAGCAGATCTTTGCCTACCTCGGGATGAACCTTGTGGCGGGTGCGTTTTTCCTCGCGCTGATGCACCCCTTCCGCTCGCCGGTGACTTCGGCGCTGCGGTGGTGCCTGCTGCCAATGTGGCTCGGAGCGGTGGCGGGGATGGGAATCTTCGGAGTCGAGGGAGTGATCTCGTCGAACCAGCTCCACGTGCTGTTTGTGCCGATCTTTGCGTTCTACGGGCTGGCTTTCCTGCTCGTGCTGTGGAGCCGCCTGGAGCTGGGCTATCCGATTTTGCGGCTACTGTTCCTGACGGTGGTGATTTTCCTGTGTGCGATCCCGCTGCTGGCGACGATGTTCGGCGGGCGCGGGGCGGCGATCCAGTGGCCGCCGTATGTGCCGCCGTTCATCGCGGTGCTGGGCGACTGGTTCGAGGAAGACGAGATCGTGGCTTCGGACATGCCCTGGGCCGTGGCATGGTATGCGGACCGGAAGTCGCTCCTCCTGCCGGACACGGTGAAGACGTTCAACCGGATCAATGATTACGAGCGGCTCGGAGGTCCGGTGAACGGACTGTATTTGACGCCGGTGACGGGCAACCTGCCGCTGTTCTCCGATATCTACAAGGGCGCTTACAAAGACTGGGCGCTGCTGATCACGCGGCCGCCGAGGGTCGACGGCTTCTCATTGCCCTTCTTCACCGCGCTGCCGATCGACGGCGAGTGCATGATCTTTGCGGATCGCGATCGCTGGAACAAGCGCTGAGCAGGACACGAAGGGGATTGTCACCTGACGCCATAACCGCTTTGATCTGAGATTCATGGGACAGAAGTCCGAACCCCAACCCGCCACACTCGAGGGCGCGATCGACCGCATCCATGCCATCGTGGCGGAGATGGAAACCGGCAGCCTGCCGTTGGATACCCTGATTTCGCGCTACGAGGAAGGTGTGGGTCTTGTGAAGAAATGCCAGGAGAAGCTCGAGGCGGCCGAGAAGCGCATTCAGATCATCACGCGCGACGCGCAAGGCGGGACGGCGCTGGAGGCGTTCGAGCCGGAGGAGAGCGAAAACCCGGCATGAGCGGACCGCTTTTGAAGGGAATCCGTTCGCCGGAGGATGTCAAAGCCCTCCCGATGGACGAGCTGAAAGATCTGGCGCAGGAGGTGCGGGACGAGTTGATCCAGGTGCTCTCCAAGACGGGCGGCCACCTCGGGCCGAACCTCGGCGTGGTGGAGCTGACGATCGCGCTGCACCGGGTCTTCGAGACACCGAAGGACAAGTTTGTTTTTGATGTGAGCCATCAGGGCTACGTCCACAAGCTGCTCACGGGGCGTGCGGACCGGTTTGCGACGATCCGGCAGTATGAGGGGCTCAACGGGTTCCTGCTGCGGACGGAGAGCGAGCATGATTGCTACGGTGCGGGCCATGCGGGCACGGCGCTCTCGGCGGCCCTCGGCATGGCAGCGGCGCGCGACCGCCTCGGCGGGGACGAGCATGTGGTGTGCATCGCGGGAGATGCGGCGTTCACCTGCGGCGTGAGCTTCGAGGCCCTGAACAACGTGGCGTCCAGCACGAAGCGGCTCATCATTGTTCTCAACGACAACGAGTGGTCTATCGCGAAGAACGTGGGCGCGATCGCGGAGTATCTCAACCGCATCGTCACGAACCCGTCGTATGCACACCTGCACGACAAAGCGGCAAAATTCGTCGAGTGGATCGCGGGGAAGAGCGCGCGGAAGCTCGCGCACAAGGCCGAGGTGGGGCTGAAGAACCTGCTCGCGCCGAGCGTGATTTTCGAGGACTTCGGCATCCGCTACTACGGTCCGATCGACGGACACGACATCGGGCTGCTCACCGAGACGTTCGAATTTTTGAAGGCGCAGACGGAGCCGGTCATCCTGCACATCATCACGCAAAAGGGGAAAGGCTACGCGCCGGCGCTCGAGAAGCCGGACAAGTTTCACGGGCTGGGGAAATTCCACCTCGACACCGGCGAGACTGTCGCCTCGCCGACGCCGACGTATTCCGAGCTCTTGGGCAAGACGCTGGCGGACTTTGCCGACAAGAATACCAAGATCGCGGCGATCACGGCGGCGATGCCGACGGGGACCGGGCTGATCGGATTTGCGAAGCGGCATCCGGAGAGGTTTTTCGACGTCGGGATCGCGGAGGAGCATGCGGCCCTTTTCGCCTGCGGGCTCGCCGTGCAGGGGATGAAGCCTTTTCTCGCGATCTACAGCACCTTCATGCAGCGGGCGTATGACATGATCATCCATGATATGGCGCTGCAGAATCTGGATGTCGTGCTGTGCATGGACCGGGCGGGACTGTCCGGCGACGACGGGCCGACGCACCACGGGCTTTTCGACATCGGGTATCTGCGACCGGTGCCGGGGATCATCCACATGCAGCCCAAGGACGAGGCGGAATTCGCCGATATGCTCTGGACGCTGGCCAATTACCACGACGGTCCGGCAGCGATCCGGTATCCGCGCGGAGCGGGCACGGGAGCTGTGCCGGCCAAGACGCCGAAGATCCTCGAGATCGGGAAGTCGGAGGTTCTCTGCCATGGATCGCGCGTGGCGATCGTCGCGCTGGGGAACATGTGCGAGGTGGCCCTCGAAGCGGCCGCCGAACTGGAGAGCCGCGGCATTTCAACGGCGGTAATCAACGCCCGGTGGATCAAGCCGCTGGATACGGCGACGATCGAGTTTTTTGCAAGGGGCTGCGAGGTGGTCTGCACGATGGAGGACCATGTGCTCAGCAACGGCTTCGGCTGCGCGGTGATGGAGCACCTCTCCGAACAGCGGATCACGACACCCGTCGTGCGCATCGGCTGGCCCGACCAGTTTGTCGAACACGGAACGGTCCCGATCCTGCGCGAGAAGCACGGTCTCACGGCGAAGGCTGCGGTCGAGAAGATCGTCGCCAACCTGCCCGCAACAGTGCCGGCCGGCCGGGCGAAGCCGGCGGCCTGAGATCTGCCGAACCCCGGCACATGCGGCTCGAGGCCGCGGAAGACTCTATGACAACGACTCCCGAAATTCCCCTCCTCTGGCTGGGCGGCTCGCCCACATGGAAGATGCCCGAGTTGACGCATATCCGCCGGATGAAGGCTCACTCGGTGAACGCCCCTTTCGCAACGGCACAAGAGGCGCTCACCCGGGAGCCGGAGGAATCTCCCTTTTTCCGCTGCCTTAATGGGAAATGGAGGTTCCGCTACGTCGAAGCGCCGGAGAAGGCCGGGACGGTTGGACGATTTGAAGCGGGCGACGCGGAGATCGACGTGCCGGGTGTCTGGACGCGGCAGGGTTTCGGCCATCCGCATTATACGAACGTGCAGATGCCTTTCCCGAACGACCCGCCGGATGTGCCTGAGGAAAACCCGGTCGGCATCTACCAGCGGGAGATCGACGTGCCGGCGGAGTGGGCCGGGCGGCGCACGATCGTGCATTTCGGCGGAGCGGAGAGCGTCCTTTATGTGTATGTCGACGGCGAGCCCGTCGGGATGAGCAAGGACAGCCGGCTGCCGTCGGAGTTCGACCTCACGGGATTCGTGAAAGCCGGCGAGCGCCACACGCTGACCGCGCTCGTTGTGAAGTGGTCGGATGCGAGCTTCATCGAAGACCAGGACCAGTGGTGGATGGGTGGGCTGCACCGTGATGTTTTTCTCTATTCGACGGCCCCGGTGGCGCTGTGGGACGTCTTCGCCCGAGCGATGCCGGCGCCTGCGGCGGGTGAAAAGGCGGAACTGCGCGTGACGATCACACCGCTCTTCGGTCGCGAGGCACTGCCCGGCTGGACGGCAGGATTCCGGCTCCACGACAGCACAGGCGAGTGCCTGGGCGGGGATGTCTCGGATAAAGTGCCGGTCTACCGCGAGGAGGACCCGCGCAGCGAGCGCTTCTGCGTTCACC
>CAZSMN010000287.1:0-5072 GCA_964607615.1 uncultured Chthoniobacterales bacterium | reverse complement strand
GACGGGCGCGGTTGGATCGCGGTCGAAGTGATCTGCGACAAGGAGAAACAATGGGCGGTCGCCTCTGCGACAGTCGTTCAGGTCGGTGAACTCAAGACCGACGATCCAACCAAGGGACTCCACCCAATTGCCATGCTTCGTCGGTCGAAGGCGGGTGACCTGAGCCTCTTCCAAATCGAGTTCTTCAACCTCCAACACAAAGCCGCCGTGCCAACGAACGGCAATGCGGCCCGCCACTTCTTCTGGGTAGCATGAACGCCCCCATCAAAGCCGCGGCGTGGAACGCTCAAGTCGGTCGCATTCGGTCCGGGCGTCCGCTTGGTGGGTTGGGGGTGGAAGTCATCAGCACTCCGTCTGGTGCCCTCGTGAGTGCTGATCCATCGGCGAGTTTCGAGCACCCGTGGAAGCTCTCCGCCCGATGGCAGGAGGAAGAGTGGCGCGTGTTCGTGCGACCCGGATTCGTCAACGGTCGGGATGTCACGATTTCCTCCGAGCGTGATGGCGAATCCAAAGAGGTCGCTCTCACCGACGAGGACCGCCCATACCTGACCCCAGGCTGGCGCAATCCCACCAAGAGCCAAGGGTTCGCCGCGTCATCCGGGGGCGATCTCCTTGAGCTTCCCGCCGAAGGATACCCGAAGTTCTTTGAGGCAATCGGCGTGAAACCCGCAGCGCGAGGAAGCCGGGTCGTCTCACCCTACGATCCGCAGGCCGAGGAGGAGCGCACCCGGGAACTCCGAGCCTGCGACATTGTCCTCATCGTGCCGCGTGTCGCCACCAATCAACAGGTCGACATCCAAGATCCGTTTTCCACGGCTCAGACGGTCACGATCTCAACGGTTCTCAACGCCAGCTACGCCAATTCCGCCAAGTCAAAGTATCGTCTTGTGGCCGTCCCGAAATGGGAACCACCGAAAGAGCCCACCGCGATGGATCGGCTCATGGGCACGGCAGTCGAACCCCAGACCGACGAGATCAAGATCGCAACGCTATGGATGGTCTCACCGCCAAGCCCGGAGGGAGGCGAGGACGCGGAGCCCGATGGTTCGTGGGTGGTGTATCCGCAATATGATGTGTTCTGGAATCTCGCACATGCCCCTCGGCGTCAGGTGCCGATCAAACCCCCGGACCCGATCACCCTGAGAACCGGGCTGATCGGGGGCTTGGCCGACTCGATCTTCGCGGCCCTTTTGGCACCCATCAACGACGCGAACAATCGCGTTTACGCCTTCCTGAACGCGACCACCTTCAAAGGGGAATTCTGGACGATATGAGCCTCGACCCACGCCAGAACCGGGAGAATCGAGAGCGGAAGAAGGCGGCCGAGAACAAAGTTCCGCCGCTGAATCCTCCGTTTCCCTTTCGTGCGGTGCCGTTCAATCCGTGGGCCTTTGATCTTCAGAACGATCCGCCGCCCATTGACACCGCGCCGACGGCGGCGCGATGAGCAAATTTCTTCTTCATGTCGATCTCTCCCGGAGAACGCTGATCACTCGTGATGGGGGATCGTTCTCCTTGCCCTCACTCACTCTGGGTGACACCCCGGTATTCGTCCTGCGGGCGCTCGACCGGGACTCGAACAACACCCTCGTCGAGAAAAGGCTCAAGCTCAGAACCCTTCGAGCTTCCATTGGCCCGGTTCTGGCACCTCCGAGTGCGGGCACCTTCACGCTCAATTATCTGGTCGGCGAAGATGTGTTGGAAAAGAACGGGGTGCCCGGCCAGGAGAGCGTTCCCATCGCATTCGATGCCACTGCAGAATCCGTTCGCGCCGCGCTCGTCGCGCTCCCGGAAAACACCTACTACAATCTGGCAGAGGTTCGTCCGTCGACGGACCTCGGTTGCTGGCTCCTGCGGTTCAATCACAGCGTTCCGGTTCCTTTCGAGGTTCGCACAAACCGGCTGTTTCCGCGCAGCTTCGTCCGTGTCCGCGCTTACCAGGACAACGGACGGTGGTGGCACGAGCTTCGCCTGATCCAGTCGCCGTTCGCCTTCTCCGGTAGCCATGAGCGGGTTCTGGCAGACGCTCCCTCGGTGCGGAGGATTCGTGCCGGATCGCCTCGGGTAGATGGCAGTTCGATCAACACGAATGAGGTTCAGGCGCTCACCGTGCCCACCGATTTCGAGGGCACCTACTACCTCCAGTTCGATTACCGCAGTTCGCGTTTGATCGGCATTGAGGACGGCCCAGATGAAATCGCCGCCGCGCTCAACGCCATGTGGACCGATGGCAAGACCCGGTTCGTCGTCACGAACCCCGAGGTGAACAACGCCTACATCGAATTCACTGGTCCGCTCGAAGCTGCCCCTTGGCCGCTAATGACAATCTCGGTTCACACCTTCCGCGAGGGTGACATCACTTTCACGATGGACCTGAAGACTGCCGAGCTTGCCTCGGCCCTGCGTGGGCAAACTTCCGTCCAGTTGCCATTCGAGGTGGAAGCGGAGGTTGTGGACGCCGAAGGCGATCTCAACAACCCGACAGTTCCGGGGCGGATTGTGACGCTCTTTTCCGCTCCGGTCACGATCACCCGCGAGCAGATCTGGGAGGAACTCGCGAGTGTTCCCCAGATTGACTGGCTGCGCCCGCCGCAGCCGCGAGATTACATCCCGTGGACGCCCGACCAGATCATTACCGGACAGCAGCATTACCTTGGCGTGATCGGCGACGGGGCGAGCCGCTCGTTCAATCTCGACCACATGCTCGGCACCTCTGCCCTGCATATGACGGTGCGCGAGAACTCTGATGGTGGACGGCGACTGCGCGACGACGAGTTCGCCGTGACTTTCGACTCAGAGAATGCGGTCGTGATCGATTTTCCCGACACTCAGCCGCCACCGGGTCTGAACGCCTACGCGGTCACGATTACTGCCGCCGGACCCAAGTCGGCATTCCAGGATCATCACCACTCCATTGGCCAAATTGACGGGCTGGAGGATGAACTCATGGCGCTCGGGCTCCGCGTCACGGCGATTGAGAACCTGCTCCCCTCGGTCAACCCCGCCGCTCGCTCGGGCACTGACACGGGCAAGTCGCTCGAAATAGAGATCCCAGACCGGGCCGAAATGTTCCCCGGCAAGTTTGCGGCCGATTTCGACGCAGCCTCTGCTCCGGACGACGGAAAGAACCTGCCCAAGCCAGCCGGGTTGCTTCCCGCCATCCACGACGCGGCGCTGGAGCCGATCATCGTTCCGCTCGTGCCAGCCTCCTCGATGGAAGGCCGGGTGTGCGAGAACGGGACCGGCGCGGATGTGCTCGTGCCGGGTGGGCTCGGACGGCGCGGTGCGTATTTGGAACCGGGCGGTTTCGCAGGAAGCGACGGTCGCGTTTGGTATCGGCTCGCCCGGGACGGCTCGACCAATTCGTTCTACCCAATCGATTTCGATCGCGAGTTGTTCATGCTGCATATCAACGACCAGATGCTCCGGGCGGGCACGGCGTTCAGTCTGGAATTCAAGCTGGCCCTCAAGCTCTTCAACGCGACCACCCGCGCCCAATACCTGCTGCGAATTGACGTGGGTTCCGCTCCTGGCCAATACACGCCAGCGCCAACCGGAGAGAACCTTGAGGACGTCACATGGGTCGAGCAGCCACTTCTGTCCCAACGGATCATCCTTTCCGGGCTGAAGATCACGCACCGGTTCGGCTGCGCAATCCGACGCGACATCAACGGCGCACTTCACGCCGACCAGATGGCCTACGGGAACTGGACGGCAGCGGCAGTCGTTCCGCCGTCAGCGAGCTTCGCGCTCCGGGCGCGGCTCGTGGAGTTTGACACCGAGAATTCGGTGCGAGGCGCGAAGGGCACGGTCTTTTTCGCCCTCAGCGAAGCCAAAGCGGAGATCCAATAATGGCCATTCCGATCATCGACACGACGACCAGCATCCTCGGTTACCGGCAGGGTGAGGCGTGGTATTACCAACCGGCCACGACGAACACGCCTGCGCCCACGAGTTGGGCGTGGAGCGGACTGCCGCCGGGCGTGACTGCCGATTCTGCAACTGGCCAGATCCGGGGCCCGGCGACGGCTCCCGGCGTTTTTCTCTCGCGACTGACGGCGACCAATTCGAGCGGGACTTCCGACCCGGCAATCATCCCCATCGGCATCTTCGAGCGGTCGTGGATGGACGACGGTGCGGTGCCGATCAACGTTGACGTTCGCACCGGACGCGTTTACCCGCACGGCCTCGACTCGTGGAAGGTGGGCGATCCTGTGGTCTACTGCAAAAGCGGTGACCACCTTATCGTGGACATTGGCTTCACGGCAGATGGTGGAAAGAGCCTGATGCCCATCGGCCCTTCGATCATAACCGTTGGCCTCAAGGAATCTGATCCCGAGGGGATTCTCGCCATTTCCGATGGGGGATATGAGACCATCGGTGAGTGGGACTGGACGCGCTATCGCGTGCTCTGCCAGCTCGAAGCCTCAAAGCTCGAAGCGGCGCTTTCCAATTACGAGGACGACGCCGGAACCGCCTTTTCGGCCCTCTGCGAAATCCAGTGGATTCAGCCGCTGTCCTACGCGGGTGATGTTCGCCAGATCGTCCGCTCCGCCCAGACCTTCAACCTGCGGCTCGCCCGCGAAATCATCGTCCCATGAGCCCTGCGAGCGTGTTCTTCGACTGGCAGACGGCTTCGCTCGCCGGAAGAAGCGGGCTGTTCGTGCGTCGCCGCGCGTGGACCGACCGATGGCTGCAATACTACAACGGCCTGTGGTGGCTACGCGTCGGGACGGGCACCCCTACGGTGGTCAAAGCGGGAGACTTCGGGCGGGATGAATTCCTCGCCACGGATTGGACGAATCTCCCGGCCTCGTGCATCACGTCCTCCGAAAGCACGGACGGAAAAACGTGCCCAGATCCTTACGTGCCGCCTGATCCCGGCGACCCACCGGTCATTGTTGACCCCCCGGCTGACCCGCCCACGGGCGATCCCACCGATCCTCCCACGGGCGATCCGCCGACTGGTGACCCACCAACAGGCGATCCTCCGGGTGGCGGCGATCCTCCAGGTGGAGATCCCCCGATCAGCGATCCGCCTCCACCAACCGGCGATCCCGGTCCTCCTCCCG
>CAZSMN010000286.1:0-5084 GCA_964607615.1 uncultured Chthoniobacterales bacterium | reverse complement strand
CTGGAAGGCCACGGCCAGGCTGCCCGCGAAGAGCCGGTTGAAGAGGTCGAGGCCATGGGCGGCGATCGCGCCACGTTTGTCAAAGAACTCCGCGGGGAGAAGCAGCTGACCGAGCTCCCTGCACTGTGGGATGAGGTGGTAGGGCGGACCCGCGCGGCGATTTTCTCTCCCACCGCAGGTGTCTGGGACGTTGGCGCTGGGTTGCTCGACACGCTTTCCTTGGTGGAAGCCAAGGCGCTCGGGATCGATCCTGAAGAGACGGGCTTGAGGGCTCTCGCCAAAGCAGCGAGAGAAGGCACGGCGGATTTAATGGGCGAGAAAGCCGACACTTTGACGGCACAGATCGGGCGTGGCGCCGGTTCCTCGCTGGCTTTTGCGCCAGCCGCTTTTGTCGGTCTCCCCGCCGTCGCCGCGGTTGGCGCGGCACAAGCCTTCGGCAGTGGATACTACGAGGCCAAGGATCGCGCGGAGGCCTCCGGTAAGAAACTCTCCGAGACACAGCTTTACCTCAATGCGCTGGCCAGCGCCGGCCTTGGTTCGACCGAAGGTCTCCCGATGGCCCGCGCGCTGGGCCGACTCGACAAGGTGACCGGCGGCGCCTTCAAGCGCCTTCTCGACATTGGTAAGGAGACGGTCGAAGAGGGCGCGCAGGAGTTTCTGCAATCCTCCTACCAGGGCTATCTCTACAAGCTGCAGGGCCTCGATGATCGCTCGTGGGAAGAGATTCGAGGGGAAGGCCTCACCGCCGGCGGCGTCGCGGCGCTCTCCGGGTTGCTTCTGGGTGTCGGAATGAACTTCGCCGCCGAGCGGGCCGACCGTTCGCGCACCGCCCGGCTCGACCGGGCCTTTGGCGTGCTCGATACGCAATACCAGCGGCTCCAGAGCGCGCAGACTCCCGAGGGTCTTGCAAAGTTCAACTCCGAACTCCCGACCGGATCAACTCCCCTCACCCCGGCAACGGCCGCCGATCTCCTCCGCGACGTGCAGCGCACGCGCGCCAGTGTGGCCGTCCAGGTGCTCGCCAACGATCCGCAGATCCTTGAGGCGACCATTAAGGCCGTGGCGCCGAACGAAGATCCCGAAGTGCTCTCTGCCGCCGTGCAGGGGCGTCCGGCCGTGATTGCCGAAGCGGCTGCCCTGGGGCGCGATCTCGGGCCGAGCCTCCCGGGATGGACATCGATTCCCGACAGCGCACTGAAAAAGGTCGTCGCCGGCCACATGATCATCGGTCGTCTGCAAACCGTCCTCACCGGCGGGAAGATCGATGCCGGCTTGGGACAGGCCCTCGAACAACAGGGGTTCCTGATTCAGAAGCCGACCGCCAACGGCGGAACGCGCTGGGTGGTCACCGGTCCGGCCCTCGCCCTCATGGAAGGCGACGTTCGTCGGAAGGTCACCAAGAACCCGCAACGCTTCGCTTACGATCCCGCCGCCGACACCGCCAAGCCCGGCGAAATGACGCAGACGCTGCGCAAAACGGGCGACACGATCCTTTCCAAGACAGGCCGCCCGCAGCAAGCGGAGTCCAAGCCGGCAACAAGCACGGCTGAAACGAAGGCCACCGGCCCCGGCACCTACCGCATTACCTTTCTGAGCAAGCCGGACAAAAGCGGCTTTCAGGAGACCCGAGCGGCAACCGTGCAGGCAGCCACCCCCGAAGAGGCACAGGCCACCGGTGAAAAGATTGCCGCCGGGTGGAAGGGGACGTTTACGCCAACCGAAGTGCGGGTTGAAAAATCCTCTGACGCCGCTCCCGCGCCTGCATACTCTTCGGGAGATGGACAGCCAGTATCCCAACCCACCGCCGCGCAAGACGGACAGCGATTGGCGCCCGATGGAGCTCCCGCTGGACCCGCTCCCTCCGTCGTTGGAGGAGTGGAGGGAGGAGTTCACGTGGGAACAGAGGTTGCGCCCGTTTCGGGTGGTATGGCAAATGTCCCCGTCGATGGAAGCCCGGCTCAAACAGATGCCACCGGAGGAAGCGGCAGCCGAGCGGAGGTATCAAGTGGGGGTGAATCTGGGGATACTCCCGGGTCCGCTGGAGGCGCGCAAACTCCGCCTGCCCCCTCATCTGAGGAATCCTCAAACGCTTCTGGAACGGCGGATCACGTTTGGTCCGGAACGCGGGATCATCTGGGATTGCTCAAACGAGTTTTTAGTCTCCCCGGTCTTCGTTTCCAGAACACCCGAGGTGCCACCCAAGTAAGTTTCGAACCGGACGGGACGATCGTCCTGAATTGGAACAAGAGCCAAGCCGCACTCCCGGACGGATCAATTGATACCGAATACGACTCCGCCGTTATCGATGAGGAACTCCGGCATGCGGCAGCCCTGATCGCCAAACGCAAGGAGTGGGAGACCGCTGGAAAGCCGGAACCGTTTGATACCTGGGTCTTCCAAGATGCCGCTGCGATGTGGAGAGACCTCACCGCTCGCATTGAGGAGCTCGAAGGCGCCGAGCGCAAAATGGTCGAAGAGGCGCTGGTATCGAGCTTCAACGCCTACTTTGGTGATGCCTACGACGCGGCCCCCATTGCCAAGACGGTTGCCGATGTGGAGGGATGGTTCGGGAAAAAGGTAGGGCGAGACCGCATCAAAGCATCGGACTTCATTGTCCTCTCCGAGTTTGCCCGCCAGATCGCCCAACTTCGCAATGCCGGCCAGATCACCGAAGCGACCGCCTCGAGTTTGATCGATCGCATCGTCGAATGGTTCCGGCAGGCGATCAAAGCCCTGCGCGCCATCGCACGCCAGATTGACGCTGAGGGCAACGCCCTCGACGGAACGCTCTTCCAACAGGCCTACATGGCGATGGAGGCGGAGATGAAATGGCTGGATGGCCAGATCACGGACGCGGGCTACGCGGAGATGGTCGCCGAGATCGAAGGCGGGAAGGATGCTGCGCTGGATTCCGGATCTCAGGGACGTGAACTCCTCGATGCCATCGAGCGCTCAGGCAAACTCCCCTCCCCCAAGTCGCCTTACTGGAAATCCGCATCCGGTGAGCTTCGCCGGCTCTATGACGCCGTCGACAAACTCGGGCGCGGCAACTACCGCGACCTCCGGCGATTTTCCAAATACCGCATTTTCTCCCCAGCCGCGCCAGATCCCGACGTGCTCCGCGACTCGCTCAACCAGCATGGGTTCGCCTTCGCGACCGTCGATGACATGTTCACCGCCTTGGAGCGCCGGCTCACGACCGGCCGGCCGGAATACGGCTTCCAGACGAGCGAGGGGAAAACCTTCGCCCGCACCCCGGCACCGTTCGAGAAAAACTCCACCCAGTTGAACATCCCGCCGGCGCTGGCCCGCCCGATTCTGGAATACGGCGCCGGCATCCCCGAGGCGGACCTTTACACCGAGGAGACCGGCTACGGCCGCGAGACCGATCCGCATGTGACCGTTCTCTACGGCATCGATGCTACTCCCGACCAGGTGCAAGCGGTGGCCTCGCAGGTTGGCCCCGTGACGCTCCGCCTGGGGAAGACCTCGCTTTTTGAGAACGCGGACAAACCGTACGACGTCCTGAAGGTGGATGTGCTGGGCGCCGGCATCCGCCAGCTTAACTCCGCCCTCAATGCCGCCCATCCGGTAAAGAGCGATTTCCCTGACTACCGCCCGCACCTGACGATCGCCTACCTCAAGAAGGGCGCCGGGAAGAAGTATTCGGGGGATGCACGCTTCGAGGGGATGGAGATCCCCATCAACGAGATCGTCTTCTCCGCGAAAGATCGCTCCACAACGGCTCTTCCCCTCACCCCGCAAAAATCTCCTGACGCGCCCGCGGCCCCTGCATACCCTCGCAACGATGACACCCTCTCCGAATCCGACACCCTCCGAGCCGAGCTCGCACTTTGGCCCGCCGCCGACTCTGAATTTGGACGATCTGAACGAGACGCAATTGAAGCTGCTCGGGCGTTTGCACAACGGACTTACTTCGGCAGCGCTGGCGAGGTTAGAGGGTATCGACGCGGATTACTTCGAGAGTCAGGAGGAAGCGGATCTGATTCAGTATTTGCCGCTCTACGAACAGCGTTACAATCTGCCTTTGGTCGTCGGGTAGTCTTTGTCTCCGGCATCCCGGCAGACGGGATACAGGCCGCCGTTTTCCCCCAAGCCGCGCCTGACGTCATCGTTGTCAGCAAAGACGCCACGTATCCGCTCCTGCACCTGCTTGGTCACGAACTGGGCCACTCGATTAAAGCGGGCAACCCCAAGCTCTACCGGGAATTCCAAAACTTCATTCTAGGGCTCGCCGGGGACCGCTCCGCGCACAACGCGCACATGGTGGCTCGGAAATACTCTCCCGAGAAATGGGATGATGAGTTTGTAAACGACTTCCTTGGGAACGAATTCGGGCAAAAAGGCTTCTGGCAGGCGCTGGCCGATAAGGATGCCAGCCTCTTCCGCCGGGTGGCCATGGCCGCTCTGGCGCTGATCGACCGGATCAAAAAGCGCATCCTGCCCTTCGCCCGCGACGTGCGCCCGATGATCGCCGATCTCGATGCCGCCCGGGCCGGATTGGTCGACATGCTTACCCGCTTCGCCCGTGAAGGCGATGTCGGCTCCGTAGGAGGATGGTCCCCGCTGAGCGATGTGGATCTGATGGCGGGTGCCGGCTCGCCGTCTCAGGCCTCGCGGTTCCGGCCAAAAGAGCCGATCATTTTTCAAACACGCATCGCCGGTCCTTCCGGTGCCGTCCTTCGTGGCTATGTCTGGCAATACGAGGTCGTGGAGGACATTGACTCTCGAGGAGAACCCGTGGAGAGGCGGGTCTCTGACTGGACAAAAGCCGATTCCAGTGACGAATCAGGCCGCGATATCGTCCACCAGTTTACGGTGACGCTGCCGAATGGAGAAACCAAGCTCGCCAGTGCCGAAGGAGCGTTGCGTTTGTTGGGCTATCTGCCAGCAAATACACCCGGCACCATCAAATCAGTTGTCAGTGCGACGAAGACGCTTGCCCGTCTTCAAATGGAACTGGCCAAAGCGGAGGGCATCGCAGCCGAGAACGCCAGAATCCGAAAAGAGGTCAGCACACTTCCATTTCCCTATTCGGGCCAAATTCAGCGCGAAAACGTACC
>CAZSMN010000285.1:0-5118 GCA_964607615.1 uncultured Chthoniobacterales bacterium | reverse complement strand
ATCATCCTTGTGCATAATCATCCCAGCGGCGACCCGCAGCCGAGCCAGGCGGACAGGCGACTGACCTCCGCGCTGAAGGAGGCGGCGGCGCTGCTGCAAATCAACTTTATCGATCACGTGATCCTGGGCCGGGCCACGGGAGGAAATCCCCCCTACTTCAGTTTCCGTGACGCCGGACTTTTATGAAGATTCACCCCACTGCTGTCGTCTCACCCGCTGCCGAACTTGCCGCCGATGTCGAAGTCGGGCCGCGCGCAGTGATCGGGGAGGGGGTCCGCATCGGAGAGCGGAGCGTGATTCAAGCCAACGCCGTCATCGACCGCGACGTGATCATGGGCTCGGACAATGTGGTCGGCTACGGGGCCGTCATCGGCGCGCCACCGCAGGATTTTGCGCACAAGGCCGACATGCGCAGCTATGTCCGCATCGGCGATCGAAACCGTTTTCGCGAATACGTCACCATCCACCGGGGCACGAAGCCTGAGACCGAAACCGTCGTCGGCAACGATTGCTTCCTGATGGTCGGCTGCCACCTCGGGCACAATGTTTCCCTCGGAAACAACATCATCATCACGAACAACTGCCTGCTCGCAGGTTACGTGGACGTCGGGGATTTTGCGGTATTGGGTGGCGGAAGTGTGTTCCACCAGTTCATCCGCATCGGCCAGCGCGCGATGATTGCCGGCGGATCCAGCTTCAACAAAGACATCCCGCCGTTTGTGACGGCGAACTTCCGCAACATCCTTGTCGGGATCAACGTCATCGGCCTCCGCCGTGGTGGTTTTTCCATGGAGACGCGGATGGAGATCAAGAGGGCATTCAAGCTCGTCTACCGGAGCGGGCTCACGGTGCGCGAGGGAGTGGCTGAGGCGAGAAAGCTGACCTGGGGCCCCGAGGCGCACCTCTTCTTCGACTTCATCGAATCGTCCAAACGCGGAACCTGCACGTCGAACCGGCTCGGTGACGCGCAGGGCAGCGACGAGGAAGATTGAGCCTTTTGTTTTTTCGGTGGCGGAACCGCGTGTTTTCCGCGATGGTGCCGCGCGCTTCCTCAAACGGCTCGCGAGCCGGGAAGTGGCACGAATCCTGATTGCTGATGTTCATGCCCGTCGTTTTCCGCTTTTTCTCGCTGATCGCCCTGATCGCAGTTGTTGCGCCGCTCCATGCGCTGGAGCCGGCTTCGGTGAAGACCCAGGTGGAAATCGTCGTCAGCGTCGCCGAGCAGAAGCTCGCAGTGGTCAAAGACGGAGTCGTCGTTAAAAAATATCCGGTCTCGACGTCAAAGTTCGGGCTGGGCGACTCGGCCGGGAGCTATCGCACGCCTTTGGGCCATCTTCGGGTTTGTGCAAAAATCGGCGATCGTCTGCCGGAGGGCGCAGTCTTGAGGGGACGCACTCCCACGGGAGAAATCCTTCCGCCCAACGCGAGAGGTCGCGACCCGATTGTCACCCGCATTCTGTGGCTCGAGGGTCTCGATCCGCAGAACCGCAATGCCCGCAACCGCGGCATCTACATTCACGGCACGCCTGAGGAAAAACGGATCGGCAAGCCGGCCAGCTTTGGCTGCGTGCGGATGCGCTCGCGCGACGTGATCGAGGTCTTTGCGACCGTTCCCGAGGGAACGAGCGTGGTCATCACGGCCGGCCGGATTCCCAAGGCGCCGCAGGTCTGACAAACCAGTCCGCGGCTCCCTGAAATGCTGCTTACTTTGCCGGGACGGCGCAGCTCTGGCAGTCCTTGATCTGCTGAAAGAAGTCGTTGCCTTTGTCATCCACAAGGATGAAGGCGGGGAAGTCGACGACGTCGATTTTCCACACGGCTTCCATGCCAAGCTCGGGGTATTCGAGGATTTCGACGTTGCGGATGTTTTCCTTCGCGAGGATCGCTGCCGGGCCGCCGATCGAGCCGAGGTAGAAGCCGCCGTGCTTGTGGCAGGAGTCGGTGACCTGCTGGCTGCGGTTGCCCTTGGCGATCATGACCATTGAGCCGCCGTTGGCTTGGAAGAGGTTGACGTAGCTGTCCATGCGGCCGGCCGTCGTCGGGCCGAACGATCCGGAGGGAAGGCCTTTCGGGGTTTTGGCGGGCCCTGCGTAGTAAACGGGGTGGTTCTTGAAGTAGTCGGGGAGCCCTGCGCCGCTGTCGAGGCGTTCTTTCAGCTTGGCGTGGGCGATGTCGCGGGCGACGACGATCGTGCCGGTGAGCTCGAGCTGGGTGGTCACCGGGTATTTGCTCAGCTCGGCGAGGATGTCAGGCATCGGGCGGTTGAGATCGATTTTGACGCGGTGGTTGGCCGACGCCTGGCGGTAGCGGTCGGGGATGAAGCGGCCGGGGTTGGTCTCAAGTTCCTCAACCCAGAGGCCGTCCTTGTCGATGCGGGCCTTGATATTCCGGTCGGCTGAGCACGAGACGCCCATGCCCACCGGGCAGGAGGCTCCATGGCGCGGGAGGCGGACGATGCGCACGTCGAGGGCGAAATACTTGCCTCCGAATTGCGCGCCGATCCCGCAGGCCTGCGCGGCTTTGAGGACCTTTTGTTCCAGTTCGATGTCGCGGAAGGCCTGGCCGAGGTCGTTGCCTTCGGTCGGGAGGGAGTCGAGATACTTCGTGCTGGCGAGCTTGACGGTCTTCAGGCAGGCCTCGGCGGAGGTTCCGCCAATGACGAAGACGAGGTGGTAGGGCGGGCAGGCCGCGGTGCCGAGGCTCTGCATTTTTTCCACGAGGAATTTCTCGAGGCTCGCGGGGTTGAGCAGGGCCTTGGTCTCCTGGAAAAGGTAGGTCTTGTTGGCCGATCCGCCGCCTTTGGCGACGAAGAGGAAATTGTAGGACATGCCGTCCACCGAATAGACATCGATCTGTGCGGGGAGGTTGGTGCCGGTGTTGACTTCCTCATACATCGTCAGCGCGGCAGTCTGCGAGTAGCGGAGGTTTTCCTTCGTGTAGGTCTCGTAGATGCCTTTCGAGATGGCCTCTTCATCGTGGCCGCCGGTCCAGACCTGCTGGCCCTTCTTGGCGACGACGGTGGCGGTGCCGGTATCCTGACAGAACGGAAGAACGCCGTGCGCGGCAACCTCGGCATTGCGGAGGAGGGTGAGGGCGACCGTGCGATCGTTGTCGCTGGCTTCAGGGTCGTCGAGAATGGCGGCGACCTGCGCGAGGTGCGCGGGGCGGAGGAGGAACGACACATCGCGCATCGCGACCTGTGAGAGGTGGGTGAGCGCCTCGGGTTCGATCTTGAGGATCGGCTGGCCTTCGAACTCGCTCACGGAGACAAACTCTCCCGTCAGATGCCGGTAGGTGGTGGTGTCTTCACCGAGGGGAAAGGGCTTCTGGTAGCGGAAGGGTGGGAGTGGCTTTGCCATGGCAGGTATTAGTTTTTCTGATGATTGCAAAAACGGCCCGTAGCCGCAACCCGTTCTTTTTTTGCGGAGACGTTTTGACGCCGGGCGGGTTCGAGGAGCAGGCTGGCGGGCACGATGAAAATTGTGCGCTTTGAGGAGAACGGCGGGAGTGTGGGATTCGGGGTTCTTGGAACCGATGGCGTGGTGCGCCGGCTGCAAGGCGACCTGTATCGGGAGAAATCGGGCTCCGACGAGGTCGTGAAGGTGAAGAGGCTTCTAGCCCCTGTGCTACCTTCGGCTGTGCTCTGCACGGGCCTGAACTACCGCCTGCATGCGGAGGAAACCGGCGGGCGGCTTCCGAAATTTCCCATCCTCTTTATGAAAACGCCGGCGGCTCTTCAGGATCCGGGCGAACCGATCCTGATCCCCACGCGGCTGGCAAGCCACGAGGTCGATTACGAGTGTGAGCTGGCCATCGTGATCGGCCGCGATGCGAAGAATGTCTCGCGCGAAGACGCCCTCGATTACGTGCTCGGCTACACGTGCGCGAACGACGTGAGCGCGCGCGACTGGCAGAAGCAATTCGGCGGCAGCCAGTGGTGCCGAGGAAAGACCTTCGACACCTTTCTGCCCATGGGGCCGGTATTGGTCACGCCCGACGAACTGAAGGATCCGGATTCCCTTGCGATCTCCACCCGGCTCAACGGCGAGACGATGCAGAGTTCGAACACGTCGGACATGATCTTCAGCGTCCGAGAGCTGATCGCCTTCTACAGCGGCAGCACGACGCTCCGCGCGGGGACCGTCATTCTGACCGGCACGCCGAGCGGCGTGGGCATGGCGCGGACTCCGCCCGTTTGGCTCAAACCCGGCGATGTGGTCGAGATCGAGATCGAGGGCATCGGGACGCTGACCAACCCGGTCGCGCTCGAGCCCTGAGGCTTCAGGACCGGTTGATGATCAGGCTGCGGAGCTCCGTCATTTCCTCCATCGCATAGCGGAGGCCTTCGCGGCCGAAGCCGCTCTCCTTCACGCCGCCGTAGGGCATGTTTTCGACGCGGAAGGTGGGGACCTGATTGATCAGCACACCGCCGGCTTCGATTTCCTCGAAGGCGCGGAGGGCCTTTTGCAGGTCGTTCGTGAAGATGCCGGCTTGGAGTCCGAAGGCGGAGTCGTTCACGAGATTCAGCGCCTCCTCGAAGGTCGAATAGGGCTGGAGAACGGCGAGGGGAGCAAAGGCTTCCTCGTTTACTGCGGCGCAGCCGGCGGGGACGTTTTCGAGCAGGACCGGCGATAGAAGCGATAATCCCGAGGTCTCGACCGGCACGAGGCTCCGCGCTCCGGCCGCCACCGCCTCGTCGATCCATTTCACAACCTTCTCCCGCGCCCCGGCATTGATCATCGGGCCGACGACGGTCGCGCGGTCGGCCGGGTCACCCGCTTTGATTTTTTCCGGAATGCAGGCGACGAGCGCGTCGCGGAAGGCATCGTAAATCTCCGCGTGCACAAGGATCCTTTGAACACTGATGCACGATTGGCCCGCGTAACCATAAGCCGCGGCGGCGATCCGCGGCACGGCGGCCTGCCAGTCGGAATCCGGCTCGACGACAACCGCGGCATTGCCGCCGAGTTCGAGCGCGACCTTGATCTTCGCGGCTTTGGACTTGAGCGCCCAGCCGACGCCGGCGCTTCCCGTGAAGCTCACCATCTTGATCCGCGGGTCTTCGAGCAGCGGAGCGACATGCTCGTGCGAAAAGGGAATCGTATTGATCTGGCCGGC